>NZ_NEUB01000802.1 GCF_002910825.1 Streptomyces sp. SM1 | reverse complement strand
CAGGTCAGTCCTTCTGGTCCCTGTCGGGGAACGCCTTGCCGGCGTGAAAACATGATCGCGGCGCCCGCTCGCCGACTCCGGTAGCTCGTTGGGACACCAAGCCCGCAGGTCAGTCTGGTGCAGGGGCCGCTGCGGGGCCTTGCCTTGTTGCCGTAGAGCACGCCGGTCAGATTTCGTTTCCCCCGTGGCCCCTTGGGGCGGGCGCCGCCTTGTACGGACGGCACGAACGGAACGATCGAAAGGGGCACTCGCCCGTGGCAGAGACGGTTGCCGAGGAGAGCGAGCAGGGCCCGGAGTTGGTGGAGCGGGTCGCGGCGATCGATATCGCCAAGGCGTCCGGGATGGTGTGCACCCGGGTCCCACACGAGGAAAAGCCCGGCCGGAGAGTGCAGCGGGTGTGGCACGTGGCCGCGACCAGCGGCGCCATCCTGGACCTCGCGGACCACCTGATATGCCAGGGCATCACCCGGGTCGTGATGGAGGCCACCTCGACGTACTGGAAGCCCTTCTTCTTTCTCCTGGAGTCGCGGGGGCTGGAGTGCTGGCTGGTCAACGCGCGTGACGTGAAGAACGTCCCCGGCCGCCCGAAGACCGACAAGCTCGATTCGGTGTGGCTGGCCAAGCTGGCCGAACGCGGCATGCTGAGGGCCTCGTTCGTGCCCCGAAGCCGGTGCGCGAACTGCGGGACCTGACCCGCTCCCGCGCGGTCCTCACCCACGAGCGCACCCGGCACAAACAGCGCGCGGAGAAACTCCTGGAGGACACGCAGATCAAACTGTCCTCGGTGATCTCCGACATCTTCGGGGTCTCCGGGCGGGCGATGCTCGAAGCACTGATCGCGGGCGAACGCAGTCCCAGAGCCCTGGCGGGCCTCGCACACGGCACCATCAAGGCTTCTCCCGCCGAGCTTCAAGAGGCACTGGCCGGCGGGTTCGAGGAACACCACGCGTTCATGCTGCGGATGCTGCTGGACACCGTCGACTACCTCACCCTGCAGATCGACAAGCTCACCGCCCGCATCACCACCCGTCTCGGCGAACTCTCCACGACCCCCGGCGACCAGGACGGTGACAGGGACGACGGCCGGCCCGGCCAGGGCATGCTGATGCCGCTGACCGACATCGAGCGCCTGGACGAGATCCCCGGCGTCGGGCCCGCCACGGCCCAGGTCATCCTCGCCGAGATCGGCACCGACATGAGCGTGTTCCCCACCGCCGGCCACCTGGCCTCCTGGGCACGCCTGTCCCCCCGCACCTTCCAGTCCGGCCCGAAGAACACCTCCGGGCCCGCGGGCAAAGGCAACCCCTGGCTGCGCGGAGCACTCGGCGAAGCCGCCGTCTCCGCGGCCCGCACCGACACCTTCCTCGGCGCCCGCTACCGCCGCATCGTCAAACGACGAGGCCACCTCAAGGCCCTGGTCGCCGTCGCCCGCTCCATCCTGGTCACGGTCTGGCACCTCATGAACGACCCCACCGCCCGCTACCGCGACCTCGGCCCCGACTGGCACACCAAGAACCTCGACCCGACCCGCAAAACCCGCGACCTCGTCCGCCAGCTCACCGCCCTGGGCCACGACGTCACCCTCACCCCGGCAGGCGCCTGACACACCACCGCCAGCACGACCAGCAGCCCCGGACCCACCAGAGCCCAGGGGCTACCTCGCCATACCCACCTGACCGTCGAGTTCTCCGGTCAGAACCGCATAGCCCGGCTTGCCAGTTGACGCTGCTTCGTTGTCATCGTGCTTTACCTCAAATCGACCTGCGGGCGGCCCGGTTGGTTGTTGGTTCACCTGATCTAATGAACTCCGCCGTCCTAGTTCGGCATTGCGCGGGAGCGGGTGGCAGATTCCGTTGTGCACGTCGGTGGCTCATCACCGGCGTCCGCCTCATGCCGCCGTCGGCGGAGCAGGAGCAAGCTGCGAGACGTCCAGACGCCACCGAGGCGTTGTTGGGGCTGATCGTTCTTCGGGCGTTGGCAGGTGGGCCGTACGGGGCGAGGACCGCCGCACTCCCTTCTGCAGGGTGTTGGCCCGTTCCTCGCCAGCACGAGGCTTCGGCGCTCGGGCGCGTGACACGCTCCCGAGAGACGGGAGCTTCTGTGTTCGCCCGGCACACCCCGGGTGGAAGGACAACCTCATGGTCGCGAAACGACCTGACGGCATTTTCCCACGCATCGGCACCGACGCCTGGGGCCGTAACCTCGCGGACGCCATCGAGAACACCTGCGCGGAACACGGGGTCGTACCCCCTCCCCGGCAGGCGATCACCGAGGGGCTGGCCACCGCTCTTCCGGACACCGAGATCAAGGGCCTGATCGCCAGCCGGAGCAACAAGAAGGTGCTCAAGCCCTCCGCTTACCGTCTGGTGCAGGCTGGCGAGGAGCAGGTGCTCCTGCTGATGTGTGACGTCCATGGTGCTGCGGTGGTCCCGTGGGACCTCAACGACCGCACCGTCAGCTGCTGGTCTCCGCCCGTTGCTGAGGCCAGCCAGCGCGTCAAGGACCTCATCGCCGCCGAGCTGGCGCTGCATGAAGCCAGGAAGACCGCGAAGACCGCTGAGAAGGAGCGGGAAAGCTGCCGCCGCGCGGCCGGTGACGACACATACGCCGCGCAGGCCCTGGCGGCAGCCACGCAGAAGCATAAGGACGCTGAGCGCCATGTCGGGGAACTGGAAGGCGAGCGCCAGGCTCTCCTCACCGCCCTCGGTGGCCGGCGGCCGCGTCCTGTGGTCCGGGCGGCGGAGGAGGACGGGGAGCCGAAGGCAGCGCTCACCCTCGCCGAGCAGCCGTACGACGTGGCCGTCCACATGCAGCGGTACGCCGCCGAGAATCTGGAGCGCGCTGGGAAGACACGCGGCTACGACCTGGCCGAGTCCCTCGTGGACGCAGGCCAGCTTTCCAAGGGCATGAACGTCCTGCAGCAGTGGCAGATCACCCGCCCCGACGGCACGGTGTCGAAGCTGTGGCGGCTGGCCGCCGTGACCGGGAACAACCGTGCACTGGCCCGTCTCAACATCTTCCGTGTGCGTCCGGAACACCTGGTCACGGGGATGCCCCAGTCCCTCCTGCCCATGCCGAAGGGCAAGAAGGCCGATCCCGAGCTGCTGCTGCTGAGTCAGCGGGAGATCCTGAACAGGCTCTCCGACCGGCTCAACGAGGCCGCCGCCAAGCCGGAGACGGAGGCGACCGACCCGTCGGTCCGGGCCGGGAAGATCGCCACGGTCTCCGCGGAGATCGTGATCGGCTGCACCAAGCCGGCGGCGCTGGAGCACGTCCTGCGGACGCTGAACGTCAACGACCACCTGCGCGGCATCCAGCCCTACGACGAGGATGCGCGCCTGATCGCCCTGTTCGCGACGCTCGTCGACGCCTACGCCAGGGAATCGCTCCTCGCGGACGCGCTCGCCGAGGCGTTCCCCGACGCGCGAGGCGCGGATCTCCTCGACTTGGCCGGGGTGCGCGACGCGTTGACTGCCAATGGGCCGCTCGACCCGCTGGTGCCGCTCGTGCCTGCGGGCGACGACGTCTCAGCGGCTGTGCTCCGCGACATCGCGGTTCGCGCTATCACCGCGCTCGTGTTCCCCGAGATCCCGCCCGAGGCCCCGAAGCGGACGAACGCTCGCACCGTCCGGGACACGGGGCGCTTCTGGCCGATTGTCAGGGGGACGCTGCAGGAGCCGGCGTGGAGCCAGACCAAGGCGAGGACGGCAGAGGCACGCACCCGCCTGTGGTCCGCCGCCATCGCCCAGCTGTTCCTGCACCGGGGCAACATCCTCTCCGCCCTCGGATTCTTCGGCGTCCCGGAGACCGCGAAGGGCGCCGGGCAGGACCCGCGGTCGCTCAAAGTGCTCCTCCTCGGGGCAGAGGCCGGCGACGCGACCGCCTGGGCCGCCCTCGTTCAGCGCATGGCACCAGCGCTGATCCACGCTCCGCAGCCGTTCATCACCGCTGGCCAGGGCAGCGAGGCAGGCGACGGTCGCAAGGGTGTGCGGCGCACCCCCAAGAGCGCCCTCGCCGCCCTCACCCTGGCGTACACGGCAACCAGCGCCCCGGGCGTCAGCCGGGCCCTTCTCCTCGCGTTCGCGAAGGCCGTGGTGGAGTACCCAGACGCAACACAGCCGCCCGAGGCGGAAGACGGTAAGTCTCTGATCTGTTACGGCGAGCAGCACTGGCTTGAGGGCCGGACGCCGATCACCGCGGGGATGGTGATTGCTCCTGACACCGAGGGCCGGCCCACCCACTACGTCGCAGACAAGGCATGGTTCGACGAGACCTTCCCGGTGGAACTCGGTCACCCGGCCCCTGGCGGCCCCGGAAGCACCAACACTTCCCCCACGGCCGGAACCAGCACGAATCCCACTGCCACCACCGCGCACGGCGCTCCACCTGCAGACCCGCACGACCAGCTGGCCGCGCTGCGCCGGGAGCTGCCCGCCCGTGTGGAACTCGTCGAGGGCGGCTACCAGCAGGCCGTGGATTCCGCCCACAACCTGATGACGGATTTCGAGGAGGCGCACCGCCTGCGAGTACAGCTCGGAGAGGACGCGCTCCCGCCCGAGCAGCGGATCGAGTGGATGGAGAAGCTGACGAAGGTCCGGGCCGCGGCCCAGGCCAGCGTGACGACGCTCGAACAGGTAGAAGCGCTGATCCTGCAGGTCTGACCGGCCCAGCGAATGGACCACTAGACGGTCTCGGTACCGTCGCGGCAACATGCCGGAGCCCCGGTCAGATTCGAGCTGACCGGGGCTCCTCTTCATCGCTCACTCAGGCGGAGCGCTCCTCCGTCGACACCCTCTTGGTCTTCCGGGGCGGAGTCATCCTCGGCCTGCGGCTGGGGGCCGCAGCCTCGGTGTCCTTGACCACTGTGAGGGGCTTCCGCGCCCGAGGCACGAGTTGCACGACCTTCTCGGCGGCGTCGCGGGCGAGGTCGTCCAGGACAGCCTGGTAGATGTCGCGGGTGATACGGGTGTCCGAGTGCCCGAGGGTCTCGGAGACGACCTTGATGTCGACTCCGGCCGCGAGCATGAGCGTCGCGGAGACATGGCGCAGGTCGTGGAGCCGTATCGGAGGCAGACCGGCAGCGGCGACCAGACGCTCGAAGAGGTCGGAGACCTTGCCGGGGTGGAGAAGGGAACCGTCCTCCTGGGTGAAGATGCGGCCGGTGTCCTGCCAGCCATCGCCCCACGCCTCCCGTTCCTGCTCCTGGCCGGCCTTGTGCCTGAGCAGGACCTGATGCGTCTCGTCGTCGAGGGCGATCAGACGGATGCCGCTGTCGGTTTTGGGGGCACCTTCATGGATCTCCCAGCCGTCCTGGACGAGTTGGATGGCGATGGCCAGGGACTGCGCGGCGGCCGAGTGATCCACCCAGCGGACGCCGCAAGCCTCGCCGCGTCGTGTTCCCCGGAAGGCGATGAGCCGCCACAGCGGATACAGCCGGTCCTCGGCGACGAAGTCGAGGAACTGGCCGGTCTGCTCGGGTGTCCAGACCATGACCGGGGAGGGCTTCTCGCCGGTCTCCTGCCAGTGGGCGATCCGCTCGTCGGTCCAGATGAGGGCCTTCGGCTTGGTTCCGGGCAGCAACTCGACGTGGGCGGCCGGGTTGAAGGCGGGCATCACCTGCTGGGCGATAGCGACGTTCAGCGCGGCCCGCAGGGTGTCGCGGATATGCGGCTGGGTGTTGAGGCCGGTGATGCGCCGGAACGGTGGCATGGCGTCGAGCTGCGCCTGCAGCCACTTGCGACGAGCCCGGTTCTCAGCGCCCTTCCACGGCGTCGCCTTGAGTTCGTCGCGCACCGCGCGCCGCTGGGCGTTCTGCTCCTGGATCTCGATGTTGCGCTCGTTGATCGCGTCGAACATCGTGTTGATGTGGTGCACGCGGAGCTTGTCCAGCCGCAGGTGGCCCAGGTGCGGCTTGAGATGGACGCGGATGTCGCACTCGTAGCGCGCCGCCCCGCCGCGACGCAGGCGTTTGCGTCCGGCGAGCCAGGTGTCGAGCCACTCGGCGACGGTGGTCTTGGAGTTGAGGGTCTGCCCGGTCTGGAAGCGGCGACGGGTCTCGTCGTAGTCCGGAAGCGGCTCCTTCTCCTTGAGGCAGCTCTCGATGAGGTCGCTGATCTGGGTCTTGCCCCAGGCGTCGTCCTCCTCGGGTATGGCCATGAGAGCGCGGACCTTGTCCAGCTCTTCCTGGGCCTTGGCCGAGCTTTCGAAGCCGCCGCGACGGAACCGGCGACGGCGGCCGTCCTGAGCAGGATCCAGCTCCTGGAACACACTCC
This sequence comes from Streptomyces sp. SM1, assembly GCF_002910825.1. Taxonomy (GTDB): domain Bacteria; phylum Actinomycetota; class Actinomycetes; order Streptomycetales; family Streptomycetaceae; genus Streptomyces; species Streptomyces okerensis. The sequence goes on along the minus strand of NZ_NEUB01000802.1, from coordinate 38,057 downwards.
AGACGCCGTGTCGCCGCGACTTGAGCTTGGGGCATGAGGCCCCGTAGTCCTTGCCGGTCGCGGGATCAGTGCACCGGCACCGCCGGGTGATGGTGCCGTTCTTCACTCGCTGTCCTCTACCTGAGTCTCTATTTCGGGCTGGTCGACGAAGGCAAGCTCGTCGGGAAGGGCCGGAGGCACGAGGGATCGCGCACGCATCCGGGCTCGGAAGGCACGCAGCTCCTGGCAGTCCTCGAAGGCGTGCTCCTCGTAACCCTCGGCGCGCTGCAGGAGCGTGGCTCTGCGAGCCCGGTCCAAGGTGGTGCTCGCCGCACGCCGTCGCTCCTTGGCCAGGGCAGTGGATACTGCCGCCGCAGCCACCAGATCACCGTGGCTGCGGAAGACGTCGAGGACATCGCGGGCGGTGCCCTCGGGGGCGGGCTGGTCCATGGGTGTCTCGCCGGTAAACCACGCGAGCGCGTCCCAGGTGGACACCTCCCGTCCCGGCAGGACCTCCACCGTGGCGGAGGAACCGAGCGGAAAGAGGAGGGTCACGGGCGGAACGCTAAGGACGTCAGCCAGCACGACGAAGTCGGCGATGGTCATGCTCGCCTTACGGCCGGACTCCAGGTTCTTCACGGACTGCTCGGTGATTTCCGTCAGTCCGCGGTCGGCACACCCCTGGGCGACCTCGCCCATGGTGAGGCCGGCGGCCTTGCGCGCCTCGCGCATCTCTTGGGCGATCCGGGCGGTGAACGCCGCTGGCCAGTGATCGGGTTTCATGGCTGCACTTTAAGGCGATGGAAAGTGCAGCGGCAACTACGTGATACATCTGGGCCCGACATTGCGGCACCTGAAGGCATCAGGAGGGCATCGTGAAGGCACCCGCTTCTTCCCGTGAAGTGCGAGGGCTGACGAGTGACGAGCTGCTCGCTCTTCCGGCGGTCATCGACCTCGACACCGCGAACCGGGCGCTGATGATCGGCCGCTCCACCGGATACGGGCTCGCCAAGCAAGGGGGGTACCCCGTCAAGGTGCTGCGGCTCGGCAATGCCTACCGAGTAGTGACTGCCGACCTGCTGAGGCTGCTCGGGCTGGAGCGCCAGCAGCCGGACGGCGGTCCCGAAGCCGCCGGCGAGCAGCACAGCCTGTGTGCGTAGAAGCGCTCGCATCCCAAAGCGCCGCTTGCCGGCGCAGGGCGACGCCTATGATCGCCCTGGCCTGGTCCTGCAGCTGCGAGGCGTACTCGACGACCCGCTCACCGTTCTTCCTGACTGCCCACACAGTCAAGTCCCTCCAACCGGTCCGCGAGGCCCGCCTGTGGGGACGACCGTCAAGGGCGCCCGATTCAGCCGCTATACGGACAGGGGATAGCTGCGCCGGACAGTGCACGAGCGTGATGGCGCATTACTCCTCGTCCACGGCCTCCAAGAGTGGTGGTCTGAGGTGAGGTGCGGAGGGGTACGGTCTACGCGACGTGTGTTTCCGGTGTTCGCGGCCTCAACAGAAGCCGACCCGTACCACAACACGTCGAAGCGTCAAGGCGTCTTGCCGGGCGTGCCTACGGACAGACTGTCCTCCCACAGCCCTTGTCGGGTGGAAGGCTTCTTTGTCACTGAGGCCACTACCAGGTGAGGTTGTCGTCATGGCGCGTCGCAGTCCCGAACGTCCGACGTACGGATTCACGGTTGCGGCTGCTGTCGACGCTGTCCCGGCCGCACGCCGCCAAGTTGTTTCGCTAGCCCGGGATCTGGGGCTTCCGCTGTCGGACCAGACACTGGAGACCGTCGAGTTGCTGGCCGGCGAGGTGATCGCCAACGCTGTCCTTTACACAGACGCTCCGTGCGACGTCTCCGTGACGCGGGCCGACGAGCGGCTTCGCGTCGAAGTCACGGACACGGATGCATCGTTGCCAAGAAGTGTTGAGGCAGGGCCGAACGACGAAAACGGTCGGGGCCTCCTGCTCGTGAGCGCCTTGGCGGCCGACTGGGGGATGCAACCGGAACCCTCGGGCAAGACGACATGGTTCGAGATCACGTCGGAGCCCTGGGCCGAGGACACGGGCGACTACCGTGCGGATGCACTGCCTTCACCTCACGTGGGTGACGCTGCCGTCCGACGAACCGAGTGTGACGCTCGTAGGGCCTTGCCGGCCGACTCGCAGTCGTCGTTCGGCGCAGCAACTGCTGGGAAGCGACATCAGGCTGCATGAGGCTGTGATCCCAAGCGGCCGTCCCCGGCGACCTCGAGACGGAACGGCTCGTGGCCGAACTGCACGCGGGTTGAGGGATGGTCCGGTCGTAGAGAAGCCGTTGGAAGTCAGCTGGTCGTTCCCGGCGAGGTCGTAGCCGTCGCCAACAGGGCGACCTCGTCTGCGCTGCCGCCCGAAGCCGAGACGCCTGCACAACGGATGGACACGTACAGTCACGATCCAGTCCGTGTAACCTGCTGGGTGCCCGGTGCCGTGTTACGCCTGGGACAACTGGGTTCGCAACGATCATCTTCGGCTTGGAGGACGGGTGGCAGTGCAGCGGATCACGACCCGCAATGCCCGTTTCCAGCAGCTGCAGACGCTGCTCAACAACCGCACCAAGCGAGGGCGTGCCAAGGAGTTCCTCGTTCAGGGCGTGCGGCCGATCACGATGGCGGTGGAGCACGGCTGGACCGTTCGGTCCCTGCTCTACGATGCCAGCCGCCCGCTCTCCCGATGGGCCGAGGATCTACTGCGCGGTGTCGGCGCCGAGCGCGTCGCGATGGCGCCGCAGTTGCTCGCCGAGCTCAGCGAGAAGGCCGACGGGGCCGCGGAGGTCCTGGCAGTGGTCGAGATGGCACCGGACAGCCTGTCGCGGATCAAGGTCCACGATGACTTCCTCGGCCTGGTCTTCGACCGGCCGACGCAGCCCGGCAACATCGGAAGCATCGTGCGATCGGCCGACGCCTTCGGCGCGAGCGGGCTCATCGTAACGGGGCACGCCGCGGACCCCTACGACCCCAAGTCGGTACGTGCCTCCACGGGATCGTTCTTCGCCGTGCCCGTGGTGCGGAGCCAGTCGCACCACGAGGTCATGGAGTGGCTGGAGAAGGAACGCGCTCAGGGGCGGCCGGTTGCCGTCGTCGGCACGGACGAGGACGGCGATGCCGAGGTCTCGGAATTCGATCTGACCCAGCCGGTTCTACTGCTCATCGGCAATGAGACCGCCGGCCTCAGCTCGGCCTGGCGAGAGCTCTGTGACCACGTGATCAGCATTCCGATGACGGGCTCGGCCAGCTCCCTGAACGCGTCGAACGCCGCCTCCGTCGTTCTCTACGAAGCGCGCCGTCAGCGTCTGGCGAAGCAGCGTAAGGCGTGACCTTCCGAGGTCACGTCCAGACCTCGCCGCTGACCGCTCTCTTGTAGACCGCCAGGTACTGGCGGGCGATGGTGTGGTGGCCCCATCGGTCCACCGCTGTTTCGCGCACGACCTGGGCCGTGGGAAGCGACGCCAGCACTCCCTTCGCGTCGCCGGGTGTGATCTCCCCTCCGATCGGCAGCACCGTACCGACGCCGGGGACGATCTCCGGCAGGCATCCGTTGTCCGTGGCGATCACCGGGGTGCCGCTGGCGGCGGCCTCCGAGACCACGGTGGCGCCGGGCTCGATCCATCGTCCGCCGAACGGTCCTCCCCACGGCTGGGACAGCACGAGTTGCGCTCGGGCGCGTGCGATCAGCCGGGTACGGGCGCTGCCGCCGACCTCGCCCACATAGCGGACGGTGTGCGGGAAGTCGGCCAGCAGCGCGTCCAGGTAGTCCTTCTCCCAGGCCGGTCCGGCGACCCTCAGCGGCACGCCGGCGGCGCGCGCGAACGCCGCCGCCTCGCGCACGCCCTTGTGCGCGGAGACCCGGCCAAGGAAAAGGAGATAGTCGTCCTTCACCTCCTGGAACTGACAGCGCGCGGGGTTGACCGGTAGCCGGATCACCGGCGCGGAGACCGATCCCGCGGCAGTGCGTTGCGCGCGGGAGAGGTAGACGCCGTTGGTCTGGAGCTCCGGCACGCTGTTGAGGTGGTGTGTGCTCACCGTGGGTCTGTGGTTGCTGGCTGGCAGCGCGGCGGTGTTCGAGTGGTCGTGGACGATGTCCGGGCCGAAGGCTTCGATGGCGGCGTGGATATCGGCCGTCTCCACTGCGTCGGACACCGTGACGCCGTCCTGGACCGGGCTTCCTGGAGCTCCGAGGAGGAGGATCTCGCACCCGGCCTCCAGCAGCCCGTCCATGAGCGTGGCGACGACCCACTGGATGCCGCCGTAGCCCTGGGGCGGCACGGTGATCCACTGGCTGGGGTCGGCACCGTACCGGTAGGGCGGAATGACCATGGCTGCCTTCATCGATCGCTCCTGGTTTCGGCGTCGGCGGCGCTGGCCCGGCTCCGTGTGATGGCCTCCCGACACACTCCTAGAAGAACGCTGGCGGTGTAGAGCAGGGCGAGGGCGGCGCGCATCGGACGGGTGCCGTCTCCCGAGCGGTTGCGGTTCCATTCCTTGGCGATGCCTCGCCGTGCGTCGTTACGCCGTGCTTCGCTGCGGCCCTGCCATAAGGCGCGGCGCAGCAGGTAGGACAGGGTCAACCGGTGGGCAGGGATCAGGTGTTGCACCTCGGCGTCGTGCAGGATCGTCGCGGTGGCACCGCACGCGGTCATCTCCCGTACGAAGGTGGTGTCCTCGGCGGAGATGAGGGAGCCGCCGATCCGGCCGAGGCGCTCGTCGAAGCCGACTCCCAGCAAGCGGGCGTGCTCGACGTCGATGGCGAAACTGCCGCCCCAGATCGACGCCGGCTGGGCCGGCGCGTGGGAGCCGAGGTAGTGCAGCTGTCCCGAGGTGAGGAACCACGGGCGGCGGCGCCCTTGAAGGTGGGCAGTGATCCTCGTCCCGGTGACGTGTGCGCCGGCGGTCAGGGCTTCGCGTATGCGGGTCAGTGCCTCGGCGGTGGGGACGATGTCGTCGTCGAGGAAGACGACGTGCTGCGTCGTGGCCTCCTTCATGGCCTTGTTGCGGCTGTGGGCGAGTCCCTGGTTCCCCTCGTTGCAGATGACGCGGATGCGGGACGGAGGCGGCGAGGCGTCTGTGGGCAGCGTGGGTAGGTGCTGGGCGGGCATGTCCGCGATGACCAGGAGCCGGTCCCTGAGGCCCATGGTCGGGGCCGTGCGGGTGACAGCTGCCGGCAGGCTGTCGGGGCGGTTGCTGCAGATGACGATGGTGAGAGGTAAGTCGGCGCCGAGGGTCATGGGCGCACCTCCTGGCGGGGGCGTGGGCTGTGCCCTTGGTGGCTGATGGTCCGCAGCACATTGGTCAGGTCTCCGAGGGCGGCGATGGCCCAGTGGCTCGTGCTTCCCTCGGTTGTGTGGACGTGTTGGATTTTCAGCTCTCGGTAGGCGGTCACGATCTCGGGAGCGACCCCAGCGGGCGCGCTCCAGCCGCTTTCGACGTGGACGATCGCTGCCGAGCAGCCGAGAGCGAGTGCAGGTGCGGCGTCGTGGTCGGGCCGGTCGCCGATGACCATGGTGTGTTCCGGCTTCCAGTTCAGCCGGTCCATGGCCCACTTGAAGAGGCGGGGGTCGGGTTTGGCGTAGCCGACGAGGGAGTCGAGCGCGACGAGTTGGACTTGCTGCTCGATTCCGAGGGTACGCAGGGCGGCGAGGCATTCCGGGGGCTGGTTGGCGACGATGCACACGTCGTACTCCTCGGCGAGGTGGCTGAGGGCGTCGACGGCTCCGGGAACGGGCTGGACCAACGAGGTCCAGCGCTCGCGGACGCCCCGCCAGCTCTTCGTGCCGTTGGGCGGGAACAGGCTGGGCGGGGGCGATCCGGGCGCGCGTCCCTGGTAGAAGTCGTGCGTGGCCTGGAGGAAGGCGTCCATGGTGAAGGCGGGATCGTCCGCGCGCGTGAGCTCCCAGACGCCCTGGAGCCAGGCGAGGTCGAAGGGCTCGTCGTAGTAGAGGACGCCGCCGACGTCGACGGCCAGGGTGCGGCGCGTCATGACGTGGCCGCCCGTCCGGCGGCCCAGGTGAACCACTCGGGCTTGTCCGCGGTGTCGTTCTCGATACTGAGGGAGGTGGCGGGTTCCACGGGGCCGTGTTCACGGGCCCAGGCCGCAGTGCGTCGCAGACCTTCGGCGAGCGGGGTGTCGGCCCAGTCGCCGAGCGTTCTACAGGCGAGGCTGTTGTCGGTGTACGCGGCGTGGACCTCGTCGCGGGCAGCCAGGTGCTTGATGGGGTGGTCGGGTACGCCCATGGCGGTGCGCACGGCGTGCGCCATGTCCAGCACGGTGCTCGTGTGTGAGGAGCCGACGTTGAAGACCTGGTTCCAGGCGGCTGGCTGGTCGGCCGCGGCGAGGAAGGTGCCGACGATGTCCGGGGCGTAGGTGAAAGCGCGGATCTGGCTGCCGTCTCCGTACACGCTGATCGGCTCGTCGCGCATGATCTGGTTGAGGAAGATGGCGACGGCGTTGCGGTACGGGTCGCCCATGTTCTGCCGCTCGCCGTAGACGTTGTGCATGCGCAGGGCGAAGTACGGCAGGCCCTGCAGCTGCATGGTGACGGCGAGTTCGCGCTCCACGGCGAGTTTCGCGTTGCCGTAGCTGTCGGCGGGGACGGGCCGCTCGTCCTCGCGCATGGGGACGTGTCCGTGGCCGTACACGGCGACCGACGAGGCGAAGCCGAAGAACCTGACCTTGGCGGCCAGCGAGGCGTTGATCAGGTTGATGCTGCCGAGCAGGTTGACGGAGTAGTTGTGGCGCTTGACTGCGTGGCTGATGCCTTCGGCGGCGAAGGCGGCCAGGTGGTAGACACCGTCGAAGCGGTAAGAGGCGAAGAGTTCGGCGACCGTGGCCTGGTCGGCGACCGAGTCGACGACGAGGGTCGCGCCGGCGGGCACGTTCTCGGTCTTGCCGCCGTCGAGGTTGTCCAGGACGACGACGTCGTCGCCGCGCTCGATCAAGGACGCGGCAAGGTGGGACCCGATGAAGCCGGCGCCGCCGGTCACCAGATGTGTGGGCATGGCGTGTCTCCCTTGGCGTGAGTGGGTCCCGCCGCGGCCCTGGACTGGGCCGCAGCGGGTCGTGCGCGATGCGGTGCGGGCAGGCGGACCGCCTGTGCGACTGGTGGTTCAGGCTCCGAGGAGCTCGTTGATCTGAGCGAAGTCGCTGCGGGCGCGGTCCGTGATCAGCGGGAGCCGCTGCCGCAGGGTGGTGCGCAGTGCGGTCGCGTCGGTGTCGTTGATGAGCCGGCCGATGACCGTGGTGTCCTGGGTGAAAGCGCGGACGTCCGCGTGGATGCCGTCGACGTCGACCGTGTGACCGTAGGTTTCGGCGAGCACCCCGTTGAACTTGTGCGAGTGGCCGATCGCAATTGCCGGGGCGCCGCCGGACAGTGCGCCGATCGCGGCGTGCAGGCGCTCGGAGATGACGAGTTCGGCCTGTGACAGCACGCCCTTGTAGTCGGATGCCGTTAGCGCGCCCGGCAGCGCCATGACCTCGGGCATGTCGGCCGCTTCGGCGATTCGGGCGGCGAGGATCCGGTCGTCGTTGTGCGGGCGGGAGTCGTGGCAGTGCGGGATGAGGACGACCGGCATCCTCCGGGTGCGGACGAGGGAGGTGGCGAGTCGCGTCAGTGCTGCCGCGTGCTGGGACTCCTCCAGGGTGCTGAAGCGGGTGATGCCCTGGCTGGGGGCGAGGCAGAGGTAGGGGTCTTCGGGGGCGAGCCCCAGAGGCCCGAGCACGGCCGCTGTTCGCTCGCCGGTAGCGGCTGGCAGCAGGAAGGCGGGGTCGGAGGACAGCCGCACACGGTGTTCGGGAAGGCCGAGCTTGCCCACGAGGTAGTCGAGGGAGACGCTCTCCCGGACGGTGAGGAGATCGCACCGGGTGGCGACCGCGAGCCATGCCTCGGCATCGGCCGGGTCGTCGAAGGGGCCGACGGACTGGCCGATCATGGCCGTCGGGATGTCCCGCTGTTGCGCGGCGGTGAGGACCCGGAGGTACGGCGTGGAGACCCCGTAGTCCGAGGTATGCAGGTCGCCCCCGGTCGCGATGACCAGATCGGTTTGGGCGAGGAGCTGTTCGCGGCGTTCGGCCAGTTCGGCGGGGCTCTCCTGGGGGCGCATCTGCTGCCAGGAGCGGGAGACGACGAACGGGTCGGCCACGCAACGGGCGCTGGTGGGGGCGAGGGATTCCGCGTCGAGCACCGGGGTCTGGGTGAGAACGGTGACGTTGTCGCCTCCCCCGGGGCCTTCGGTGTTCAGCTGCTCGATGATGGAGCGGGCCAGGGCCTCGACGCCGCGACTCTCACAGCTGGTGATGCCGGTGATCAGGACGTTGGACACAGCAGACCTCTCAGGGATCATCGGGTGAACCGGATGAGTTCCGCCAGAACCGCGCGGTAGTTGAAGCGTTCGTGTACTCGGCGCTGGATGGTCGCCAGCCGCTCGCGGTACCGGATCGGCTCACGGATCATCCGGGCGAGGCTGTGGGCCGGATCGTCGTCGAGCAGAAAGAGCTCCACGTCGTCGCCGTAGAGCGCGGACAGGTAGCCCAGGTCCGGCCAGAGCGCGGGGATGCTGCCCGAGGCGAGGGTTTCGAACATGCGGGGGGTCAGCAGCTCCATCCGCGAGAGCAGCGGACGAGCCAGTACCGGCGTGATCGCCGCCTGGGACATGGTGGAGACCACGTGCCCGAACGGAACGGGTGGCGCCACCTCGACACCGTGATCCCGCATCCAGCCGGGCACGTTGGTGGTGGCCGTCTGGTGGTCGGGGTGCGGGTCGCCGGTCCACCAGCGTCCGCACACGCGGATGCGTCGGATCGGCGGCTGGGCGTCGGCTGCGGCCCGGATGAGGCTGGTCATCTCGCTCCAGCGCCACCAGTTCGCGCCGACGTACTGCAGCTCGTACGGCAGTGCCCGCGGGTGCGGGAGGTCGCTGGCGAGCCGGTGGATGTCCGGCATTCCGAAGTAGCTGAAGAACTCGGCCCCGTCGGGGAGGCGTTCGTTCATGCGCGGCTGCAGGATCAGATCGCTGAGGTCGGCATACAGCTTGTGCCAGGACTCGATGGTGTCGGCACCCGCGTTGTCGTCCGCGCCGGCGGTGACGTACGGGCCCCAGTGGCCGTCGGGATCGATGATGATGCGCCGCTGCAGCGGCACGGCCTCGCAGAGTTCACGCTGCTCGGGCGAGAGGAACTGCCTGCTCTCGAAGACGAGGACCAGGTGGGTGGCCCAGCTGATGTCGTCCACGAGAGGCAGGTGGCCGTTCACCGTGCCGTCCAGGCGCGACAGTTGGCTTGAGACGCCGACCTCGCATCCGGATGTCGAGGCGACCCGGGCGTACTCGGCGATCATGTGGCTGGAGCCCGCGTTCCAGTGGAAGACGCCGGCGAACAGAATCCGGGGTGTGGTCATTGCGCACCCCTTGCCTGCGGTTGAGCGTGGCTGCCCGTCGGCGAGCCGAGCCGGCGGTGGGCACGTCGCCGGGCCCGGATCAGAGGTGCGCGGCGCACGAGCCAGCACACGGCTTTCGCGGTTTCCCAGGTCCCGCGCCACCAGGTGGTCACTCCGCCCACGCCACGTCCGCGCAGATCGTCCCTCAGCCACCGGGACGCCAGGCTCAGCATGGGCAGCGGGCGCCAGTCGATGTCGGTGAGGAGGTAGTAGTAGCGGTTGCGGCGCATCTGGACGCGCCGATAGCTGCTGCCAGCCGTTCCCCCACCGCCGAAGTGCTGTATGCCGACGTCGAGCAGGAGCGCGACGCGCCATCCGGCCCAGCGGGTGCGGCGGCACAGGTCGGTCTCCTCGTAGTACGTGTGGAAGACCTCGTCGAGGAGTCCGACGGTGCGCAGCAGCGCGGCACGTACGAAGAAGGCGGAGCCCTGGACGTACGCGTGCTCCAGGGTGTTCGGGGCCCGGCCTTCGGGTGGGCTGGCCGGCGAGGGGTGGTTCGGCCAGTCGCCGGCGAAGGCGTGCTGCTCGCCCCAGCGCAGAGCGGACTTCGACCAGTCGTTGTACGCGCCCAAAGCGGTGCTGCCCGACTCGTCGTACTCGTACTGCATGGGGCCGACCACGCCGTAGTCGGTCCAGGTCTCCATGAACTCGGCCAGGTCGCGCACCAGCGACTTCGGGGTCTGGGTGTCCGGGTTGACGAGGAAGACGTAGTCGGCGCCGTCGGCGAGGGCCGCGCGCATGCCGATGTTGTTGGCGCGGGCGAAGCCGACGTTGCTCTCGTTCTGGATGACCCGCACCTCGGGAAAACGGTCCTTTACGAAGGCCGTGCTGCCGTCGTAGGAGTCGTTGTCCACGTACCAGACCGTCAGGTCGATCCCGGGGACGTCGCTGTCCAGGAGCGTGGCGAAGCAAGGCTCCAGCCAACGGGACTCGTTGGTGCCCACCGTGATGGTGGCCACCCGCACCCTGGCACTCTCGCCAGTGGGGTTGGGGATGGTCACGGCAGCTCCCGGTCGGCGGGGGCGAACTCGATGACGATGCTGCGGCGGATCCTCGGGGAGGTGTTGCGGCGCGAGGCGTGGGCGATACGTACGTCGTGTACGGCGATGTCACCGGCCGAGAGCGGGAGGGCGCGGACCGGACCCCGCACCTGGAGCGCCTCGGCCTCTTCCGCGTCGGGCGTCAGGTGGGAGCCCGGCACGAACTCAAGGCATCCGTTGCCCACGTCGGAGTCGTCGAGGAAGACGCTGAGGTTGCACACGGTGTGCGGAGGAACATTGGTCCGGTCACGATGCCAGGGCACTGGAGCGGCCACTCCCGGCAGCTTGACGATCATGGCGCAGGCGGTGGCGCGTACGGGCCCGCCGAGGATGGCGACGGCCATCGGGTGCAGAGGGCTGTCGTCGGCGTAGAGGCGTGTCGCCGCCGGGGAGCCCTGGTTCTCCAGGTTGTGGATGCGGTAGAGAACGGGCGCGTCCGTGCCCGCGGGGGTGAAGTGCCAGTAGTCGTCCGAGCGGAACCCGTCCTGGGTGAAGCGCCGGATCAGGGCATCAGCCTCCGTGCGGAGGGCTTCGAGGGACTCTCCCGCGATCTTCTGGGATAAGAACGCGTAGCCGTCCGCACGGAAGTCCTGGAGGAACCCGTCGCCGAGCTGCTGCCTGTGCGACAGGGCCTCGGCGGACTCCGTCATTCGTGGTGCGTGACGCGTCATCGTTCCCTCACTGCGGTGTCGTTGAGCTGCGCAGCGAACCAGTCGATGGTGGTGCTCAGGCCCTTGCGGGGATCGGTCTCGGGCTTCCAGCCGAACTGCTCCCAGGCGAGGGCGATGTCGGGTCTGCGGCGCTCCGGGTCGTCGACCGGGCGGTCGACGAACTCGACGGGCGCGGCGGAGCCAGTCAGTTCACGCACCAGGTGTGCGAGTTCCAAGACCGTGGTCTCGGTGGGATTGCCCAGGTTGACGGGGCCGGGGTGGCTGCCCGCAGCGACGGCGAGGATGCCCCTGACCGTGTCGCCGACGTAGCACAGGGACCGCGTCTGCGAGCCGTCGCCGGTGACGGTCAGTGGCTCGCCCGCCAGCGCCTGGCGGATGAAGTTCGGTACCGCTCGCCCGTCCTCCGCGCGCATCCGCGGCCCGAACGTGTTGAAGATCCGTACGATCGCGGTGTCGACACCGTGCTCGGCGCGGTAGGCGGTGGTCGCCGCCTCCGCGAACCTCTTCGCCTCGTCGTACACGCTGCGCGGCCCCACCGGGTTGACGTTGCCCCAGTAGGACTCCCGCTGAGGGTGCTCCAGCGGGTCGCCGTACACCTCGGAGGTGGAGGCGAGCACGAAGCGGGCCTTCTTCTCTCTGGCCAACTCCAAGGCGCTGAAGGTTCCCAGGGAACCGGCCTGAAGCGTCTGGACCGGCAGACGCAGGTAGTCCTGCGGAGAGGCCGGCGAGGCGAGGTGGAGTACGAGATCGACTTCCCCGGGTATCGGGATCGGGTCGGTGACGTCGTGGACCATCAACTCGAACCGGTCGTCCAGCTGACGGTGTACGACGTTGTCCTCCGTGCCCGTAAGGAAGTTGTCCACGCACACCACCTCGACACCGCTGTCGAGCAGCAGATCGCACAGGTGTGAACCGACGAATCCAGAGCCGCCGGTGACGACCACGCGGCGGAAGGGGGCCCGGTTCGAATCCGGGCCGTGCCTCCGTAAAGAGGTACTCATAATGCCTCATTCCTCACAATGTGAACGAAAGTTGGCATGGCTGTGCCACACAGCAGGTGTGGCGAGAAGTGCGACGAGCTCAGCGGCGTTCGGCAGGGTCGGCATGTAGCCGCCGTGCCCGGTGAGCGCAACCAGGAGCAGGTTTCGGTCGGCCTCGGAGATTTCGCCGGTGTCCCTCAGCGGGGGTCGGCGACAGCCTGGTCAGTCACTTCGACGACGACATCGTCATCGGCCTACCAGGCTTCACCCCGTCGCGCCGGAGTCCCCTGTGGTTCTATCGGCGTCGGCGACGAGTTCGGCCTGTGACCAGGCCGTCGTCCTTGACGGCGTCCGGGCCCGGCCAGCCGCTGAAGCAGCGGTGGACGGTGCGGCGTGCCACGCCGGCAGCGACCGGTTCGGCCGCCAGAGAGCACCGGAGCCGAGGCGTCCTTGTGGACTGCCTGGTGTTGAGCGTCAAGGTCATCATCCGGCCCTTGCCAGACGTGGTCCCTTGCCTACGCACGGCTTCACCTCCATGGGGAGCCACCGCGAGATGCGGAGCACGCGCGGTCGGCCCGCACTCCACAATGACGGTGAACAGCCCTCCTGCTTATGAGTGTTTATGAGCGTGCTGTCGTCGCCCCGTCCGACAGGCGTTCGCGCATGGGGACCGTGCTCCTGGCCCCCGGGGCGAGGTTCCTCATGTACGTGATGGCCTCCGCGGAGCGGCCGGTGCGGGTGAACCCGGACTCGATCAGCACCCGCCCGGAAGCGTGGTTGTCGGGGTGGTGCTTGGCGTCAACGGAGGCCAGGCCGAGCGTGGTGGAGGCGAAGTCGAGCACGAGCGCCACCGCCGTGGTGGCGTACCCGTGACCCCATGCGTCGTCTCGAAGGATGTAGCTGAGCGCCGCCGAGGTACGGGCGCGGCGTAGCTTGATCACGCCGACCAGGTCGTCAGCGTGATCGATGCCGAAGCAGTACAGCATCCGCGGCGTCGCACGACTCTCGGCGATGCGATCGGTCACCCAAGCGGCAGCGCTCTCAGCGGTCAGGGGCGCTCGCGGCAGGTACCTCACGGAAGCGGCGCTGTAGATGCGGCGGACCGCTGGTGCGTCGGTCAGGGTCACCTCGCGGAGCGAGATCACGGCTCGACCTTGAGCAGGAGCTCCGCCAGCTCGCCGGCCGTGGGCCTGTCCTCGGGTACGGCAGCGAGCGCGGGCCGGAGGGCGTCCTGGAGCTCGGGCCACACGGCCGGTGCGAACGGCAGACGGCCAGTGGCGATCGCGTCTCGAACCCCGTCCGGGCCCGCGGCCTTCCGGTCGATACCCGCGGCCTTGTAGTCGAGCGGCCAGCCTCCCGAGGCGCACGTCCACAGGACACCGGCGAGGGCGTACGTGTCGCTTGCGCGCGTCGGCGTCACCGGACCGTCTCCGCGTGCGACGGCGGCAGCGAGTTCCGGCGCCATGAGATGCACGATGCCACCGCTGAAGCCGCTGACCGGCTCCTCGCCCTCGTGCCAGGACCAGGCGAAGTCGATCAGGCGGACGCCCGCCGGGGTGTGGATGCCGTGGGAAGGCTGGAGGTCGGCGTGGATCCATCCGGAGGCGTGCAGGTCGGCGACTGACCGGCACAGGTCAGCGCCACCTCGGAGAGCGGCCTCACGTCCGCTAGTGCCCTCGCGAGCGGGGGTGAAGACCGCCCAGGTGGAGGGGCCGGTGAACCAGGGCGTGACGAGCCACGAGCCGCCGTCGTACGAACCGGAGATCGCCTCGTATTCGGCAACGCCCATGGACACCATGGTGGTTGCCTCTCGCAGCGTGGCTGCCACACCGTTGTCGTATCCGATTTTCACCGCGACCGTGCCCTCGGGGCCGGCGGCCTTCCAGACTGCGGAGCCACGCCGGTTGGTCAGCTCCTTCAGGTCGACAGTGCCGCCGCAGGCGGCTTCCGCGGCTGCGAGGGCTTCGGGTGGACAGGGAGGGAACGCGACCATGCCTTTACCGCCTGCCAATCGTGTGGGATTCGCTCGAGGACATCGCTCCCATCGTCTACCGCGACCGAGAGAGCATCCGCGAGATCAGGGGTGTCCTTCAGAAACTGCGGGTCGCGGGCTCTCACGGCGGGGCGAACAGGGAGGAACGAACACGGGGGAGGCGGGATCGGGCGGCTTGCTCTGTCGAGCCGCTGCTCGCCTCCCTGGAACTTCCCGAACATGACACCGACAGGGCCGTACAGGTTCTTCAGCGCCCAGTGCGGCCACGCCATCAACTCACGGTGTTCGACTCCTTGGATGTCCCCCAGGATGACGACGTTCTCACAAACGAGAGCGCCTCTCGGGCGAGTCGCGAGTGGACGAACCCACTCCGCGGCCTGCACTCCCGCATGGAACAGACCAGCTTCCACGGACTCGGGATCGCTGCTTGCGATCTCGTACACCGTCCAGGCCGTCAGACCGTGTCGAAGGGAAGGCACGAGGTAGGGGCAGTGCGCGGACACACGGTCGAGGTAGCCCGTGATGTCCACGGTCCGCGGAGCCGTGGTACGTGCCTCGACCAGGCGGAGCGCCCTGGCACGGGACCAGGACGCTCCGGTCAGAGGGCCGGTCGTCATCCGGCCGCGAGTGCCGAGATCTTCGGTGCGACGTCGCCGCCGTCGCCCGGGATGGGGCTGCAGTCCCACTCCGCCCACACCTCGCCGGTCTCGCGGTAGCGCGCCATGGCCCGCTCGTCGAGCACCCCGTCCGCGCCGGTGAACCACACCTCGGGCAGCGGGCCGAACATCTCCACGTAGGCGTCGACCCAGGAGATCCGGCCGTAGCCGGTGTTCTCCACGTGGTTGATCAGCCGGCCGGCGCTCTGCGCGCAGAACTCCGCGTACTCGGGCTTGCCCAGGAGCTGGTGCCACTCGGCGTCGATGGCGGCCGAGAACATCTCGGGCGCGACCTGGCCGGCGTCGAACTGCCGGACCGAAACCTGGAAGAACTTGCCCAGCTCGGTCCTCTCGGGGGTCTGGACAGCGGTCACGCTGAACTCCTCTCGTCTGGCGGAAGTGGTCTTGGAACGTGTGCCGGGAATCCCTCGGGACTGACTCCCAAGGCCGGTTGGCACCCGCCGTGCAGTTGATCGCGGAGACTTGGCGGGCCCCGCGCGGCTGCGCCGACCGATCTGGTCTGGGCGCTCGGATGACCGGCATCTCGTGGTGAAGACCCTTCCAGTTCGCACACATCGTGAGCGGACAGGTTGTCCGCAGGTTTCCGGAGCGAGGAGAGTTGACGGATCAGCATGTTGTGCTAGGGGCGGCGAACCAACTGTGCGGATTCGTAGTGCAGTTGAGGGGTCGGTTCAGGAACCCGAAGAAGGGCTTTCAAGGGACCGGCCACCTTGCTACCGAGCTTCCGCCGCCGTGTTTGGGTGATCGGCCGGCGCGGCAAAGTAGTCCTGTGAAAAGTTCGGCAGCTGGGGGATACGCCTGATCACCTAGGGGTGAGACCGGGATGGCTCGCGGGGTGGAACGGCACTGTTCGGTGTGCCGTGCGACGCTCAGCCGATTCAACGTAGGACCGCGGTGTGGGCCCTGCCAGGGGGGTGGTGCAGCACCCCGAGTCGGACGTGAGTTCTGGGTGGAACCCGCAGTCGTGGCGGCGATCCGTGCCTGGGATCTCGGTGTGGTCGTGCGGCTCTTCCGGCAACACACCGGCCTCTCACAGGCAGCGGTCGCCCGGCTCGTCAACATCGACCAAGCCGAAGTGAGCCGGCTGGAGCGAGGCCGGAAGAAGATCCGCGACCGTCGCCAGCTCGCACAGTGGAGCGAGGCCCTTGGAGTGCCTGACGGCCTCATGGGACCGTTACCCGACGTCGACCGGCCGTCGTCGATGGCGGACAGCTCGGGCAACCACCTGACGCTTCCTGATGGACACGGGCAGCTCCTTCTGCCCGCCGGGCGGAACCTGCCGCCTACGGCGCTTCCCACGCTGACAGGGCCAGTCGCCTCCTTACAGGGCGGCGCTCTGCTTCTCGCGTCGAGCGGGGAGGCCGAGGCATGGAGTCGGATGCCGCTCAGGGCCCTGCTCGTCGTGCGCCACAGCGGAGACGGGACACAGCGGTACTTCGTCACGGACGCGCGCGGGGGCGTCCGTGACGAAGCCGGAATGCCTTTCGCCATTCCCATGGCCTACGAGTTCGACGACTTCACCTTGGGGATCCTCTGGGCTGCGGCAGGGTTCGACTCCGCCATCCTTGGCGACGACGCGGCGCTTTACGGAGAGCTGGACCTTGCATCACAGGACTTGTCAGGAGTTGGCCGTCAGTCGGTCACTCTCGACGGGCTTACCGACGGCTCCCAGATGCTCGTCGGCTCGCGGGCATGCGCCCGGTTCATCCTCGACCAGCGCGACCAGCTGGCCGGCGATCCGGTCTTCTGGACCCGCGAACAGCGAGGGGAGGAAGCCGCGACCTGGCTGCTCTTCGAGCACAAGCACCGCTACCTCGAGTTGATGGCTCCCGCGCGAGCACACGACGGCGTTGGACGAGCCTTCTGCGTTCCCCACCAAGAGGTCGCCGCCTCGCCCATGTACGAGCGCGTGTTGCTGTTCCTCGCGATCGCGCTGATGGAGTCGTACGGCATCACGACCTGGGTGACCGACGAGGCGGACCTGCAGCAGACGGAGGGCTTCGCGCTTGTTCCTGGTCACCGGGCCGCCATAGCGACCTGGGTACGCGCTGAATCCGCGCCCCAGACCGCTCTGACTTCCGGGGCGCGATCCCTGCGGGCCTTCGCGGGCATCACGGGCCACGCGCGAGCACATAGCGTCACCATGGGATCGACCTCCGGGGAGCGCTTGGCGGCGACTTCGGACTATCTCGGCCTTGACCGAGCGTGGTTGACGCACCGCTGTGGACAGCTTGCCGCTGTGGGAACCACCGGCCTTGCCCGGCCACGAAGCCGCCATCTCAGCCTTGATGCCTTGGACCGGGCCTGCGCGTACGTGGCGGCTGAGTTGCGGTCCGAGGCCGGTGCCCCTGTGGGAGCGACCCGATAGCCTGCACGGAAAGATCTCCGAGGACGAGATCCAACCAGGCTGCGTAGATCGGAAGTTGGGGCGATGGCAGGCGTGACACGAACGGTGGCTGTCTACTCTCTCGGCGGCACCATCGCCATGACCACCGACCCGGCGACCGGAGGAGTCGTGCCGGCTCTCTCCGCCCATGACCTTCTGGCGGCTGTCCCCGGCCTGGATGGCCACGGCATCGACCTGCGCGTGCACGACTTCCGCCGGGTGCCCGGTGCCTCGCTCACCTTCGACGACCTCACGGAGCTCGGCACCGAGATCGACAAGGTCCTCGACGGCGGCGACGTCGACGGGATCGTGATCACACAGGGCACCGACACCATTGAGGAGACGGCGTTCTTCCTCGGCCTCCGCCACGGTCACAACCAGCCGGTCATCGTTACCGGTGCCATGCGCAACCCCACCATGGCCGGCCCTGACGGACCGGCCAACCTGTACGCGGCCGTCGTCGCGGCAGCCGACCCGCAACTGCGTGGAGCCGGGGTGCTGGTCGTCCTAAATGACGAGATCCACGCGGCACGGCATGTCCGCAAGGCCCACACCACCAGCCCTGCCGCCTTCGCGTCACCCGGCGCCGGACCCATCGGCCGGATCACGGAGGACCGGGTACGGCTGGCCTCCCCGCTGCCCGAACGACTCGTTCCCCTGGCACCGGCCGTCCGTGACACACGCGTGGGCCTTTACACGGTCAGCCTCGGCGACGACGGCACGCTGCTCGAAGCCTGGTCCGGCCAGTGCGACGGGCTCGTCGTCGCCGCCTTCGGCGTGGGACACGTCCCTCAGCGACTCGTCGAGAGCCTCGAACGGCTCGCCGTACGCATTCCCGTGGTCCTCGCCTCGCGCATCGGCAACGGCCCGGTCCTGACCGGAACATACGGATTCCCCGGGTCGGAGAAGGACCTGATCAGCCGGGGGCTCATCCCGGCCGGCGACCTCGGCCCGTACCAGGCCCGCCTCCTGCTCCAGGCGTTGCTCGCCCAGGACGTGGCCCGCGAGAGCATCGCTGAGCAGTTCGCCGTTTTCGCGCGCTGATTCCGCACGTCAGCCACGCCCGAGAGGACCCGCATGCGTGCCCATGAACTGACCACCGGCCGGACGTTCGGCGTCACCTTCGACCACGGCGAGGACTTCTTCGACGCGCTCTCCGCGTTCTGCCGTGACCAAGGAGTGCGGCAGGGCTACATTCCCTCGTTCATCGGTGCGTTCGCCGAAGCCGAGATCGTTGGCGCCTGCGAGAAGCTCGAAGACCCGGACGCCCCGGTCTGGGCCAAGACGTATGTCACCAACGTCGAAGCCTTCGGTGCTGGGACAATCGCCCACGATCCCGAGACGGGAGGCATCCTGCCGCACATCCACGTCTCCGCCGGGCTGAAGGCACAGTCGGCCGACGGCCGTACCAGTCACCTCCTGAGCGCCAAGGTCCAGTTCCTCAGCGAGCTCTTCGTCGTTGAAGTGATCTCACCGTCCATGACCCGGCCTCGAAACCCTGAACTGTATGACGTGCCACTACTCACTTTCGGCCCTCCGGAGTGACGCCCTCGTGTGACGACAAGGTCGTGATCGTGGACGGCGACGAGCACGCGCGCGGATTCGCCGAGGTAGCGCTCGGTGCGGAGTCGGCTGCTGTGGAGACGCGTGGCGTACCGGCATCCAGTCTCAGCCACTCTCGCCTCCTCCCTTGCACGAGATAGCACGGGTGCCGTACTTCACGTGAGAATGAGCAAACACGCTCAGGTAGTCCCGTCGCGCGAAATGCGTGACCACTGTCCGTAACGGGATACGGCCTGTTGATCGCAGCAGTCGAAGAGAGGCGCGGACAATCTGTCCGTAAGCAATTGTTCCCCAGCCCTTGACGACCGAGTCGCAATGGCACTCAAATCTGGACCATTTTCCTCCCCCTTGCCCGCGTTTATGTAAGTTCCTCAAATTGTGCTGGAGGTCTCGGGCGCGATACCAAAGGGCTTCACCCCATGGGCGCCCCGCTGCCAGCTCCGTTAACACTTGGTGACCAGGGGCGCGAGTTGGGGTGTTTTCCGTACCCTGAGGCGAGTGCTCCATCGCGAAGGGACAGATCCACCGATGAGTGAAAACCTGACGCTGGGAGATCGTCTCCGTACAGCACGCAGGACACGGAAGCTGTCTGCTGCTCAACTGGCACAGAAGGTCGCAGTCTCCCCGAGCTACGTGCAGAAGTTGGAGTCCGGCGCACGGAAGGCTTCACCGTCGCTGGTGCTGGCACTCGCGAAGGCGCTGCGCTTCGGCCCCGAGGTCCTGACCGGCCAGCCTTACTACGGTGAGCCGGAAGCCGAAGACGGCGTCCACGCCGTCATCCCTGAACTTCGCCGCCTCCTGCTCTGCTACGACAGCCCCGACGACTTGGAGATCGCACCCCGTGCGCTTCCCGTGCTCGCCTCGGAAGTCGACCAGGTGGCGGCCCTGCGCCGTGACGCCCGCTACGCGCCGATGGGCCCCCTGCTGCCGCCGATCATCACCGAGTTGACGCACGTAGCCCTTGGCGGCGGCAACGGCGACCAGAGCAAGGCGTTCTGGCACCTGGCGCGCGCCTATCGTGCCGTGAACTCTCTGGCCCACAAGATGGGTCACCACGACCTGTCGAACACGGCGTTGGAACGCGTCCGTTGGGCGGCCGACCGCTCCGGCGACCCCCTGATGCAGTTCACGGCCGGTTACCTCGTCGCGGGAGCGATGCTCCGCCAGGGCGCGTACTCGCCGGCACGTCGCAAGCTCCTCGCGCTGCGGACCGAGCTGGAACGGTTCCAGCCGGAACGCTCCTTCACGCAGGACGCGCTTGCCGTCGACGGCGCGCTGTTGCTGAAGCTGGCCGTTCTCGAAGCCCGTGAGAACAACTCCGATCGCGCCGACGACTACCTCCGGGAGGCGGAGCAGGTCGCGGGCATGGCAGGCAACCGCGACTCCCTGGCCTACGAGATGTCGTTCGGCCCGACGAACATCCGCATCCACGAGGTGCACGCGATGATCGACATGGGTGACACCGAGCAGGCTCTCGCCCGCCTCACCGAATGGTCTCCGGTTTCCGGCGGCGAATGGGCGCCGCCCAGTACGACCGTCGGCGAACGGTCGAGCCACCACTTCATCGACGTGGCCTCCGCGAAGCTCGCTGTGGGCGATCGGCCCGGTGCCTTCGTGGATCTCAAGCGCGCGCGGAAGGTCGCGCCGAACCACACGCGGTTCCACCCGTCCGTCCGCGAGACGACTGCGGCGCTGCTCAGGATGGACGCCCATCCTTCCAACGAGCTGTCTGCGTTCGGCAGTTGGACGGGACTTAGCACAACCTGAGCTTGTGTCAAGGGCTTTGGTGAGCGAACCCCACGGACAGTCTGTCCGCGCACAATAGCTTGCTGAATGGAATGGTCTCCTCACACCCAGTGGTGAGGAGGCCTTTTCCATGTCCGACGACAATCCCGCAGCTCGCGCGGTTCCGCCGCGCTGGATGCCCATCGGCGAGGAGCCGGAGCTGTGCTCGGTCGGCGAGTGGTGGGATGCCGTACGCGCCGTGGAGGCCGTGGGCCAGCGCGCGATCGAGATCCTCGGCGAGGGTGACGAACCAGTAGGCCCTGTGATCCTGGACCACGAGGGTCCGGAGCCCCGGCTGTACTTCCTGGTTCCGGTGGGCACCGCGGCCCGCTGGGAGGAGCCGGGGACCGTTGCGTTGGGGCAGAAGTGCCACGTCGTCGTGCCGTCCGCCGAGAGCACGACACCTCCGGGGATGCACTGGCACGTCTTCCCCTAAGCCCCGCGATTGTTGACCCGGGCCGATGCTCTGCGCCGCGCGCTGAGCCAGGCTCGCAGGGAGCGACGGGGATCTGCGGAGGAAACGGCCTCCTGATGGCTCTGAGCATCTCGTTCGTGCTGTTGCTCGGCATCGTCGTGGTCGTTCTGATCCGCAGCAAGTCCGTGAAACCCGGACCCGCGATCGTCTGCGTGCTCTTCGGGTTCTTCCTGTCGAGCACGTCGATGGCCCCGAGCATCAACCGGTTCATGACCAGCATCGCGGACATGATCGGCCAGGTTCGTTTCTAGGCCGCTCGACTCGGTGCCCGAGTCGGCCACCGCCTCGCCTCCCGACGGCGGTGCACCCACCAACTTCGCGGCCCCACCCCCCCCAACTCGCCTGAGGCCCCCGATGACATTGACCTTCAACCCCGAGCGCACGACACCACCTCGCACCGTTCGAACACGCCGGACGGGCGGCCTCGAACTCGCGTTCCGCCACCGTCCCGTTCACGGCGGGGGACTCTGATGCGCCTCGTGTACCACCCCGCCGGGCACGACGACGACCTGGGCGTGGCCTTGGTCGAGTTGCAGGCCGGCCGCTGGAGAACGGCACGACAACTGCTGCTGGCCACGGCCACGCATTGGGCCCTGCGAACGTCACGCACCCAGCTGCTGGCGGTGGCAGCCGCCCGGTCGGACGTGGTGGGCGTGTGGCTCGACGAAGAGCCCGGCAGCTACGACGCGCAGTTGATGGGTGCCCGCGTTGCCGTCGAGCGGGCGCTGCGCGCGCACAGGCAACAGCATCCACAGACGCTGGAGTTGGAGGTTCGGGCTCGGCGTGATGCGCTGCTGGCGGCTCGTCGCGCGCCGCATGATCCCGTGCCGTGGGTGTGCCTCCTGGCTCTGGCGCAGATCGATACCCGGCAGCTGCGCCAGGAACACCGCGTGAATCCCGGCGAGCCGATGCTGCCCAGCGGTCCGTGGGGGCTGTTGTACGAGGTCAACCGGCGTGATCCGTGCAACCGGGAGGCGTACCACCGGGTGCTGCAGTTCATGCTCTCCCTGGATGGCCCGCCGGGTGCCTCCCTGGCCGCGGTTGTCGACTTCGGTCGGTCCGTCGCCTCTCAGCGGCCTGTCGGATCGTCTCTGCCGCTTCTCCCCGCGTATGCGCAGATCGAGCAGCGACGGCGATCGCGCGCCGACCCGCTGTGGCGGCGGCAGTGGGCGCAGGAGTCGACGCTCGGCTACACGCTGACCGCCTTCCACGACTGGTTCCACAAGACGCACGGCAAGCAGCGCTCAGTGGCTGACCTGAGCCTTCTTGCCTACGCGTTGTGGGCCGGCCACCAGTATCTGGAAGCCGCCGAGGTGTTCGAGGCGATGGGCCCGTACGTGGCCCGCGAGCCGTGGGCGTCAGTGCATGAAGGGGCCGTTGGGCCAGACCCGGGTGAGGCGCTGCTCCTTCGAGCGCGCGCCGAGTCCCTCTCCTACGCCCGTACCCGTAGGCCGCGCGCCGGGCCGCACCCATGAGCGGAATCCGCTGCCCATGAAGTCGCATTGGCATGAACCTGTCCATTCGTTTCTTTTTGAGCTTGGAGGCTGACCTGTGTCTCGCTTGAGTCCGAACCACCGTGCGTCGTCCCGGAAGTCCGATGACGCGTACCTGCGGGAGCTGGGTTACGAGCCCGTGCTGACCCGGCGCATGGGGCCGTTCGGAAACTTCGCGATCTCCTTCAGCGTCATCAGCGTCCTGTCCGGCTGTATGACCCTGTACGGCTTCGGCCTGAACACCGGCGGCCCGTCGGTGATGCTTTGGGGCTGGCTCGTCGTCGGTGCCATGGTGATGTTCATCGGCGCCGCCCTCGCCGAGGTGACCTCCGCTTATCCGACCTCGGGAGCCTTGTACTACCAGGCGGAGCAGCTCGGTGGCCGAAAGTGGGGCTGGTACACGGGCTGGCTGAATCTGCTGGGCCTGCTCGGGGCGATCGCCGGCATCGACTACGGGGCCGCGCTGTTCACGGGTGCCCTGTTCAACCTGCAGTGGGGGTTCGTGCCGACGCCGGGCAAGATCATGGTGATCTTCCTGTGCATCCTCGCTCTGCACCTCGCTCTGAACCTGTTCGGGGTCCGGCTGGTCAGCATCCTCAACAGCATCAGCGTCTGGTGGCACCTCGGCGGCGTCACGGTGATCGTCGGCGCTCTGGCGATTGTCCCCTCCCACCACCAGTCCTCGGACTTCGTGTTCGGTGAGTTCGTCAACAACACCGGCTGGAGCCCCCTCTACGCGGCGGTGCTCGGTCTGCTGCTGGCCCAGTACACGTTCTGTGGTTACGACGCCTCCGCGCACCTGTCGGAGGAGACCACCGACGCGCAGGTGTCCGCATCCCGCGGGATCATCCACGCGATCGGCTGGTCGTGGCTGGCCGGGTTCGTCCTGCTGGCCGGGCTCACGTTCGCGATCCAGGACTACGCGGGCACCGTCGGCACGGCGATGGGGGTGCCGCCGGCGCAGATCTTCCTGGATGCCCTGGGCGTGGCGGGGGCGAAGGCACTTCTCCTGATGGTGATCATCGCGCAGTTGTGCTGTGGCAATGCCGAGACCGCCGCGGCCAGCCGGATGGTGTTCGCGTTCTCGCGTGACGGGGCGCTGCCGGGCTCGCACCTGTGGCGGCAGGTCGACCGCCGTACCGGCACTCCGCGCATGGCCGTGCTCCTGGCGGTCGTGTGCGCCGCCGTGCTGGCCCTGCCGAGCCTGTACAGCCCGGTCGCGTACGCGGCGATCACCAGTATCAACGTGGTCGGCATCACCCCGGCGTACGCGATCCCGATCTACCTGCGCATCAAGAACCGGGACCGCTTCCGGCCAGGCCCCTGGAACCTCGGCAACTGGGGCGTGGCCGTCGGCACGATCGCCGTTGTCTGGGTGGTGTTCGTGACGGTGCTGTTCTGTCTGCCGCAGACGCGCCCCGCCGACGGTGGCCTGGTGTCAGTGGAGACCTTCAACTATGCGCCGATCGCTCTGCTCGTCGTCCTCGCGCTGGCATGGGCGTGGTGGCGGAAGCAGGGCAGCTCGTACGAAGTGCCGGCCCAGACCTTCGACCGCTCGGCGGCCACGTACGAAAACGAGGTCGTCTGATGACGAGAACCACGAGCGGCAACGGCACCGTGGCACGCCTGGCTGCCGCGTCCGTCCCCGAGCACGGCGGGCGCTCCGAGAAGGCCTTCTCCCTGTCCGACCTGCGGAACCTCGTCAAGGCAGGTGCCATCGACACAGTGCTGCTCGCCGTCCCCGATCTGCAGGGGAGGCTGAAGGGGAAGCGTTACGACGCGGACCACTTCCTCAAGCGC
This sequence comes from Streptomyces sp. SM1, assembly GCF_002910825.1. Classification (GTDB taxonomy): domain Bacteria; phylum Actinomycetota; class Actinomycetes; order Streptomycetales; family Streptomycetaceae; genus Streptomyces; species Streptomyces okerensis. The sequence continues at coordinate 13,754 of NZ_NEUB01000802.1, read as the reverse complement.
GTCGCGCATCACGGCGCCGAGGTGTGCGCCTACGTCCTGGCCACCGACATCGACATGAGCCCGGCGGACGGCTTCGCCCTGACCTCGTGGGAGACCGGCTACCAGGACCTGTCCGTGCAACCGGCCCTGTCGACTCTGAGCGTCGTGCCGTGGCTGCCACGCACCGTTGTCGTACTCGGCGATGCCGTCCACCACGACGGAACGCCGATCGACATCGCACCCCGCCAGATCCTCCACCAGCAGCTGACCCGACTGTCGCGGCACGGTCTGCACCCCAAGGCGGGGATCGAAACCGAGTTCGTCCTCTACAGGGGCACGTACGAGGACGCGGAACAGGCCAACTATCAGGGCCTGCGGCCGTTGACGACGGCGAACCTGGACTACGCCCTCGATCACGACCCCGTATCCGACCGGTTCCTGCGCCGTCTTCAGCGGGCGCCCGCCGGCGCCGGGATGCCCGTGGAAGCGATCAAGACCGAGGCCGGTCCCGGCCAGGTCGAGGTGACCTTCCCGTACGGGGGCGCGCTCACCGCCTGCGACCGGCACCCACTCTTCAAGCACGCCGTGCGCACCCTGGGTCTGCGCGCCGGTCTGGCTCCCACGTTCATGGCGGCCCCGGAAACCGACCGAGCCAACGGCCTGCACCTGCACGTGTCGCTGTGGTCGAAGGCCATCAGCCAACTCAACGAGCCCGGCAGCGAGTACGGACTATCCCAGACCGGTCAGCACGCCATCGCGGGTCTGCTCGCCGTCCTGCCCGAGTTGGGACCGTTCTACGCGCCCAACGTCAACTCCTACAAGCGGTTCACGACCGGCTCGTTCGCGCCCACCACGTTCACCTGGGGCCGCGACAACCGCACCTGCGCGGTCCGCGTCGTCGGCCGCGGTGAAGGGCTGCACCTGGAGATCCGTGTGCCGGGTGCGGACGCCAACCCGTACCTGGCGCTGTCGGCGGTACTGGCGGCCATCGACCACGGTCTCGAGCGGAAGCTCACCCTTGGTCCCGAAGCGACCGGCAACGCCTACCGCGCAGGCGGAATCCCCGTGCCACCCGCCCTCGGACCGGCTCTGACCGCCTTCCAGAACAGCGTCTTCGCGCAGGAAGCCTTCGGCGCCGGGGTGTTCGAGCACTATGCCCATCTCGCCCGCCTGGAACTCGCCCACGACGAGTGCCTCGTCACCGACACCGAGCGGCAGCGATGGCTGGCTCGCGCCTGACAAGCCCGCCTCACCGAAAGGACGCACAACCGTGAGTGCCCGCCCGACCCGCCCGCCCGCAACGCTTCCGCTGACACCCGCACAGCTTCGGATCGCCCAGAAGGTCGCGGAGGGCGAGAGCACCCACGCGATCGCCTCCGAGCTGTCGATCACCGTCGGCACGATCAACGTGCAGCTGAAGCACTGCGGACAGAAGCTCGGCGTGAGAGGCCGGGCCGCCGTCGTCCACGCCTGCTTCGTCACCGGGCAACTTCAGCGTCCCGAGACGGCCGCCTTCCCGGAGGCCTTCTCGGAAACGGAGATCGAGACCTGGCGGATGGTCGCGACCGGTGCGACGTCACAGGAGTTCGCGGACCGGGCCCGCATCAGCCGTGACAGCGCGCTGGCGCGGGTCAGGGACCTGCGGGAGCGCGTCAAGGCCGAGAACGACCCGCACCTTGTGACGCTCGGCTGGAGCTGTGAGGTGCTCGACGAGTCCCTGGCCGAGATGGCCTCCGGGACCGTCCTCCGCGTTCCCACCCCCAGATGACCAGCTCAGCCCGCACTGTCAGTGCCCACTGGCAAGCTACCCACCCACAACAGGACACTGAGCGCATCCGACTCGTCACCCATGGTGGCGCGGTCGGAGGGCTCGGCGAGCGGAAGGGCGCACCGTGACCGACATGCCCAGCGCACTCCACCACCTGGTGGAGTCGGTGACCGACACGTACACGGTGGTCGCCGAGCACCCCAGGCCCGGCGACATCCGGCCTTCCGTCTGGGAACTCAACGGGCCTGACGGCGCGAGGTGGTTCGGGAAGCTCCATGCCGGCCCGAAGCTCCACCACCGCGAGGTGACCGTGTACCAGAAGTGGACCGTGGCCATGGGCGCCGGCCGTGCACCCGAGCTGGTCGCCGCGGACACGCAGGCGCGCACTGTCGTGGTCACCGCCGTGCCCGGACGCGGTCTCGACACGCTGCGTCTGCCGGCCGAGCAGGAACGGGCGGCCTACGAGCAGGCTGGCGAACTGCTCGCCCGGTTCCACACCGCGGCAGCCGACGAGCCGACGCCGGAAGCAACGGGGGAGGCGTGGGACGAGGCGGTCGCCCAACTGCTGGACCGTACGGCGGCGTATGCACCGGAGCACGACCTCGCGATGGTGCGCACGCTCGCCGAGGAAGCTCCTCCGAGCCTGCCCCAGGTATTCCAGCACGGCGACTACATGCCCAAGAACTGGATGTGGGACGAGACCGAACAGCGGCTGCGGGTCATCGACTTCGAAAGGGCCGAGCTACGGTCCGCCGCCTACCGGGACCTGAGCCGGCTGCGCTACCGGATCCTGAGCCACCGCCCCGACCTCAACGCCGCCTTCCACTACGGATACGGCCGCCCCCTTACCACGGAGGAACTTGTCGCATGCCGGGCGTACGGGGCACTGGACGCCCTGGACTCGCTGAACTGGGGGATCAAGCACCGCGACGTCGGCCTGGTCGACGAGGCGCACATCATGCTGGAGAACCTGCGCCTGGAGACCCGCCAGCGGGTGTGGGGTGGGTGGCGTACGTGAACGTCTTCGCTCGAACCTCCGAGGCTCCGCACCTGTTCGGCGTTCGTCGCGATGACTTCGAACTGACCGTCACCAACACCCTCACCCCCTTCGTCGACAGGCAAGTGCCCACGGAGGACAACGCCTTCACCCTCCTCACGGCATGCCGTCCCTCCGCACACGAAGGTCGGTGATCTGTATGGACGAAACAGGCTGGGGCGAGACGTTGACCGCTGACGTGCTGGAAGACCGGTACGGGCTGGTCGTCGACATCGTCGAACCGGTGCACATGGGCACGGACACCATCAACCGGCGAGTCCTGACGGACGACGGGCTGCGGCTGTACGTCAAGCAGTACCCCTCGATGGCCGACCTGGACGAGGCGCGCAACGCGTGGGACATGTCGGAATACTGCCGGGCCGCGAAGCTCCCCGTTCCGCGGGTGTGGCCCGACGCCAACGACAACCTCGTCACTATCGCGGGAGGCAGCGCATGGGCCGTGGTCGACGAGGCTCCCGGACGGGTGAACCCCTCGGCGATGACGGTCCCCCTCGCCGAGCACATCGGCGTCGTCATGGGACGCATGCACCGTGCGCTCGCCGCGTACCCGCTGCCGCAGCGCGTGCAGCAGACCCGCTGGCGGACCGAGCCCGTCGAGGACGCCGCAGCGAAATGCGACGCAGTGCTGGCCAGAGCCACGAGCCAAGGCCACGACCGTCTCGACCAACTGCGCGTCGATCTCGACCAGCGGCGTGAGGACCTGCGGGCCCACGTCCACCAGTTGCGGGAACATCTGCCCGAGACCCTGGCGGAACAGGCACTGCATGCGGATCTCAGCCGCACCAACCTGATCACCCTCGCCGACGCAGTCACCGGCGTCATCGACTTCCGCTGCGCGAGCGCGATGCCGGCCTGGGAGTTGGGGCGGGCGGCGTTCGACCCGCGCACCGTCGCCACCAGCACCGAGTGGGCCGCATGCGCCCTGGCGATGGTCAGGGCCTACCGCTCGGAGCACCCCAGCCTCCCGATGCGGGAGGTGCGGGCATGCGCCCGGATCGCGCTGCTGTACATGCTGTTCAGCTTCTACGGCGCCACCACCGCCGAGTACGACCTGCCGGGGGATGCGGAGGCGGACCTGAAACGGCACTGGCGCGAGCGCCAGATCGCCATCCGCCGCCTGCTCAGTGACCTTGAGGACCTCGAAGACGAGCTCAACGGCCTTGAGGCGAGCGGAGGCACGTCGTGACCATCCAGCACCTTCCGACCGCGCTGAACGAAACGGCTGACGAGCGACAGCCTCAACCACCAACGGCACACTGGGGGACGTCTTGGCGTATCAAACCGTGATCGGTCCGCACCTGGTACTCATCCGCGAACAGCGTGATCCGCTGGGACTCCGCACGCCCTCCCCGGCCGGCCACCGCGTGTCGGCGGAGGGCTGGAGCCGATGACAACCATCCCGAAGCCCACCGCGACAACCGCGCCGACCGGCGAGGCGGAGGTCTCGGATGAGGAACTGAAGTTCGTCATCCCCGGCGACCGCCGTATCGAGGCCGCCAACGCGATCACGACCCGTGCGATGGCCCGACGCCTGCCCCAACTGATCCGCCGGTCCCTCGCACTGGGCTGGCAGGTCGACCGCGCTGCGGTCATCGCCCTGCTGGGCGTGCAGCTCCTCTCGGGGGTGCTGGAAGCGTTCGGGCTGATGGCCACCACCGGGGTTATCAAGCCGCTGATCGCCTCGCAGCACATCAGCGGCGATCAGCTCCGCTCCGCCGTACCTTCCCTTGCCGTTCTGTCGGGGGCCATCGGTCTGCGCGCCCTGCTGGGCATCGCCTCCACCGCGCTGTCGGCCCGGCTGGCCCCGCGTATCGCCCGGGAGGCCGAACTCGAGCTCCTCGACGCGGCGACCAAGGCGGAACTCGCCGCGTACGACAACCCCGGATACAACGACCGTTGGGACGCGGCCGACCGCGGAGTGGAGGTCTCCAGGGACCTCCTCACCGAAGCCCAGTACATCCTCGCCGCATCGGCATCGCTGATCGCCTCGGCGTTTGTCCTGACCGCCGTGCACCCGATCCTTCTGCCTCTGCTCCTCTTGGCGGCCCTGCCGAAGGGCGTGGCCAGCGTGCGGGCGGCGCGCATCAGCTACATCGCCTCGCTCGCCACGACGAAAGACCGGCGGCTGCTGGGCATGCTGCGCTGGTACATGGTCGACAAGCAGACCGCCGACCAGGTCCGCTCCGGCACCATGGCGTCGTTCCTGCTCGACAAGTACCGCACGGCCGGGGCGCGGATCGACAGGACCACCGACCAGGCCACCTGGCGCTCGGCCAGGATCTCCCTGCTGGGCGGGGTTGCGGGAGGACTCGCCCACGCGGTGGTGTGGGTGGCCCTAGCGCTACTGGTGTTCGCCGGGCAGATCTCGGTCGCCGCCGTCGGCACCGCGTTCCTCGCACTGGGCCGGGTCAGCGCGGGGCTGGACGGGATCGTCGGCTACGGGGCCCAACTCTTCCGCACCGGAATGTACTTGGACGACTGGGCGGACTTCATCGACGAAGCCGGCGGGCATCGCATCGACCGCGGCTCTCAGACGCCGGCCGCCCCCACCGTCGTACGCGCCGAGAACATCACCTTCCAGTACCCCAGCGCCGACCGGCCCGCCCTCGACGACGTCTCCTTGGAGGTCCGGCGCGGCGAAGTCGTCGCGCTGGTGGGCGAGAACGGCTCCGGCAAGACCACCCTGAGCAAGATCCTGTCGGCTCTGTACCTGCCCGATCAGGGAGCCGTCTCCTGGGACGGAACCGACACCCGGGAGTTGGACGCGCATGCCACCTGGAAGCGTGTCGCCGTCGTACCGCAGTCCTACGCGTGCTGGCCTCTGTCGGCGAGAGAGAACATCACCCTCGGCCAGGCCACCGAGCAAGGGGACGCCGCAGTGCTCGCCGCGGCGCAAGCCGCAGGCGCCGACGAGGTCATCGACGGGTTGCGCAGCGGGCTGAACACCCTGCTGGCCAAGGAGTGGTGGGGTGGGCAGGAACTGTCCGGCGGACAGTGGCAGAGGATCGCGCTCGCCCGCGCCTTCCATCGGCCGGCCGGACTGCTCGTCCTGGACGAACCGACCGCGGCCCTCGATATCTATAGCTCCTGCAGTCCGGCAGGGACATGAGTCCTTGACCCTGACCGTCTGCCTCGTGAGAAGTATCCGAGAGTTGTAGGGACGTTAGGTATGTTCGTGATCATGATGGGTGGGTATCGCGCCGAGAGGGCGCTGAGGCCGGTGGATGGGTCCATAGCCTGGGTTGTTGTGGATGGTGGGTTCTCGCTGCACGAGGAGTCGTGTGCGTTCTTGGCGGGGCTGCGGGCGCGGGGCCGGTCGTCGAACACCGAGCGGATGTACGCCGGCCGTGTGGCGGTTTACCTGTCGTGGTGCGAGGCGAGTGGTGTGGACTGGGCCCGCCCGGGGCTGCTTGATCTGGCTCGGTTCCTGCGATGGCTGGTGGCGGAGCCGCTGCCGACGCGTGGGCGTGACGGCGGCGGAGTGCCCCGGTTTCGTACCGAGGCGACGGCGAACGCGGTGATGACTGCGGTGTGCGAGTTCCTGCGGTTCGGGAGCCGGCAGGGCTGGGTGCCGGTCGAGGTGGCGGCGTCGTTGACGGAGCCGCGGTATCTCGTGTATCTGCCGTCTGGATTCGACCCGGGGGAACAGGGCCAGTTCCGCAACGTCCGGGCACGGATGCTGAAGTATGCCGCAGCGGTGGAAGGCCCGCAGTGGCTGTCGGATGAGCAGATCCAACAGCTCCGGGCGGCCGCCGTTCGGGGCCGGGACCGCTTCTTGGTGTCGCTGCTGGCCTGCACCGGGATGCGGATCGGTGAGGCGTTGGGGCTGCACCGGCAGGACATGCACTTGCTGTCGAACTCCTCGATGCTGGGCTGCCAGGTGGCGGGGCCGCACGTGCATGTTCGGCGCAGGCTGAATACCAACGGGGCGCTGGCCAAGTCCCGTTTCTCGCGGTGGATCCCGGTGACCGAGGACCTGGTCGACGGGTACGCGGAGTACCTGCATGAGCGGGCCGCGCAGTTGCCGGGTGAGGTGGACAGCGACAGCGTGTTCGTGAACCTGTATGCGGGGCGGCGGGGCCGGCCGATGACGTATGTGGCCGCGAAGGACATGTTGGACCGGCTCGCGCGGCGGGTGGGGTTCGAGGCCCGCCCGCACATGTTGCGGCATTCCGCGGCCACCCGCTGGATCCGCGCGGGCGTCGACCGCGATGTGGTGCAGCGGCTCCTCGGCCACGCCTCGGCGTCGTCACTGGATGTGTATCTGCACGCCGGTGATGAGGAGCTTCGGGACGCCGTGACGCGGGTCGCAGCCGGCCGGAAGGTTCAGGCATGACGCTGGCCGTCGTCCCGGAGCCGGTCGCGAGCGGCCCGGAGGGCATCGATCTGCAGGCGTGGAAACGCTGGCTGCGCAGCGCCGTTGAGGCCGACTGGCGGCCTGGGGAGTGGGACGGGCAGTCGCTGCTGTTCACCGGCGATGTGGACAACCCGCGCACCCGCGCCTACTCCTGCCGGACCCTGGCCTGTTCCACGGTGGTGCACACCAACAGCTTCTGCTTTCGGTGCGCCCAGCAGATGAAGGCCGGCGGCCAGTCGGCTGAGGAGTTCGCCGCCGTCTATGTTCCGGCGCGTTTGGCCGTCGCCGGCGGGCAGGATCCGGCTCGCTGCGCGGTTCAGCGCGCGGGGCGCCGTTGCGGCTACCCGGCCTCCTCGCGGGGGCTGTGCATCGTCCACTACCAGGGCTGGCGCAAGCACTCCGGGCAGCTGACCTTCACCGGTGCGGAGCTCACAGCTTGGGCGGCGGAGTCCGTGGTGCCTATCGAGGACCAGGTCCCTGCCTGCGCGGTGCCGGGGTGCGGCAGTGCGGCGGCGCCGCGTCGGATTCTGTGCGCGTACCATCACCGGGCTCGGGCGGCGGCCGCCCGGCGTGGGGAGGCGGGGTCGGACGCAGCGTTCTGGGCGGAGGGACAGATCCCGTTCTTGCTGCAGCATCAGTTCTCGCTGCGCCCTCTCGGCGAGCTGGTGCGCTTGGAGTTCTTGTACGCGCTGCAGCAGCGTGATGCGCGCGGCGCGAAGCTGGACACACAGTGCGTACGCCACATGGCGCGCACGCTTGTAGGCATCGAGAGTCTGCTGCTTATCGACCGGGCGGACGCTTTGGTACTGGTGGAGCGGGCGTCGAACAACACCCGTGCGCACGTCAAGGAGTTCTTCCGGCACACAAGGGCCGGATACGAGCAGGCCCTGGGGCACGGCCCGCGCGACGGCGAGGTGTGGGACGCAGTCAGCGCCAAGCTGGCCTCGCGCTACAGCCGCTCCGGACGCCGCTACAACCAGGGCACGATCGACTTCACGAAGATCGCCCAGCCGTGGCTGCGCCACGCGACGCTGGAGTGGGCACGGGCCATGGACCCGGACACGTTTGTGCTCCGCCGCACCCTGGACTCTTGCCTGCGTGCCTCGGTGGCGCTGCACACGCGCCCGGGCGGCGGGCATGACCCGGCCGGTCTGACGTTCGCCGACATGGATGCGGTGGTCGATGCATTCAAGGACGCCCGCAAACCGGACGGCGAACGCTACGCCTTCACCGTCCGCCGTGACCTTTTGACGAAGTTCTTCCAGCTGCTGGACTTCGGCCGCAAGGCCGGGCTGCTGGAGGAGTTGGCCGGCGGTTTCGCCCGCCACCAGTCGCACATGATCCCCACCGAGGAACGCGACGACGGGGAGGCCGGCAAGGCCATCCCTGAGCCGGTCATCGCTCAGCTCGACGCGCACGTGAACACTCTCGGTGTCGGCTTCCCTTACGGCCAGATGGCACCCGCCGATGTGCAACTGATGTTCCAGACCGCTTACGTGGTGCTACGTGACACCGGGCGCCGCCCCATCGAGGTGTGCTCGCTCAAGGCCAGCTACCTGGAGATCGACGGCGACGACGTCACGCTGATCTGGGACAACCACAAGAAGAAGCGCTACCGCCGCCGCCTGCCGATCACCACCGACACCGCCAGTGCGATCCAGCGCTGGATCCGGCGGCGCGAGCACCTGGACCTGCCGCCCCGCAGCCGTACCTATCTGTTTCCGGCGATCTCCGCCGATACCGGCGTGCCGCACCTGGTATCCGGCAACTTGGCCAGGGCGATCCGAGCCTGGGTCGACGCCCTGCCGCCCCTCCACTCAGGGAACCTCGATCGCGACGGCGCCCCGATGCCCTACGACACCGCGGGAGTCTTTCCGTATGCGTTCCGGCACTCCTACGCACAACGCCACGCCGACGCGGGGGTGCGCCCCGACGTACTGCGCGATCTGATGGATCACCGTTCGGTGGACACCACGATGGGTTACTACAACCCTCGGGAATTGCATCAGACGGGCGAGAAGTCGCAGGTCGCCAGGTCACGGCGAGAGCTTGAAGGACTCCGAGGCTACTACGACCTAGCTGCCTGACCAGGCATGTTGCCGATCGTATCCCTTCTGATGCATGATCCTCCCTCCAGAAGGGATGGTCTGGAGTGGTGCATCAGCGCAAGGTGGCCCTGGCCGGGGCGGCTCAACTGGAGCTCGTCTCCGGGGTGGTCCAACTGCGTCCTGAGGACGCGATGTTCGACGCGATGCTGAGGGGCTGGCGTGCTCAGCAGAAGTCGCGGGGGTTGAAGGACGACACGATCGATCCGCGGGAACGACTCATACGCCGGTTCCTGGAGTTCGCGAACGACTACCCGTGGCAGTGGACGCCGGCCCACGTGGACGAGTGGTCGGTCTCATTGACCAGTGAGAAGCACCTGGCACCGTCGACGATCCGCAGCTACCAGGGCACCGTGCGGCTGTTCAGCGAGTTCCTCATCGATAGCCGCTACGGATGGGGCCCTGCCTGCGAGGAAGCCTTCGGCACCTTCCCGGTGGCGGTCTGTCACGAGTGGAACACCATTGCCCACCTCAACGATTACGAGGGCGACCCGGAGGCCAAGCCCTTCACCCGGGAACAGCTGCAGCTCTTCCTCGACTACGCCGACGACCAAGTCGAACGAGCCCTGCGGGCGAGACGCAAGGGCGCCCTGGCGGCCTACCGTGACGCCACCCTCTTCAAGGTGATCTACGGGTGGGGACTTCGCCGGACCGAGACCTCCAAGCTCGACGTGGTCGACTTCGGGCGCAACCCGCAGGCCCGGCAGTTCGGCCGGTACGGCACGCTCAACGTCCGCTACGGCAAGGCCAAGAAGGGCCAGCCGCCCCGGCGCCGGAACGTCTTGTCGGTGATGGACTGGGCCGTCGAGGCAGTTGCCGACTACGTCGAGAACGTCCGTCCGCGCTTCGGATTCCCCGACCACCCCGCTCTGTGGATCACCGAACGTGGTGGACGCCTGCGGCCCGGCTCGATCAACGACCGGTTCGAGGCATACCGCGACGCCCTGGGCCTGCCGAAAGAGCTGGTCCCGCACTCCTTGCGGCATTCGTACGTCACGCATCTGACCGAGGACGGGGTGGACCGCCGCTTCATCCAGCAGCAGGTCGGCCACGAGAGCGACAGCTCCCTGGCCATCTACACGCACGTCAGCGACGACTTCATGAACACTTCCCTGCACAAGGCACTGGCCCCGGCGTTCACCGGGGTCTGACAGGAGGGACCCGGCGATGGCCGCCAAGCTTGATTACCACTGGCACCTGCGCAAAGTCATGGCCGACCGCGGGATGTTCTCCACCACCGACCTCATCCCGCCGCTCGCCGAGCGCGGTATCACGCTGTCCTCCAGCCAGGTCTACCGGCTCGTCGTCGAGCGACCGGAGCGACTGAGCCTGAAGATCCTCATGGCCCTGCTCGACATCCTGGACTGCACCATGGACGACCTCATCGAGCCCATAGCGGTGGCCGGAGCCGTGAAGAAGCCGAAGAAGGCCGCCGCCGGCGGCACGGCCCCCGACACGGAAGGGCTCGGCGGACTGCGGCCAAAGCGAGCCCGGATCAAGGGTATTGACCGGCCGTGACTACCACCGGCTCTCTCGACCGCTCCGTCACGGACCCGATCGGCCTGATCACGGACCTGGTCGCGGATGCCGAGAGCGAACTCGGCTCCGAGACCATCCGGACCGTGGTCACCGCGATCGCGGGCGGCCGCGCGAAGTCACGGAACCTGGCCAAGTTCCTGGCGACGCGCCCCGCCGCTCTGACCGATGGCCGGTCCCCGGCGCCACGGGCCGTCGGCGATCTCCTCATCGCCCTTCGCAGGGCCGGCGCCTCGGCGATCTCGCCACCGGTCTGCGCGGACTGTGGGAAGGGGCTGCGAAGCCTCCAGCGGCAGGGCCAGGACTGGTACTGCTCGGTCTGCATCAAGGAGACCACCGAGTGCGCCGCCTGCGGCAACACCCGGCGCGTCACCTTCCGGGACCGCAAGGGCCTGCCCCGCTGTTCGATGTGTCCCGACCACGATGACCGCGACCCGGCCACGGTCGTCCACACGGTGATCAACACGATCGCCCCGGGCGCCGACCCCGACGTGGTCGCCGAGGCTCTGCGCCGGTCGGCGCCCCACCGTCCCCACTATCGCCAGCGAGTGGTCTGGGCCCTGGAGGAGAACCCCCGCCTGCTGACCGGCGAGGCCCATATCGCCCCGCACCGCGCCATCTTGAGGTTCATCGACCTTCTGCACGAGGCCGGTGTCGCCGGGATCGTCCGGCCGTCCTGCCCTCGTTGCCACCGAGTGGTTCGCATCGACAAGCCGCTCGACGGGCAGCGGGTCTGCCGCAACTGCATCGCCAAGTCCCGCATCGAAGAATGCGTACGCTGCGGAGCCCGACGCGAGCCGGCCACCCGCGACGAGCAAGGGCGACCGCTGTGTCCGAACTGCCTGGTCACCGACCCTGCGAACGCCGAGGTCTGCATCGGATGCAAGGAACGGCGGCGAGTACACACGCGCACCGCCGAGGGCCCGCTCTGCCCCAACTGCTGCCCCCTGCCGGTCCTGGTCTGCTCCATCTGCGGCCTCACCGCTCCCGGCAACCACTCGAAGCTCACCGGCCTGCCCCGCTGTCGCGGCTGCTTCCAGCGCCAAGCCCGCTGCACCACCTGCGGACGCGTCCGTGGCATCCATTCCGGCACCGCGGACGCTCCGGTCTGCGGCCCCTGCACCAAGCCGGACGCCGAGCTCTGGCACCCCTGCCCCACCTGCGGGCAGGCCGAGCGGCTGCGTTCACCGGGGCCATGTCGTCGTTGCATTCTCAAGCAGCGGCTCCACGAGCTTCTCGCCGACGACTCGGGCTCCATACCCCCGAAGCTGCAGGCCCTCAACGACGCCCTGGCCAAGACGGAACGGGTCGGCACGGCGATGCGCTGGCTGGCCGGTGGCATCGTCTCCACCGTCCTGTCCGATCTCGGCTCCGGCCATCGGCCCCTGACACACGAGGCCCTGGACGAACTCCCGGCGGGCAAGGTCGTCGAGCACCTCCGCAGCGTGCTCGTGGCCACCGGCACGCTGCCCCAGCGGGACGAGCAGATGGTCCGCCTGGAACGGCACGTGAACGATCTCGTCACCTCCCACGCCACTGCCGAGGGACGGAAAATCCTGCACCGGTACGCGACCTGGCATCTCCTGCGACGGCTCCGCCGCCGCAGCCGCGGCAACGACATCACGCACACCCAGCTCACCGTCGTCCGCCAGCATCTGCGGGCAGCCATCCATCTCCTCAACTGGATCGAGGTCCAGGGCCTGACACTTGTGACCTGCCGTCAGGCCGACCTCGAACGCTGGATGACCAGCGACGATGTCCGTCACCGCCGGGAGGCGGGCCACTTCGTGCGCTGGGCTCTCGCCCAGAAGATCGCCCGCGATCTCAGCTTCCCGGCCGTCCGATGGAACGGCCCGTCCCAGGCAATGGACGACGAGGCCCGCTGGGCCACCGCTCGCCGTCTGCTGCACGACGACACCCTCAAGTCCGAAGACCGATTCGCCGGCCTGCTGTTGCTCCTCTATGCCCAGTGGCCCGCGGCGATCTCCCGTCTCACCGTCGACCACATCGAGGAGACCGACGGAGCCGTCCATCTCCGCCTCGGCGCCGTCCCCGTCGAGCTGCCCGCACCCGTCGCTGAACTCGCCCTCCACCAGGTCGCGGTCCGCCGCAGCCATGCCGTTCTCGCCCGGACGGATTCCCCCTGGCTCTTCCCCGGCGGTCAGCCCGGGCGCCCGATCAGCGTCTGGGCCATGGGCGAACGACTCCGCAAACTCGGCATCCGGCTCGCCGAGACCCGCTCAACTGCCCTGTTCCAACTCGCCACCGAGCTGCCCGCCGCGGTCCTCGCCCGCACTCTCGGCATCGACATCACCGTCGCCGTCAAATGGCAACGAGCCGCCGCCGGAGACTGGGGCGCCTACGCAGCCGAGGTCAGCCGCCGGAACAGCCAACCCGACCCGATCAGGAACGGACGATGACCACCGACCAGCAGCACCTTTGGACCCTCCTGAGGAAGCTCGACACCTCCGGAGACGCGGAGTTCCCGCGCAACTTCGACCGATCTGCTACCCGAACGCGGTTCAACAAGCTTGCTGCCGACATCGACAGGGAGTTCGCCTGCACCTGCACTGTCGAACGGGACGTTCAGGAGGCCAGCTACCACGGAAGGATCACTATCCCCGTCGCGGCCACAGCGAGTGCCGACTTCATCACGGTAATCGTCAGCAACTTCGGTGATCTGGCTATCGTCACTCTCGGCAACCCCATGAGCTACGACGAGGAGGAGACCAGTTACCTGCTCGATTCCACCGACCTCAGCCGTCTCATCGGGATACTCAGCGAACTCGGATACGTCACCGTCCCCGAACACTTGACTTGGGCCGACTACGACGGCGCGTTGGAGCTCCGCTCTCACGCCAGGAGCTGGTTCGACCGCTTCTTCTTCTACACGTGATCTCAGCCCGTGAGGGCTAGGCATTCGGTGAGTTCCAATACCCGACTCCACCATTA
>NZ_NEUB01000801.1 GCF_002910825.1 Streptomyces sp. SM1 | reverse complement strand
GGCGCGCGGGGGAGAGATAGGGGCCGCTGTCCGACGGACGCGGACGCAGCGGCCGGGGCGGAGCGGACACGGAGGACGATGCTGCGTACATGGGTGATACAGATCCCTTCGTGTGCCTGCGACGTCAGTGCACCACCCGCCCCGGCCGCCCGGCGCACCCTGGGGGAATGTCCCTGCGGCGACGGGGTCGTGGTGGCGCGTTCCTACTCGACACCCGATGCCCCCTGGCACACCATCTGGCGCACCCTGGCGAACCCTGGCGAATAGTCGCCCGGCAACCAGCACCGGGCTACTGTCAACTCAGCCGAGAACCTGGGGGCTTGACGTGAGCGGACAACCCAACACCCGGCTCTCGGACCTGTTCGGCCTGGCCGGCTGGTCCAAGGGCGAACTCGCGAGGCTGGTCAACCGGCAGGCGGCGGCCATGGGCCACCCCCAGCTGGCGACCGACACCTCCCGGGTGCGGCGGTGGATCGACATGGGAGAGATCCCGCGCGATCCCGTACCGCGGGTGCTGGCGGCTCTGTTCACCGAGCGTCTCGGCCGTGTCGTGACCATCGAGGATCTCGGTCTGGTCCGGCACGGGCGTACGGGGAAACGGCCACGCCCCGGGAGTGCGGAACATCCCGACGGAGTGCCGTGGGCGCCCGAGCGGACAGCCGAGGTCCTCACCGAATTCACGGGAATGGACCTCATGCTCAACCGACGCGGCTTGGTGGGCGCGGGCGCCGCGCTCACCGCGGGCTCCGCACTCAGCAGCGCCATGCACGACTGGCTGCACACCGATCCGGCCCTGACCGCCGACGCTCCCCGTCTCCATGATCCGCTGCGCGCCGAGCCCGCCGGGTTCGACCGCTACGAGGCGGCCCCGATCGGCTCGCAGGAGATCGAGGAACTGGAGCGCTCCGTGGAGGTGTTCCGTGCCTGGGACGCCGCCCGGGGCGGCGGCCTCCAGCGCAAGGCGGTGGTCGGCCAGCTCAACGAGGTGGGCGGCATGCTCGCCTACCACCATCCACCCCATCTCCAGCGGCGCCTGTGGGGCGTCGCCGCCAACCTCGCCGTGCTCGCCGGCTGGATGTCGCACGACGTCGGCATGGAACCCACGGCCCAGAAGTACTTCGTCATCGCCGCCCACGCGGCCCGGGAGGGCGGCGACCGCCCGCGCGCCGGTGAGGCGCTGTCCCGGGCAGCCCGTCAGATGGTGCATCTGGGCCGGCCCGACGAGGCGATGGACCTGATGAAGCTCGCCCAGTCCGGCTCGGGCGAGGAGGTGCTGCCGCGCACCCGCGCCATGTTCCACACCATCGAGGCCTGGGCGCAGGCGTCCATGGGCAAGGGGCAGGCGATGCGCCGCACCCTGGGCCGCGCCGAGGACCTGTTCGTCTCCGACAAGGGGGACGTGCCGCCGCCGAACTGGATGCAGCTGTTCAACGAGGCGGACCTGTACGGGATGCAGGCGCTGTCGTACCGGACGCTCGCGGAGTTCGAGCCGGACGCCGCCACGCACGCCCAGCACTACGCGGACAAGGCGCTGGCCCTCAGGGTCGAGGCACAGCAGCGGTCGAAGATCTTCGACTTCCTGTCCATGGCCTCCGCGTGCTTCATCGCCGACGATCCCGAACAGGCGGACCGGTTCGCGCGTCTCGCCCTGGTGTCGATGGGTCAGAACTCCTCGCGCCGCACCTGGGACCGGCTGCGTGAGATGTACCGGCTCACCGCCGAGTACTCCACCTATCCGAGGATCCAGGAACTGAGGGAGGAGATCGAGCTGGCGCTGCCCAGACCCAGGGGCAGGGGCGTCAAGGCCTGACGGTCCGGCCCCGCGGGGCCGCTACGAGGCGACCCGGGCCACCAGCACGCAGGCGTGGTCCTCGCGCTCCCCGTCGCCGAACTCCCGTATCACGGCCTGGACGCAGTCCTGCGCGGTGCGGGCCCCGGCGAAGCGGGGGGCGAGGCCGAGGAGCCGGTGGGCGGCGGTGGCCGCGGCATGTCCGGGCACCAGCCCGTCGGTGTGCAGGAGCAGCAGATCGCCGACCTCGAGGGTCTCTTCGGCCTGCCCGTAGGCGGAGCCCGGGGCGGCACCGAGCAGCACGCCCCGCGGGGCTTCCAGCGCCCGCCCCGTCCCGCCGCGGAACAGCAGCGGGGCGGGGTGTCCGGCCTGCGCCCAGAGCAGTGAGCGGGTGGCCGGCCGGTAGCGCAGGCAGACGGCACTGCCGAGGACCGGTTGTGCGGTGGCGTCCAGTAACCGGTTCAGACAGGCGAGGAGCGGGCCCGGTTCGGTGCCGGTCATCGCCATGCCGCGCACGGCGCCGAGCAGCATCGCCATGCCGGAGGCCGCGCCGACCCCGCGACCGGTCAGGTCGCCGACGCCGAGCAGCGTGCCGGAGTCGGCGAGTTCCAGGGCGTCGTACCAGTCCCCGCCGACCGGCGTGTGAACCGGGGGCGGCACGTGGGCGGCGGCGATGTCCAGCGCCCGCGGCCCGTCGTGCGGGAGCCGCAGGGAGCCGCGCCACGGTGGCAGCACGGCCTCCCGCAGTTCGCCCGCGAGCCGGCGCTCGGTCCGCGCGGCGGCATGCCGGTGGTGGTGCAGCGAGTCACGGGACTCGCTCACCTCCCGCCGGCAGCGGCGCAGTTCGCTGACGTCACGCAGCACCGCCCACATCGAGGCGGTGCTGCCGTCGGCACCGAGTACCGGTTCGCCCATCATGTGCACGGTCCGTACGCCGTCGTCCGCGCGCAGGACGCGGAACTCCCCGTCGATCGGGCGGCCGTCGACCAGGCAGCCGGTGACCATCGCCGTCAGTCCGGGCCGGTCCTCGTCGACCACCAGCGACGGCAGTTCGTCGAGGGAGAGCGGGGGAGCGGCCGGGTCACGCCCCAGGATGCGGTACAGCTCACCGGACCAGTTCACCTCGTCCGTGAGCAGGTTCCACTCCGCGCTGCCGACCCGGCTGAGCAGGGAGTCCCGCCGCGGCGCGGCGCAGTCCCCGGCGGACGGCCCGGGAGCGGACGGCGGGTCGTCGCGGAGCAGGGCCAGATGCCGGTCCAGGTCGTCGAGCTGATGCAGTGCCAGGTCGTACAGCGCGCGCCGCCAGCGCTCCCCCGGGTCCGCCTCGTCGGCCGGTGTGTCACGTCGTACGGCGTCCACGTCGCCCTTGAGCCGCCGGGCCTGCGAGATGAGCGCGTCGACCGGGCCGCGCGAGGGCGGCTGGGCGGCTGGGCGGTCCGCGGAGAGGTGGGGCGGCATGACGCACTCCGATGCGGGACGGTTCGGCCTTCGGGCCGGCGGAGGGATCGTTACGACTGTGGCACAGCCCGCGACAGCCTGTAAGGGATTCGGCGACACACGATAAGGCGGTGCCCATGGCATATGCCACCGTCTTCACGGAGTTACCCGGAGGTATCTGCCGGAGGTCCGATCGGCGCCCCAACTCCTATGCTACGCAAGTGACTTGAGAGCCCGTTCGACCGGGAAAATCACTCACTCGTACGTTCGACGCTCAGGTGTTTGTTCCTGGGTGACCGGCCAGTAGCCCTGCAACCCGGTTCCGCTCCTCGGGTCCGGGCCCCGCGGGCCCGAGGAGCTCGGCCCACGCTCAGTAGCGCAGGACCGCGGCCATCCCGTCCGCGTCCCCGAGGGTGCCGTCCGGCACGAAGCGGACCTCCGCGCCCGTCTCGAGGCACTGCTCGACGATCTCGTCCACGATGTCCTCGCGGGCGTCCAGGTCCCCGTCCCCGGCGATGACGAGATGGTCCCCGGCGTCGCGCACCGTGATCCGGTAGTTCTCCTCGACGGCCAGCAGCCGGATCCGGCCGTCCCGGGCGCTCTGCCACAGCTCGTCGACGCCGGCCCCGAACTCCTTGCGCCCCCGCGCCGATTCCAGTGACCGGGCCACGTCCTCGGTGTTCTTGCGCGCCTCGTCCTCGAGGACCGGAGCCACGGCCTGCCACACCGCCTCGGGTGTCCCGTGCGCCAGCCCTCCGTGCGGTACCTGCACGGCGTCCCTGGTGGCGCCGCCGGCCTCGCCGAGGAGGGACAGGGCGGCAGGCTCACCGGTGATGTACAGCGGCCGCGGGTGGTGACGCAGCAGCGCGCCCATCGCGGTGTCGGCCTCGCGCAGGAAACGGCGGGTGTCCTCGTCCCGGAAGTTGCTCGGCTGGTCGCCCACCCGCTCCTGCCGCTCGGGGTCGAAGTTGCGCTCCTCACGGACGAGCGGGAAGCCTCCGGCGCGTTCCTCGACGACCCGGTCCACCCCGCCGTTCCAGAGGGTGGCCCGGTCGGCGGACACGGACAGCACCCAGAACGGCCGTTCCGCCGTGTGGGCGGAGACGAGGTTGCGGGTCAGGAAGGTGTCCGAGAGGACGACCCGCTCGGGCACGCTGCGGGCGAGGGACCACACCTGGTGTTCGCCCGGGGCGGCGAAGATGGCCAGTCCGTCCTCGGTGTGGGACAGGTCGACCTCCGCCAGGGCCCGGTCGAGCTCCCGGGCCACGTCGGCACGCCGGTCCCGGGTGACCGCGGGATCGTCCTCCAGCTTCTTCTTGGCCTCGGCCACCATGTTGCGCAGCCGGACCGCGTCCTGGGTGTTGAGGGGCTCGCGCCGGTGCGTCGGCGTCAGCAGGGACACCGCGGGGTAGGGTCGCGGGCGGCGAAGCTCGGCAAGGGTCGCGGGACTCAGATCGTGCTCCATGACAGCACCATAGGGCGAATTCCGCGGTAGGGCATTTGGGGCAAAGGCCCCGGGTGTGCGAGTGTGCGTGTATGCGGCCGGAGTGGTGGGCGACTCGCACCCGGACCCCGACCCGGACCCGGAGCCGCGGGCGAACGTGCGGACCGCGCGTGCCCCTGTCCGGGTGCCCGTGTCGGATGTGCAGTTCCGACGGTGGACCTCCGGCGTCCGGCGCCGTCCGTCGCCCGTCCGTCCTCGTGCCCGACGCGGGCGAAGCGGCCGGGACGCCGCGCGGGCACATCGGCGGGGGCGGCGGTGTGGAGTACGGGGTTCGCGGCGCCGGGTGTCCGGTCAGATCCGGCCGTCGTCCTCGCCGCCGCAGGAACTGCCACTCGGCGGCAGGGAACCGTGCAGCAGGAAGTCGTCGATCTTGCGGTGCACGCACTCCGACGAACCGTAGCCGGTGTGGCCCTCGTTCCGGTTGTCCAGCACCACGGCCGCGGAACCGAGCCGCTCGGCCGTCTGCACCGTCCAGCGGTACGGAGTGGCCGGGTCGCCCCGGGTGCCGACCAGCAGCATCTTCGGCGTGTCGAGATCCTTGACCTTCTCCCGGATGTAGTCGGTGCCCCTGGGCCGCCCGTAGCAGAGCACCACCTGGGCGAGCCGGTACCGGCCGAAGACCGGCGAGGCATCCTCGTAGGCGGTGCGCAGCCGGGCCAGGTCCCGGGTCAGCCGCTCGGCGTCCGGCCGGTCCGGGTCGTCCGCGCAGTTCACCGCCATCAGCGCGGCCGGCAGATTGTCCAGCGGAACATCCTCCGGGTCGGCCAGGGGCTCGTCTGCCCGCTGCGGCGCGGGCCGCGCCGCCCCGCCGGTCGCGAGGGCCTCCACCCCGCCGGTGTCCCCGTCCTCCATGAGCTGGGCGAGCGCCCGTTCCAGCAGAGGCCACATCTCCTTGGTGTACAGCCCCTGTCCGATGGCGCCGGCCAGGTCCTGGCCGGTGAACTCGTAACCGAAGTCGGTCGGCACCGGGTTCTCGTCGAGCGAACCGACCAGGTCCACGACCTGCCTGCGGGCGTCGCGCGCGTCCTGTCCGAACGGGCAGCCGAGTTCCCCGGTGCACCACGTGAGGAAGTGTTCCAGAGCGGTCTGCTGTCCCCGCGCGCTCGCCAGCCCCTGTTCGGCGAGCGGCTCGGTCAGGGTGTCCACGCCGTCCAGTGCCATCCGCCCGACCTTCCCGGGGAACTGGGCCGCGTACACCGCGCCGAGCCGGGTTCCGTAGGAGAATCCCAGGTAGTTGAGCTTCTTGTCGCCGAGCGCCTGGCGCATCACGTCCAGGTCGCGGGCGACGTCCACGGTGCCGATGTGGTCGAGGACGGGGCCCGAGTGCTCGGCGCACTCGGCGGCCACCTCGCGCAACTGCCGCAGCGTCTCACGCGGATCGGCCATCTCCTCGCCGTCGGTCGCCTCCAGCGCCTGACCGGTGGCCTCGGCGCCGCAGCTGACCGGTGCGGAGCGGCCGACGCCGCGGGGATCGAAGGAGACCACGTCGTAGTCGTCGGTCAGGCCCAGGAAGTCCTTGCGGCCCTGCGCGAGCCCCAGTACTCCCGACCCGCCCGGACCGCCGAAGTTCAGCACCACCGAACCCCGGGGCCGGCCGGAGCCCCGGTAGCGGGCGAGGGCCAGTTCCAGGGTGCCCCTGTCCGGCTCCGCGTAGTCGAGCGGAACGGTGACCGTCCCGCACTGCATGTCCCCGGGCAGGTCCATGCCGCCCCCGCATCCCGCCCACTCGATCTTCTGGTCGTAGAACCGGTCGAGGTCCGGTCCGGAGGGGCCGGTCGCCGTCAGGCCGGTGCCCAGCAGGGCCAGTCCCACCGCCCCGGCGGCGGCGCAGCGCCCGACCGAGGGGTGGGCCGCGTACCGGCGGAGACGGGGTCGCACGGTCAGCTTGGCCAGCATCGATGCCTCCAGGGACGCCCCGACCGGCGCCCTCGCTCACCATAGGCGGGCTCCGGGGCCCCCGCCCGTCGGCCGTACGGCGGTACCCACGGCTGCCCGGACCCGCGTGCGTCCGCCGTGAGTTCGACCGGCTTTGCCCGGAGTTCGAGTGATGGTGCCCCCGATGGGGTGAACCGGCTGCGGCATACGGATGAGCCATGACCCGGATGCCGCAGCCGCGTTCTATCCGGTGCGGGCGAGCGCCCGCGACCATGTCTGAAGGGCAGGGAACCTATGAGACGGGCTACCCGAAACGGTGTGATCGCCGTCGCCGCCGCGTCGGGCGCGATGGCCGTGGCGATGCCGGCGTACGCCGACGCCGGGGCGGACGGCGCCGCGGCCGGTTCACCCGGGGTGCTGGCGGGGAACGCCGTCCAGCTCCCGGTGCACGTCCCGGTGAACGTGTGCGGGAACACGGTGAACGTGGCGGGCCTGCTCAACCCCGCCGCAGGGAACACCTGTGCCAACGAGGAGGCGGGGGAGCGCGGCCCCTCCACGCGTTCCTCCGCCGCTTCCTCCGCCGAGAGCGGCACGCACGGCTCCCCGGGCGTGGTGTCCGGCAACGGGGTACAGCTGCCGGTGGATCTCCCGGTCAACATCAGCGGCAACAGCGTGAGCGTGGTCGGCTCCGGGAACGCCGCCGTCGGCAACAGCTCCACGAACACCCCCGGCGAGCGCCCGGACCGTCCCGAGCCCTCGACGCCACCGCGCACCCTCCCCGCCCCGGCGCCGCACGCGGTCCCGCAGGAGCCCGTGGCTCTCGCCGAGACGGGAGCCGACCGGACGCTTCCGGTTCTCGGGTCCGGTGCCGCGCTCTTCCTGGCCGGTGTGGCCCTGTACCGCCGAGCGCGTCAGCGGACGGCCGGCTGACCG
>NZ_NEUB01000800.1:11518-15696 GCF_002910825.1 Streptomyces sp. SM1 | reverse complement strand
CCGCCCGGCCCTCTCCGGCACCCGGCGCGACGGGACATGAGGCCCGGCCCTACAGCTCCCACACCCCCACCTTGCCCAGGCCGGGTTCCGGCGACGGCGCCGGGCCGGGGGTGGCGGGTCAGGGGCTCGGCAGGTGTTGTTCGGCCCAGATCGTCTTGCCGTGGTCCGTCTGCCGGCTGCCCCAGCGCTGGGTGAGCTGGGCCACCGGCAGAAGCCCGCGGCCGCCCTCGTCGTAGGCGTGGGCGCGCCGCAGATGCGGTGAGGTGGAGCTGGCGTCCGAGACCTCGCAGATGAGGGTACGGTCGCGGATCAACCGCAGCCGGACGGGCGGCACGCCGTACCGGATGGCGTTGGTGACCAGTTCGCTGACGACCAGTTGGGTGACGAAGGCGATCTCGTCCAGCCCCCAGGCGCTCATCGTGCCGGTGGCCCACTGGCGGGCGGCGGCCACCTCGTCGGGGACCGGCCGCACCTCCCTCGTGGCGACCTGGTCCGCGCCGAGGACCCGGGTGCGGGCCAGCAGCAGCGCCACGTCGTCGCAGGGCTTCTCGGGCAGGACCGCCTTCAGCACGCCGTCGCACAGGGCGTCCAGCGAGTCGGCGGGGGCCGCCAGGGCGCGGCACAGTTCGCCGGTGACATGGTCGATGTCGCGGTGGCGGTCCCCGACCAGGCCGTCGGTGTACAGGGCGACGACGGAGCCCTCGGGCAGCCACAACTCCGTCGCCTCGAAGGGCAGTCCCCCGACGCCCAGGGGAGGACCCGCGTTCAGGGGGACGAGCCGGCTGGTCCCGTCGGGCAGCACGACGACGGGTGCCGGATGGCCCGCCGCTGCCAGGCTCAGACAGCCGGACACCGGGTCGTAGACGGCGTAGAGGCAGGTGGCGCCGAGCTCCGCGACGTCGTCGTGGCTGTCGTCGGCGGCGAGATGGACGACCAGGTCGTCGAGGTGGGTGATGAGTTCGTCGGGCGGGAGGTCCACGTCGGCGAGGGTGCGCACGGCGGTGAACAGCCGCCCCATGGCCGCCGTGGAGGAGATGCCGTGGCCGACGACGTCGCCCACGACCAGGCCGACCCGGCTGCCGGCCAGCGGGACGACGTCGAACCAGTCGCCGCCGATGCCGGCCGCCGGCCCGGAGGGCAGATAGCGGTGGGCGACCTCGACGGCCGCCTGGCCGGGGAGCCCCTTCGGCAGCAGGCTCTCCTGGAGTGCCAGCGCGGTGGTGTGCTCACGGGCGAAACGGCGGGCGTTGTCGACGCAGACGGCGGCCCGGCTGGCGAGTTCCTCGGCGAGCAGGGTGTCATCGGCGGTGTACGCGTCGGGGTGGGTGGTGCGGACGGCGACCACGAGGCCGAGCGTCGTGCCGCGGGCCCGCAGCGGCACGGCCAGCAGCGAGTGGACACCGGCGGGGACGGAGGGGCCGTCCCCCTGTGGCGACGTGCCGCGCTCGGCAGCCCACCGGTCGAAGCCCGGCTCGCCCGCCCGACCGAGCACCGCCCGTCCTTCCCGCAGGGCCCGCGCCGGAGGCGAATCGAGGAGGTGCCCGTCCAGCGCGCCGAGGCGCACGGCCGTCTCGGGGGTCCCCTCGGTGGCCGAGCGGTGCGCCACGCGGCGCAGCAGGCCGCCGTCCGCGGCACGAGCCGGTGGTCCACCGGTTCTGAGGACGTCGTCGAGGAGGTCGACGGCGGCGAAGTCGGCGAAGCCCGGGGCCAGGAGTTCCACGAGTTCCTCGGTGGTGCGCACCACGTCCAGGGTGGTGCCGATGCGTGCGGCGGCCTCGTTCAGCATCACGAGGCGTTCGCGGGCCCGCAGTTGCGTGCGGCTGTCGAGCGCCGCCAAAGCGGTGCCGATCACCGTGCCGGAGGGGTCGCGGACCGGCCATATCTCGACGTGCCAGGCGTGCAGCCGGGTACCGGAGGGGGCCCGGGTGAAGTCCTCCAGGTGCACGGGTTCCCCCGTGTCGGCGACCTGGCGGAGATGCCGGCTGAAGCTGCGGCTCCCCTCGGTCTCCTCCACGGTGTCCAGGTAGAACCGTCCGACCAGGCTCGGCTCGGGGACGCCCGTCATCCGGGAGGCCGCGTCATTGTGCCCCAGATAGCGCTGCTCGGTGTCCAGGACGGACATCCCCAGGGGTGCCTGCCGGAACGCCTGCCCTGCCAGTGAGGTGTCCTGCGCGACGCCGGCCGGCTCGACGGTGACCACATGACCGGCCGGTGCGCCCCGCCCGTCCGGCAGGGGCTGCGCGGTCAGCCGCAGCGGTACCGGGTGACCGTCGCGGTGGCGCAGCCGGACCGTCCCCGACGGCAGGGGCCCGGGGCCGGACGGCACGTCCTCGGCGAGCAGCTCCCGTACGGGCCGCCCCACGGCCTCGTCGGCCGGGTGGCCGGTCAGCCGCCGGGCGCCCTCGCTCCAGCCGGTCACGATGCCGCGGGCGTCGACGGTCACCGCGGCGGAGGGTTCCTCCATTGGTCCAGCATCGGCCCATGGCCGCAGCCTCTCAACCGCGGCGGGGCACCCGGGGCGGTGTCACGCCCGGTGGTCGCGGAGCGCGGCGAGCGCCCGGTCGGCGTGCGCGTTCATCCGGATCTCGCTGCGGACGACCTCCAGGACGGTCCGGTCCGGTGCGATGACGAAGGTGGCCCGCTTGGTGGGCGCCAGGGCGATGCCCCGCTTCACGCCGAACCGCTCACGGACCGTGCCGTCGGGGTCGGACAGCAGGGGCATGCCGAGGGTGTGCCGTCCGGCGAACTCGGCCTGCCGTTCGACGTCGTCCCCGCTGATGCCCGCCGGGCGGGCGCCCGCGGCGGCGAACTCCGCGGCCAGGTCACGGAAGTGGCAGGCCTGGGCGGTGCAGCCGGGGCTCAGGGCGGCCGGGTAGAAGAAGAGCACCACCGGCCCCTCGGCGAGCAGGTCCGTGAGCCGGCGGACGGTACCGGTCTCGTCCGGCAGCGCGAAGTCCCAGGCCTTGTCGCCCTTCTCCGGGCGGCCGCTCATGACCGGCCCTCCGCGTTCCTGGCGACCCCGCGCGCCCAGAGCACCAGGGGCAGCTGCAGGGGAAGCCGGCCGAGGGCGAGGGCCTTCTGCGGGGCGGGGCGGTGCCGCCAGTCGACGGCCATCTTCACGTTGGCGGGGAACACGCCGACGAAGAAGGCCGCCGAGGCGAGGGCGGCGGCCTTGCGGGTGCGGGGCAGCGCCACACCGGCGGCCAGCGCGAGTTCCACGGCGCCGCTGGCGTAGGTCCAGGTCCGGGGCGAGCCGGGCAGGGAGCGCGGCACCGTGTGGTCGAACTGGCGCGGGACGGCGAAGTGGGCGGTGCCCGCGGCGGCCAGCAGGCCGGCGAGCAGCAGGGGCGAGCGTTCGGACCGTGACACGGTTCCTCCTCCAGTGGCCTGCCGCGCGATATTACCCGACGGTAAGTGCGGTGCGGCGGGCAGGTGATCCCGGGCCGCGGGGGACGGTGCCGCGAGGTCAGGCGGTGGCCCCGGAGTCCGGGTCCTCGTCGGCGGCGTGAGCGAGGAAGTCGTCGACCATGCGGTGGAAGAGGGTGGCGAGCCGGCTCAGGTCGTTGGGAGACCACTGGGCCAGCGCCGCCTGCATGCCCTGGACACCGGCCTCCCGGATCCGGGCGATGGCCTGCCGGCCGGCCTCGGTGAGCTCGATGCGCTGGGCACGGCGGTCGTCGGGGTCCGGGACCCGAGTGACATGACCGGTCTTCTGCAACTGCTGCACCGTACGGGTGACGTGCGAGGCCTCCACGCCCAGCCGGGCGGCCAGCTCCCCCGGCCGCATCGGCTCCGCGTCGGCCATCTTCCGCAGCAGCGCGACCGCGGCCCGGTCCAGCGGCACCCCCGCCAGCGCCATCAGCCGCTCGTGCTGACGGGCGCGCGAGCTCAGATACGTGATGCGGTGCAGCGCACGCTCGATCTCGGCCACTTCCGGGGTGGCGGGGGCAGCGGGAAGCGGAGGTGTGGGCATGCCCCATTTTACCATCTCATTGCGTAACTCAATCAATGACCAGGGTCGTCCGGCGCCGCCCAACCGTCACGTCCGCCGCCGCCTCGCGCGCCTCCTCCAGCCGCGCCGACGGGGTTTCCGCCCCGCGCCACCGGCCCCGCGGCGTTCCTCCGCCGCAGGCACGGCACCACCCGGCCCACCACCGCCGTTCAGGCGAAACCCCGGC
>NZ_NEUB01000800.1:0-11454 GCF_002910825.1 Streptomyces sp. SM1 | reverse complement strand
CTGATCCCGCCCATGCTCGCCACGCCCGGCTCGCTGCCGCCCCCGGCGGCGGACGCCCGCTGGGCCTACGAGACCAAACAGGACGGGCAGCGGGCGGTGGCCTACCTCCCCGGAGACGGCACCGTCGCACTGCGGGCCCGCTCCGGCCAGGACATCACCGGCGCGTACCCGGAACTCCACCCACTGGCCACCGCCCTCGGCACCAGGCCCGCGGTCCTGGACGGCGAGGTGCTCGCCCTGGACGCGGACGGCCGGGCGAGCTTCCAGTTGCTCCAGTCCCGCATGGGTCTGGCGCACGCTCCCGGCAGGGCGGCCCGGCGGGCGGCGGCGGTCCCGGTCCGTCTGGTGCTGTTCGACGTGATGCATCTGGACGGCCGGTCACTGCTCCGGCTGCCCTACGTCCGGCGCCGCGAGGCGCTGCTGGACCTCGGTCTCGACGGGCCGTCCTGGTCCACGCCGTCCGCGATCGTCGGCCACGGCCCCCAGGCGCTGCGGGCCACCCTCGAGCACGGACTCGAGGGCCTGGTCTGCAAGCGGCTGGACTCGGTGTACGAGCCGGGCGTGCGCTCCCGCGCCTGGATCAAGATCCGCAACATGCGCAGCGAGGACGTCCTGGTCGGCGGCTGGCTGCCCGGCAAGGGGCGGCTGAGCGGACTACCGGGCGCGGTCCTGGCCGGCCAGCGGGCAGGCGGACGGCTGCGGTACGTCGGCGGCGTGGGCACCGGCTGGAGCGAGGCCGAACGCGCCGAACTCGCCGCGCTGTTGCGGGCGGCGGCCACCGACGTGTGCCCCTTCGACCCGGTACCGGCCGTCCCCGGCGCGCGCTGGGTGGTACCCCGGCTGGTCGGCGAGGTGCGCTACAGCACCCGTACCCGGGACGGCATGCTGCGCCAGCCGTCCTGGCTGCGTCTGCGACCGGACCTCGCCCCCGAGGAGGCGGCGGCGGACATTCCGGACGACATGGTCTGATCCGGAGCCCGGCGTCACGGTTGTTGCGCCACGCTTCACCAGCGGTACGCCTGCACCCTCTTGGCATGTATACGTCCAGCCGGGATGCTGAACTCCCCCACCCCCACAGCGGCCTGGCCGTGCCCGGGCCAAGAGGAGGACGCAGTGCCGTCGAGCAGGTTCCGAACGCACCGCAGGAGATGGCTGACCGGTCTGGCCGGCGCCGCCGCACTCGTCATCGCCTTCCCCGCCACCGCCTTCGCCGCCCCTCCGCCCGCCCTGCCCGCCAGTGCCGACACCCTGGAGCAGACCTTCCAGCCCGCCTACGACTACGACACGGACGGCTGCTACCCCACGGCGGCGATCGGCCCGGACGGCGCCGTCAACCCCGGCCTCAAGCCGACCGGCGCCCTCAACGGCAACTGCCGCGACGCCTCGGACCTGGACAGCACCAACGGTTACGCCCGCGCCAAGTGCAACAACGGCTGGTGCGCCGTCGTCTACGCCCTGTACTTCGAGAAGGACCAGGCCCTGCCGGGCATCGGCCTCGGGGGCCACCGCCACGACTGGGAGCATGTCGTGGTGTGGGTGCGGGACGGCACCGCCCAGTACGTCGCCACGTCCAACCACGGCTCGTTCTCGGTCCACGCGCGGTCGGCGGTGCGCTTCGACGGCACGCACCCCAAGATCGTGTACCACAAGGACGGCATCGGCACCCACTGCTTCCGCCTCGCGAGCGCGGGCGACGAACCGCCGGAGAACCACCGGGGCAACTGGCAGTACCCGGCGCTGGTCGGCTGGGAGGGCTACCCGGCGGGACTGCGCGACCGGCTCGTCTCCCACGACTTCGGCAGCGCCCACTTCGGCCTCAAGGACGGCAGCTTCGCCTCCCATCTCGCGGAGGCCAAGCCGTCGGGCATCCCGTTCGACCCGAACGGCTGACCGCGGCAGGCGTGTTGACGCCGGGAGCGCCGTCCGGCGCTTCCGGCGCTTCCGGCGCTTCCGGCGCTTCCGGCGCTTCCGGCGCCGGCGGCGTGGTGCGAGGGTCTATCGTGTCGCCATGCCGATCCCCGCGACGATCCGCATCGTCTCCCGTGACTCGCCCATGGCGCTCGCCCAGGTGGAGCGGGTGCGTGCCGAACTGACCGCCGCCCTGCCCGGTGTGCGTACCGAGGTCGTGCCGGTCAGGACCACCGGCGACAAGTGGCTGGGCGACCTGTCGAAGGTGGAGGGCAAGGGCGCGTTCACCAAGGAGGTGGACGCCGCGCTGCTCGCGGGCGAGGCGGACGTCGCCGTGCACTGCGTCAAGGACGTGCCGGCCGACCGGCCGCTTCCGGCGGGCACGGTGTTCGCCGCGTTCCTGCGGCGCGACGACATCCGTGACGCGCTGGTGCATCCCGCCGGGCTCACCCTGGACGAGCTCCCACCCGGGACCCGGGTCGGCACGTCCTCGGTGCGCCGCGCCGCCCAACTGGCCGCCACCCACCCGCATCTGCGGTGCGTGCCGATGCGCGGCAACGCGAACCGGCGGCTGCGGAAGCTCGCGGACGGTGAGGCGGACGCCCTGCTGCTCGCGCTCTCCGGCCTGGAACGCATCGGCCGCACCGACGTGATCGGCGAAGTGCTCTCCCCCGAGACCATGATGCCGCCCATCGGCGCGGGCATCCTCGCCCTGCAGTGCCGCGAGGACGACACCCCGCTCATCGAGGCG
The DNA here is from genome assembly GCF_002910825.1 of Streptomyces sp. SM1. Taxonomy (GTDB): domain Bacteria; phylum Actinomycetota; class Actinomycetes; order Streptomycetales; family Streptomycetaceae; genus Streptomyces; species Streptomyces okerensis. Next base: position 8,795 of record NZ_NEUB01000800.1, on the reverse strand, counting down.
GTCAGCGCCCTCGGCCATCCGGGCACCCACCGCGAGGCCACCGCCGAACGCATGTTCCTGCATGTGCTGCAGGGTCACTGCAACAGCCCGATCGCCGGGTACGCGCGGGAGGACCACGGGGGCGAACTGTCCCTGCGCGCCTGTGTCTTCACCCCGGACGGCAAGACGCGGCTGAACGCGCACGAGTGGGCGGGCCGGCTCGATCCGGCCACGCTCGGCACCTCGGTCGCCGTGGCCCTGCTGCGTCAGGGCGCCCGCGAGATCATCGACGGCATCCCGCACTGACGCCCGCTCAGGAGGTCCCTTCCTCCGCCTGCTCCTGGAGGAAGACGCTCACCTGCTGGGCGAGGCTGTCCCGGCACGCGCCCACGGGCGTCCCCGCGGCACCCTCGTGCACCCCGACGCCGCCCGTCCACAGCCGGCGGGCGGCCCACTCCTCGTCCGCCCGCAGCTGCACCTGGACGTCGACCTGGCCCAGGGACGTCTCGGGGCCGGCCGCGTAGAGCACCGCGGTGACGCGGCGCAACGGGTGGACGTCGAATCCCTCGATGAACTGCGAGTTGCGCCAGTCGATGAACGCGCTTTCGCCGTCGGGGCCGGTCCGGATGTCGAACTGGCCGTCCTCCAGATGAATACAGAAAGGCCGGTTGCCGCGATTCTCGACGGTCACGCGGACACTGAAGTACGTCAGCCCGTCGGCGGCGTCGTCCCGTCCGCGTGGCGGTTCGCCCGATTCCAGACGGTGGACGCGGACGCGCAGGCCGGCCTGCTCGCCGTACTCCTGCCAGTCCCCGACCACGTTCGGCTCGTACACAGTGCACCTTTCGACTTCTGTCCGCTGTTTCCTATCCGGGGGCTCAGCGCACTGTCAAATGAGCGGAATGCGCTGTGGACAGGCGGTTCGCCCGGGCCGGTGAGCGATCAAGCGCTGCGCAGGAGGAATCCCCGGCCGGCCCTCCGGGGCACCGGCCGCGGCGTGCCGCACATCACGTCCGCCGCCGTGATCACCGGCGTACCGCCGCGGCACTCCGCGGAGCAGGGCACGGCGCCGCGGACCGACCTGCCGACGGGGATTTCACTCAGTGAATTCCCGCGATCCCAGAACGTACCCCCTCCGCAATGCGGTGCGGGTGAATTACGGATGCCGTTTTGAAAGGGCGGGACACGGGGAATGGAATGTGCAGTGCTTCGGACAGGAGGCACGTCCGTGGGATCCGGCTCGCCGGCCCCGGGCCTTTCCCGGTCCGAGCCGCCGCTTCCCACGGGGTCTGTCCATCCGGCACCCGCTCAGGGAGGTGCGCGTGATGCGTACCATCAGTCCCAGGAAGCCGCACTCCCACGACGACGCTCCCGACACGGCCGGGGACTTCGCCCGTCTGGCCGGGCTGCCCGACGGGCCCGAGCGCCGGTTGCTGCGCGAACGGCTGGTCACCGTCTGGCTGCCCATGGCCGAGCGGATCGCGGTCCGTTTCCGCGGCCGCGGCGAGTCCCTGGAGGATCTGTACCAGGTGGCGGCCCTCGGCCTGGTGAAGGCCGTCGACCACTACGATCCGGCACGCGGCAACGCGTTCGAGGCGTACGCCGTGCCGACCGTCACCGGTGAGATCAAGCGCCACTTCCGCGACCACATGTGGACCCTGCACGTACCGCGCCGGGTCCAGGACCTGCGCAACCGTGTGCGGCACGCGGCGAAGGAACTGGCGCAGACGACCCCGGGCCGGGCGCCCACGGTCGCCGAGATCGCCGCGTACGCGCAGCTGACCGAGGACGAGGTGCGCACCGGGACCGAGGCGCTGGAGTGCTTCTCCGCGCTGTCGCTGGAGGCGGAGATGCCGGGCACCGACGGGTACGCCCTCGGGGACGCGCTCGGCGGCCCGGACCCGGCGTACGACACCGTCGTCGACCGGGTGGCGGTGCGGCCCTGTCTGGAGGCGCTGCCGGAGCGCGAGCGGCTCATCCTCTACCTGCGCTTCTTCAAGGGGATGACACAGAGCGGGATCGCCGAGCAGCTCGGCATCTCGCAGATGCATGTCTCCCGGCTCCTCAGCGGCTGCTTCACCCGGCTCCGTGAGGAACTGCGGTCCGAGGCACCCTGAACCGCTCCCGGCCGTCAGTACTCCGGCCGCGCCCACGCTCGGCCCTCAGCACCCGGACCGCCGGACCGCACCCGCGATCGGCGCTTCCACCGCGCCCGGCCATCCGCGCGCCGGACCGGACTCCCGGCCGGCTCCCCGGTCGTGCCCGGCGCGATCCGCGCTCCGGTGACGGGCCGGGGACACGGACCGAGCCGAGGCCGCACAGTCCGCGCCGCTGCCGCAGCCTGCGGTCGGTGCTCCGCACCCGTGGTCACCCCGGGCGCGTCCGGCAGTCAGCGCTCCCGTCGCGGTGGGGTGTCGGGGAGGCGGATGGGGCCGAGGCGGTCCAGGACCTCCTCCAGGACCGTGCGCACCTCCGCGGGCAGCAGACCGGTGCGCCCCCAGACCAGGATCATGTCGGCGACGTTGCGGAGTTTGATGTTCGTGCGCTGGGAGACCTCCCTGAGCACCGTCCAGCCCTGGTCGGGCGAGACCCTGCCCAGTGCGACGATCATGCCGATCGCCTGGTCCACCACCGCGTGCGAGACGACCGCGTCCTTCAGCTGCTGCACTTCCTCCTCCAGCTGCAGAATCCGGTCCGCGCCCCCGTCCGTGGGCATGGTCACCTCCGGGTCCGGTGTGCCGCTCTCGTGGCGCCTTCGCATAGTGCTTGAGTGCCTTCACCCAGTGTCCGATCCATCCATCGTCGCTACTGGTGCCGCCCTGTGCCACCCGGGTGGTCCGGGAGCGTACGGGGTCACCGTTTCGGGGCCGCCGCCGGGGTACCCGGCAGGCGCCCGGGCCGGTACCCGGCTGACACTGGTGCCATCCGGATGGCTGCCGGCCGACGAGATCAGGACACGACTGCGATGAACCACGACATGCCCTCCTCCGCCGCGACGGAAGTCTTCTCGACGCACTCCGTCTACGGAGCGCCCTGCTGGGTGAGCCTGACCAGCCGCGACGTGCGGACGACCGAGGAGTTCTACGGTGCCGTGCTGGGCTGGGAGTGGCGTCCCATGCGCCTCGGCGACCGGTTCCGGGTCGCCCTGGCCGACGGCCGTCCGGTGGCCGGGATCGCCGCCGTCGCCGGGATGTGGCAGATGGCGGTGGCGTGGACCCCGTATTTCGCGGTACGCAGCGCCGACGAGGCCGCGGCCCGGGTGCAGGAGCGCGGCGGTACGTCGGCGGTCGGCCCCCTCTCCCTGCCGCCCGGGCGCGCGGCTCTGCTGGCCGACCGGGACGGGGCGACGTTCGGGGTGTGGGAGGGCGAGCTGTTCAGCGACTGGCGCGCCTGGCACCGGGCGCAGCCCGCGTTCATCCGGCTGCACACCCGGGACGCCTTCGACGCCGCGATCTTCTACGGCGAGGTCTTCGACTGGGCGTCCACCGGGCCCGGCTACTGCGAGGTCCACTACGAGGGCGAGGAAGTGGTGCTGCGCACCGGCGGTGAGGTGGTCGCGCGCATCGAGTCGGGGGCGCTGGGATCGGCCCCCGACCCGGCGATCCGGCCGCACTGGCAGGTCCACTTCACGGTGAAGGACGTGGCGGCCTGCGCCCGCGCCGCCGAACGTCACGGCGGGAGTGTGCTCTCCGAGGGCCCCGAGGAGGCCGTGCTCCGCGACAACGAGGGTGCCCAGTTCACGGTGACCTCGCGCCGCGGGCGCTGACCTTCCCGGGCCCGACCGTCAGCCGGGCGTGCGGGACGGGCGGGACAGCAGCACCAGGCTCCGGGCGTCGACGGTGAGGGTGGTGCCGGCCTTGCGTTCCGCCTCGTCGGGAGTGCCCTCCGGGTCGGCGGTGTCGACGAGGGCCGTCCAGCGTTCGCCGTAGGAGGTGTCGGGCAGCCGGAAGCGGACCGGCTCCCAGTGGCTGTTGAGGAGCAGCAGGAACGAGTCGTCGACCAGGCGCCGGCCGCGCGGTCCGGGTTCGGCGATGGCGTCGCCGTTGAGGAACACGCCGACCGAGTGGGCGTCGGAGCGCTGCCAGTCGTCGTCCGTCATCTCGTGCGCGTTGGGCAGCAGCCACACCAGGTCGGGCAGCGGCTGGTCCGCGTGGCGCACCGTCTCGCCCCGGAAGAAGCGGCGGCGGCGCAGCACCGGATGGGTGACGCGCAGGGAGATCAGCGTGCGGGTGAAGTGCAGCAGAGCGCGCTGCTCGTCGTCGAGCCGCCAGTCGATCCAGCTGATCTCGTTGTCCTGGCAGTACGCGTTGTTGTTGCCGCGCTGGGTGCGGCCGAGTTCGTCGCCGTGGGAGAGCATCGGGATGCCCTGCGAGAGCAGCAGCGTGGCGAGGAAGTTGCGCTGCTGGCGGGCGCGCAGTTCGAGGACCGCCGGGTCGCGGGTGGGGCCCTCCGCGCCGCAGTTCCAGGACCGGTTGTCGCTCTCGCCGTCCCGGTTGCCCTCGCCGTTGGCGTCGTTGTGCTTGTCGTTGTAGGAGACGAGGTCGCGCAGAGTGAAACCGTCGTGCGCGGTGACGAAGTTGACGCTGGCGCGGGGCCGGCGCCGGTTGTGCGCGTACAGGTCGGACGATCCGGTCAGCCGGGAGGCGAACTCGCCGAGCGTGTGCTCCTCCCCGCGCCAGAAGTCCCGTACGGCGTCCCGGTACTTGCCGTTCCACTCCGACCACAGCGGTGGGAAGTTGCCCACCTGGTAGCCGCCCTCGCCGACGTCCCAGGGTTCGGCGATCAGCTTGACGCGGCTGATCACCGGGTCCTGCTGGATCAGGTCGAAGAACGCCGACAGCCGGTCCACCTCGTGGAACTGGCGGGCCAGGGTGGCGGCGAGGTCGAAGCGGAAGCCGTCGACATGCATCTCGGTGACCCAGTACCTGAGCGAGTCCATGATCAGCTGGAGTACGTAGGGGTGGCGCATCAGCAGGCTGTTGCCGGTGCCGGTGGTGTCGTAGTAGTGGCGCCAGTCGCCGTCGACCAGGCGGTAGTACGAGGAGTTGTCGATGCCCCGGAAGGAGAGTGTGGGGCCCTTCTCGTTGCCCTCGGCCGTGTGGTTGTAGACGACGTCCAGGATCACCTCGAGCCCGGCCGCGTGCAGGGTCTTCACCATGTTCTTGAACTCGGTGACCTGCTGTCCGCGGGTGCCGTGGGCGGCGTAGGCGTTGTGCGGGGCGAAGAAGCCGATGGTGTTGTATCCCCAGTAGTTGGCCAGGTCGCGGCCCTGCAGCACACCGTCCTGGACGAACTGGTGGACCGGCATCAGTTCGATGGCGGTGACGCCCAGCGAGGTCAGGTGCTCGACCACGGACGGGTGCGCCAGCCCGGCGTAGGTGCCCCGGAGTTCGTCGGGGACGTCCGGGTGGGTGCGGGTCAGGCCCTTGACGTGGGCCTCGTAGATCACCGTGTCGGAGTAGGAGCGGCGGGGCGGGGTGTCGTCGCCCCAGTCGAAGGCCGGGTCGGTCACCACGCCGAGCATGGTGTGGCCGGCGCTGTCGGCCCGGTCGGGTCCGTGCGGGTCGCGTTCGTACAGCGAGGGGTGGTTGTCGATCTGTCCGTCCACCGCGGTGGCGTAGGGGTCGAGGAGCAGCTTCGCCGGGTTGCAGCGGTCACCGGACGCGGGGTCCCACGGTCCGTGGACGCGGTAGCCGTAGCGCTGTCCGGGGCCGATGCCGGGGAGGTAGCCGTGCCAGACGAATCCGTCGACCTCGGTGAGCCGTACGGTGCGGTGCCGTCCGTCGTCGTCGGCCAGGACCAGTTCGACGCCTTCGGCGACCTCGCTGAACAGCGCGAAGTTGGTGCCCTCGCCGTCATGGGCCGCACCCAGCGGGTAGGGGCGCCCGCTCCACGCGGGCGCCCCTTTCCGGGTCTGTCGCCGGGTCACCGGACCTCCTCCAGGAGGCCGCCCGGTGTTCGTACCCGGCCGGCGAGCAGGGTGACGCTCAGCTCGCGGGGCAGGTCCAGGCCCTCGCTCTCGCGCGGGTCGGGTCCGGTGGGCACGAGGGGGACGCGTTCACCGGCGCGGGCGCGCTGCGAGAACCAGATGACCTTGCTGCCGGTCTCGGTGGCGCAGCAGCCCCAGCCGTCGCTGCTCGCCGCGATGTGCTCGAGACAGCCGCGCAGCTCCTGGTCGGGACGCAGGGCGCGGTTGTGGTCCCCGATGGCCGTGATGAGGTGCTGGCCGTTCCACCACATCTCGATCGACGTGTTCTTGTCGGTGGCGTGCTCGTCGATGGCGCGCAGCAGCATCTCCGCGCCGCCGCAGACGGTCTCCACCAGGTTCTCCAGATCCCAGAACCGGAGGTGAGCGGCCAGTATGCGGCTGACCTGTCCTACTTTCTCGGGGCTGACTTCCACGTCGAGGTGGTAGTAGCAGGGCACTGCGGTCTTCATCGTCGTCGGCTCCTCACCGCGAAGCTCTCGCTCCTCCTCGCCCCTGTGGGGCGAGCCCCCGGACACGGAACGTGAGCGGGTGTCGCTTCTGAGTCACCTTCAGGGTGAGGGGGTTGGTCCATTCGTGCAACACGAGCGCACAGCTGAGGCGACTGGTGCGACAACTGAGCGCGAGAGGGCGGGTGAGCCGACCCGCCGAGGTGATTGAAAAGCCAACAAGACGCCGGGTCACCACCCGTGCACCATGTGTGAAGACCTCGATCGCCGTTACGGGTCCGTGCATCTGTGCGCACGGTCCCGCCCGACCGTCGGGACGACGCGCCTCCATCGAGCCCCGGAAAGGTGAACGGCGCATGCTGCTACCCGCCAAAGCCGAAGTTGCCCGGCAGTTGCGCCGCTACCGGGCCTGGGAACGCGTGATGCTGGCGGCCCCCACCGACCACACGGTGCGGGCCACCTTCGAGGACTCCGGCTACACGCTCTGCGTGCTGATGGGCAAGCGCTGCGCGCGGGAGGCGGCGGACGCCGCGGAACGGTATCTGCGCAGCACCGTCATCACCTACTTGCAGGAACAGAACGACCGGCCCCGTCCGGCCGCCACGGCCCGCCGGGGCCCACCGGCCGCCGAGCGGCGCTCCCCGGCGGGAAGGCAGTGACCTTCCCGCCGCTGTTTGGTCCCACGCCCGGGCGCACGCCCGGGCGTCGAGCACGGCGGAGGTGTGAAGACCCATGAAGACGACCCGGACCATCGGTCGTGTCCCGGTACGGGACGTCCGGCCGTCCGTCGACTGCGGCAGACGGCCGGCGAAGGCCGTCGTGGGCGAGACGTTCGAGGTCACGGCCACCGTGTTCCGGGAGGGGCACGACGCGGTGGCGGCCAACGTGGTGCTGAAGGATCCCGAGGGGCGTCCGGGTCCGTTCACCCCGATGCGGGAACTGGCGCCCGGCTCGGACCGGTGGGGTGCCGAGGTCGCCGCGGACGGCCCGGGACAGTGGACCTATCGCGTCGAGGCCTGGGGCGACCCGGTGACCACCTGGCGCAGGACGGCCGGCATCAAGGTTCCGGCGGGCATCGACACCGGCCTGGTCCTGGAGGAGGGCGCCGACCTCCATGAGCGGGCGGCCGCCGGCGTGCCGCGGGGCGACGGCCAGGACGTGGTCCTGGCCGCGGCCCGGACGCTGCGCGACGACTCCCTGCCCTGTGCCACCCGGCTGGCGGGGGCGTTGACGCCGGAGGTGGACGCGGTACTGGCCCGCCATCCACTGCGGGAACACGTCACCAGCAGCGACCCGCTCCCTCTCCTGGTGGAACGCGAGCGGGCCCTCTACGGCTCCTGGTACGAGTTCTTCCCCCGCTCCGAGGGCACCCCCGAACAGCCGCACGGCACCTTCACCACCGCCGCCCGCCGCCTCCCCGCGATCGCCGCCATGGGCTTCGACGTCGTCTACCTCCCCCCGATCCACCCCATCGGCACCACCTTCCGCAAGGGCCCCGACAACACCCTCGACGCCGCACCCGACGACGTCGGCGTCCCCTGGGCCATCGGCTCACCCGAAGGCGGCCACGACGCCGTCCACCCCCGGCTCGGCACCCTGGAGGACTTCACCCGCTTCGTCACCCGCGCCCGCGAACTCGGCCTCGAGGTCGCCCTCGACTTCGCCCTCCAGTGCTCCCCCGACCACCCCTGGGTCCACAAACACCCCGCATGGTTCCACCACCGCCCCGACGGCTCCATCGCCTACGCCGAGAACCCCCCGAAGAAGTACCAGGACATCTACCCCATCGCCTTCGACGCCGACATGGACGGCCTGACCACCGAGACCTGCCGGATCCTGCGCCACTGGATGCACACCGGAGTACGCATCTTCCGGGTGGACAACCCCCACACCAAACCCGTCGTGTTCTGGGAACGCGTCATCGGCGACATCAACCGCACCGACCCCGACGTCATCTTCCTCGCCGAGGCCTTCACCCGCCCCGCGATGATGCGCACCCTCGCCGACATCGGCTTCCAGCAGTCCTACACCTACTTCACCTGGCGCAACACCAAACAGGAACTCACCGACTACCTCACCGAACTCTCCGGCGACGCCGCCGCCTCCATGCGGCCCAACTTCTTCGCCAACACCCCCGACATCCTGCACGCCTACCTCCAGCACGGCGGCCGCCCCGCCTTCGAGGTCCGCGCCGTCCTCGCCGCCACCCTCTCCCCCTCCTGGGGCATCTACAGCGGCTACGAACTCTGCGAGAACACCCCCCTGCGCGAAGGCAGCGAGGAATACCTCCACAGCGAGAAGTACCAGCTCCGCCCCCGCGACTGGGAATCCGCCGAACGCGAGGGACGCACCATCACCCCCCTCATCACCAGGCTCAACAC
>NZ_NEUB01000799.1 GCF_002910825.1 Streptomyces sp. SM1 | reverse complement strand
CCGAGGGTCATCAGGTACGGCAGCTCCCCCACGGCCGGGAACCGCACCCCGCCGAACAGCTCCACCGGGTGCCGCCCCTCGAAGGCGCTGAGATCCAGCTCCGTGGGCTGTGCGAAGCGGGAGAAGTTGTTCACGCAGAGCACCAGGTCGTCCTCGTACTCGCGCAGGAAGGCGAGGACGGCGGGGTTGGAGGACGGCAGTTCGGTGTAGGAGCCGAGGCCGAAGGCGGGGTTCTGTTTGCGGATCTCGATCATCCGGCGGGTCCAGTGGAGCAGGGAGGAGGGGGAGGCCATGGACGCTTCGACGCTGGTGACCTGGTAGCCGTAGACCGGGTCCATGATGGCGGGGAGGAAGAGGCGTCCGGGGTCGGAGGAGGAGAAGCCGGCGTTGCGGTCCGGGGTCCACTGCATGGGGGTGCGGACGGCGTCGCGGTCGCCGAGCCAGATGTTGTCGCCCATGCCGATCTCGTCGCCGTAGTAGATGATCGGTGATCCGGGGAGCGACAGCAGGAGGGCGTTGAAGAGTTCGATCTGGTTGCGGTCGTTGTCCAGCAGGGGGGCGAGGCGGCGGCGGATGCCGATGTTGGCGCGCATGCGGGGGTCCTTGGCGTATTCCGCCCACATGTAGTCGCGTTCCTCGTCGGTGACCATCTCCAGGGTCAGTTCGTCGTGGTTGCGCAGGAAGATGCCCCACTGGCAGCCGGAGGGGATGGCGGGGGTCTTGGCGAGGATCTCCGAGACGGGGTAGCGGGACTCGCGGCGCACGGCCATGAAGATGCGGGGCATGACGGGGAAGTGGAAGGCCATGTGGCACTCGTCGCCGCCGGCGGAGTAGTCGCCGAAGTAGTCGACGACGTCCTCCGGCCACTGGTTGGCCTCCGCCAGGACCACCGTGTCCGGGTACTGGGTGTCGATCTCCTTGCGCACCCGCTTCAGGAACGCGTGGGTCTCCGGGAGGTTCTCGCAGTTCGTCCCCTCCCGCTGGTACAGGTACGGCACCGCGTCCAGCCGGAACCCGTCGATCCCCAGGTCCAGCCAGAACTTCAGGGCGGAGATCATCTCCTCCTGGACCGCCGGGTTCTCGTAGTTGAGGTCCGGCTGGTGCGAGAAGAAGCGGTGGAAGTAGTACTGCTTGCGTACAGGGTCGTACGTCCAGTTGGACGCCTCGGTGTCGACGAAGATGATGCGGGCGTCCTGGAACTGCTTGTCGTCGTCGGCCCACACGTAGTAGTCGCCGTAGGGGCCGTCCGGGTCCTTGCGCGACTCCTGGAACCACGGGTGCTGGTCGCTGGTGTGGTTCATGACGAAGTCGATGATCACGCGCATGCCGCGCTGGTGCGCGGAGTCGACGAACTCGACGAAGTCGGCGAGGTCGCCGAAGTCGGGCAGCACGGCGGTGTAGTCGGCCACGTCGTAACCGCCGTCGCGCAGCGGCGACTTGAAGAAGGGCGGCAGCCACAGGCAGTCGACGCCCAGCCACTGCAGATAGTCGAGTTTGGCGGTCAGACCCTTCAGGTCGCCGATGCCGTCGCCGTTGCTGTCCTGGAAGGAGCGGACCAGGACCTCGTAGAAGACGGCTCGTTTGAACCAGTCCGGGTCCCGGTCCTTGGCAGGCGTGTCCTCGAAGGTGTCCGGGACGGGTTCGTTGACGATCATGTGGTGGCTGACCCTCCGATCTGCGGGACGGGCGGTCGCAGAGCCCTGCTGTGCTCACCGGAGGGACCGCCCTCCGCTCCCCGGCCGACGACGAGCACATGCGCCCCGCCCGGGCCGAGACGCACATAGTTGGCCCTGCCCCATGCATAGGTCTCGCCGGTGAGCTCGTCGCGCACCGGCACCGACTCGTGCCGGTCCAGGCCGAGTTGCGGCATGTCCAACGAGACCGTGGCCTCCTGGGTGTGGTGGGGATCGAGGTTGGCGACCACCAGAACGATGTTCGAACCCTGCCGCTTCGAGTACGCGATGACCGCCTCCTGGTCGGCCTGGTGGAAGTGGAGGTCGCGCAGTTGCCGCAGGGCGGGATTCTCCCTGCGGAGGGTGTTGAGCCTGGTGATGAGGGGGGTGATGGTGCGTCCCTCGCGTTCGGCGGATTCCCAGTCGCGGGGGCGGAGCTGGTACTTCTCGCTGTGGAGGTATTCCTCGCTGCCTTCGCGCAGGGGGGTGTTCTCGCAGAGTTCGTAGCCGCTGTAGATGCCCCAGGAGGGGGAGAGGGTGGCGGCGAGGACGGCGCGGACCTCGAAGGCGGGGCGGCCGCCGTGCTGGAGGTAGGCGTGCAGGATGTCGGGGGTGTTGGCGAAGAAGTTGGGCCGCATGGAGGCGGCGGCGTCGCCGGAGAGTTCGGTGAGGTAGTCGGTGAGTTCCTGTTTGGTGTTGCGCCAGGTGAAGTAGGTGTAGGACTGCTGGAAGCCGATGTCGGCGAGGGTGCGCATCATCGCGGGGCGGGTGAAGGCCTCGGCGAGGAAGATGACGTCGGGGTCGGTGCGGTTGATGTCGCCGATGACGCGTTCCCAGAACACGACGGGTTTGGTGTGGGGGTTGTCCACCCGGAAGATGCGTACTCCGGTGTGCATCCAGTGGCGCAGGATCCGGCAGGTCTCGGTGGTCAGGCCGTCCATGTCGGCGTCGAAGGCGATGGGGTAGATGTCCTGGTACTTCTTCGGGGGGTTCTCGGCGTAGGCGATGGAGCCGTCGGGGCGGTGGTGGAACCATGCGGGGTGTTTGTGGACCCAGGGGTGGTCGGGGGAGCACTGGAGGGCGAAGTCGAGGGCGACCTCGAGGCCGAGTTCGCGGGCGCGGGTGACGAAGCGGGTGAAGTCCTCCAGGGTGCCGAGCCGGGGGTGGACGGCGTCGTGGCCGCCTTCGGGTGAGCCGATGGCCCAGGGGACGCCGACGTCGTCGGGTGCGGCGTCGAGGGTGTTGTCGGGGCCCTTGCGGAAGGTGGTGCCGATGGGGTGGATCGGGGGGAGGTAGACGACGTCGAAGCCCATGGCGGCGATCGCGGGGAGGCGGCGGGCGGCGGTGGTGAAGGTGCCGTGCGGCTGTTCGGGGGTGCCCTCGGAGCGGGGGAAGAACTCGTACCAGGAGCCGTAGAGGGCCCGCTCGCGTTCCACCAGGAGAGGGAGCGGGTCGCTGCTGGTGACGTGTTCCCGCAGTGGATGGCGGGCCAGTACCGCGTCCACCTCCGGCGTCAACGCCCCCGCCAGCCGGG
>NZ_NEUB01000798.1 GCF_002910825.1 Streptomyces sp. SM1 | reverse complement strand
CAAGGCCATGAAGTTATGGGTCGGGTTCGTGGCTGCAGGTGGGGTCTGATCTGGAGGAACGCCGGACGCGAGAAGCGGAGCCCCGGTAGAACTGGCTGGTCCGCCAAGACAAGCCGTTCACAGCACCGGAGGCTCCGCTGTCGGGTCAGTGTGTCATCAGCCGCGAGATCGCGGTAGCCGACGGTCTTTTCGCTCCGGGTCACTTGGGTGAGCTGACGCAGATCGTCCCGTTCGAGATGGCCGACGCCGCCCTGGCCGAGTGCGGGGCCGTCCAGCAGCGGTTGCGGAAACTCCCTGCCCGGGTGGTCGTTTACCTCCTCCTGGCTGCTGCTCTGTTCGAGGAGTGCGGCTATCCGGCCGTGTGGGCCAGGATGACCTCCGCACTGCGCTCCCTGCCTGTCCCGAAGATCACCGCGACGGCACTGTGGCACGCCCGCGCCAGGCTCGGCGTTCGCCCCATGCGGGCCCTGTTCGACCTGCTGCGCGGCCCGGCGAGCGCGATCCGCACCACCGGGGCCCGCTGGGCGGGACTGCTGGTCGTCGCCGTCGACGGCACGTACCTCGATGTCCCCGACGGTCCCGCCACCCGAGCCCACCTGGGCAAAGGCTCCAACCAGTACGCCACCTCGGGCTATCCGCAGATCTGCCTGGTCACCCTGGTCGCCTGCGGCACCCGGGCAGTGATCGACGCCGTCTTCGGCCCGCGCACCAGCGGCGAGACCACCCACGGCAAGCGCCTGGCCCGCTCCCTGCACGAGGGCATGATCGTCCTGCTGGACCGCGGCCTGTCCTCCAACGCCTTCCTGACCACGGTCGCGGACACCGGCGCCGCGTTCCTCGCCCGGCTGTCCGCCACCCGCAAGCCACCGGTCCTGCACCGCTTCGACGACGGCTCGTTCCTGTCCCGGATCGGCACGCTGGAGGTCCGCATCATCGAATGCGAGATCACCATCGCCACCACCGCCGGCCGCACCACCGGCGTCTACCGCCTGGCCACCACCCTGCTCGACCACCACCGCCACCCGGCATTCGAGCTGGTCAAGCAGTATCACGAGCGGTGGGAAGCGGAATCCGCCTTCTTCGCGATCAAGAAGTCCATGCTCGGACGCCGGGTCCTGCGCGCCCGGACCATGGCCGGCATCGCCCAGGAGGTCTACGCCCTGCTGACCGCCTACCAGCTGATCCGGATCGCCATCGCCGACGCCACCGCGACCCTCCCCGACGCGGACCCCGACCGGGCCAGCTCCAGCATCGCCCTCCAAACCGCCCGCGACCAGGTCATCCAGGCCGCAGGCGTGATCGCCGACACCGCCGTCGACCTCGTCGGAACCATCGGCCGCGCCGTCCTGAACCAGCCGATGACAGCACGCCGACTCCGCGTCAGTCCCCGCGCCGTCAAGCGACCACTGTCCCGATACGCGTACAAGAGCCTGCGCATGGACCGACGCACCTACAAGGCCACCATCAGCATCGACATCCTGTTGACAGGGCCCATCAGCCCATAACTTCATGGCCTTGCGCCAAAGGATCCAGGGGCCGCGAGCGTCGAGCTTTTCCGCCTCAGTGACCCGCGTGGTGGCACCGGCGCCTCGCCATCGTCGGAGGGGACTCGCGCCGTCCTTGTGCGACCGGCTATGCGAGACCCGGCCGCCGACACGGTACGAGCCTGGAGGACCAGGCACCCCGGGCGCGGGGAAGGAATCACTCGCCGTTCTCCGGGCGGTGTGGCGTCACCCGCTCGGCGTCGACGGCCGCGGCGCGGCCGGAGGCGGCGAGGAGAGCGAGAAGGGCGAGCAGCACCAGCAGGATGACGACCAGCAGCAGGACGGTCAGAGCCGTCGGATGGTTCCACAACGCGAAGACCAAGGCCACGATGAACAGCAAACCCAGCGCGATCCACCGGCGGTGGGCCTCGGTCCAGGTGCCCACCCGGCCGCTGCGGACGTGGTGCCCGTACGCCCACCGCGCGGCGGAGTCCGCGGTGCGGTCGGAGGTGCCCCGGACGGCACGTGGCAACCTTCCTGGGCCGACCAGATAGGCGCCGAGTGCGATGAGGACACCGAGCACGATCGCCGTGCGCAGGCTGACCTTCAGGAAGTTCAGAAGGGTGTCGAAGACGGCCGCCGCGGCAGCCTCCGCCTGGACCTGGGGCGGGCAGGTGGTCCAGGTAGTAGCGGCGGAGGACGACCAGGACGGTCGACATGATCAGGCAGGCGAAGGCCTCGCCGAGAGCCGTGCGGGCAAGGGCCCGTCGGCGCCGGTGTGCCAGCAGCACGCCGCACGCGCCGATCGCCACGACGATCACGGGAAGCCAGTTCCCGATCGTGTCCAGCAGACGGGCGCCGTCGCGGATCTTCTCCAGCTGGTCGGACTGGAAGAGCACCAGTTGCCTGTCGACCTCGGGGGTCTTGGAGGCGGGGGACACACCGGCGTCCACGAGCGACTGCTTGACCTGGTCGACGGCTTCGCCGACGTCGAGAGTGACCGTCCCGCCGTTCACGCCGACGGAGCCACGTCCCTCGCCGGTGAGCGCGTCCACGACCGCGGTGTGGGCGGCCCGGTTGGCGTTCGTCCAGATCCGCTCGAAGCGGTCGCTCTCCACGAAGCGCGTGGCCACCTTCTCGACCGTGTCGTTGACCGCGGAGTCGAGTTGCGGGCCCAGCCCCTTCAGGGCCTGCGCAGCGCGTGGCGGCAGTCCCTGGGACTGCCGCCACGCGGCGATGTCCGAGGTGACCTGGGTGCCGTCCACCCGGACGTCGGCGGCTTCGGTGATGCGCTTGACCGCCGCGTCCTCGATCGCCGGATCCGAGGCCAGCGGCGAGACCGTCGACACATACCGGTCCGTGTCCAGCACGATGTCGTGCACCCAGACCGTGAGCAGTGCGACCGGCACCAGGATGCAGGTGAGCACGATGAGCACGGCCGAGCTGATGTTCCTGGTGATCCGCGCGGATGCCGAACCGCCCTGGTGCCCGCTCCCCGCCTTGGCACGCGCGTCCCCCTTCGGGGCTGCGCCGGGTTCGGGCGGCTCGTACGGGCTGGTCACGGGGCTACGGGGATACTCGGGGATTGGCTTGCCCTCATTTCCACAGATGCACGGCAAGACGGCACGCCTGGGTGGGCCGCACGGGCGGGACACGGTCATTCACCCGCGGTCGTACTACTGCGTCGCTGCGAAGGCTGAATCCCGCAGGTCGTGGACGGGTACGGGCCTTGTGGGTCCCGACTTCCGCAGAGGCTGCGCGCGGACGCACGGCCCCATGGGGCCGTGCGCCGATGCCGTCGTGGAAGGCGCGGAGCGTCAGCCGCACAGCTCAGCCACGTTTCTCCGCACCCTGTCGGCGCCGGCCGGCCTCGACGGCCTTGACCACCACCCGGGCCGCGACGCCGGCCAGCAGGATTCCGCCGACCATCTGGATCATCGCCATGACGCGTGCTGTCTCGGTGTGGGCGGTGATGTCGCCGAAGCCGACGGTGCTGGTCACGGTGAGCGCGAGATACAAGGCGTCGGTGCGGGTGAGGGGCTCGGTGAAGCTGCCGGGTGCGGCTCGCTCCAGCAGGAAGTACGAGGTGGCGAAGAGCAGTAGGAACAGAGGGATGACGGCGGCGAGCGATTCCACGGCCCGCAGTTCGGGGTGCGGGGAACGGACGATCGCACGCACCTGCCAGAGGAACAGCGCCGTCACCGCGATCAGGCCGAGGACGAGACCGGTGACCGCTCCGCCGTCGAACCGTGTGTCCATGGGCAGCAGGTAGTAGGCGACGACCAGCCCGGCCGACACGACGATCGCCCGCGCCACTGCCGGCAAGGTCGCGCGAGGGCCAGGTTCCGCACCGTTACTTCTCATGTCCCTCATTCCTCCGGGTCGCCGTCAGGGCCAGCCGCCGCACCCGGTGCCAGTCCGTTGGAGGCCGACCGCGCGGCACGCCGGGGCGGTCACGGGGGACCCGCACGCGCAGAGTGCCCGGGCGGATCCGGCACCGGACCGGGGCGGGCAGTTGGAGGGCCTCGCCGTCCACGCCGACCGGGATCACGTCGGCATCGGCCTCGACGACGACCTCCCGGGCGGTCAGCCGCGCGAGCCCGGGCGCCCGGGGGCCGCGGAGTATGCCCGCTGCCTGCGCCGCACTGTCGACCTTGACGCCCAGCACGCCGAGGACGCCGGAGTCCAGCCGCTCCCGGTGGCCCAGCCCCGCCGGGTCGTCCGTCCGGTACAGGTTGTTGCTGACCAGTACGGCCTGCGGCTGCTCGACGATCACGCCCTCGGCGCGCACGGAGAGGCGCGGGCCGTCATGGTGCGTCAGCAGATCGGGCAGCATCCGCAGGGTGGTGCGAACCTTGTCGTCACGGTAGGCGGGGCTTTGCACGACGGAGGGCATAGGCGCCGAACGACGCGTTGTTGACGAACACCCGGTCGTTGACGACACCCAGATCGATGCGGAGTTCAATGCCGTCGGTGAGCGCTTCGAGACACTTCGACGGGTCGTCACCGTCCAGCCCGAGGTCCAGGGCGAAGTGGTTGCGGGTGCCGGCGGAGACCACCAGGAACGGCAGATCGCGCTCCGCGGCCACGGCCGCCACCAGGGCCTGTGTGCCGTCGCCTCCTGCGACGCCGAGCAGGTCGGCGCCCGCGTCGGCGGCCCGGCGGGCGAGTGCGGCCACGTCCTGCCGGCGTGCCACGTCCAGGACGCAGACCTTGGCGTCGAGTGCCTCGGCCTTCTCCCGCAGCCCGAACCGGCCGACCTTGCCGGCACCCGAGCGCGGGTTCATGATCAGGTAAGGGCGCCGCGGCGGAGCCTGTGCACCTTGCGGAGTCCGTGCCGGGGCGGTCTCGGCGCCGGCCAGCGCGCCCCGGCCGCAGAAGACGGCCAGGGCCCACAGCGCGAGCGAGACGAGCACAACCCACAGCAGCCCGGACGCCACGTAGAGCACGACGACGACGGTGGGAGCGGCGAAGGCCAGGACCTCGGCCAGCACCCTGACCATGCCGGTGTGGACGAGCGCCCACCACACGCCCACCACACGCCCACCGCCGCCACCGCCGGCCCGGCCGCCCCCACGAGGAGCAGCAGCAGGCTGTCCGGTCCGGCGAGGACCAGCATCACGGTGATCGCCCCGATACCCGCGGTCACAGCCACGCGTGCGGCCCAGCGTGGAGCGAGCACGGAACGGCCACCGGACATGTCGACCTCCCAGAGGGCGGGTGCACTCGCTCCATGCCACCGTGCCTCCACCGGACCGACATCACCCGCTCCGGGGGATTCCTCCGGACGGAGCGCCCCGCACAGGCCGAGGGTCCTCGCGCGTGTGGGTAGGTATGTGGGCCGGTCCGATGGTGGCACGCCGTCGATCAGAGGTCGTAGGCCTGCGGCAGGACGTCCGTCGGCGGGCAGGCAGCACGCCGTGTGCCGGGCCGTCGGCGCGGGTTCTCCGCATCTCCGCTTCCGGTAAGCAGCCGAGCACGTCGGTGACACGTTGGCCGCTCCGCAGCGTCCGAGGCACCGCAGCACCCGGTCGCCGGCAACCGGACGATCACCCCTTCCGGGTGATGCGGTCCACGGCAGGCCGCGCTGTCATGAAGGTGCACGACACCACGCTCAGGAAGGGACTTCAACCATGGCCCGGACAGACACAGGCGCCGAAGGTGTCACCGCCCTCGCCGAAGCGGACGCCCCCGTATTCGAGATGCTCGTCCAGATGACCCTCGACACGTTCGAACGTTCCGGGCTGGACGAGGAGACGTACCTCCTCGCACGCATCGCCGCCCTGGTGGCCATGGATGCCTCCCCGCCTTCCTACCTCCTCAATCTCGGCACCGCTGCGGAAGCCGGTGTGCCACTGGAGAAGGTCCAGGGGACGCTCGTGGCGATCGCGCCCGTGGTGGGCAGTGCGCGCGTCGTGTCCGCCGCCCGCGCCATCGGCGAAGCCTTCGGGCTCGACATCAGCACCGAGGACCAGTAGCAGCAAAGCGACCGGGACCGCCCGTGAGTCCCGCCGCCTTCAGGTGGACACGGGGCAGGTCCGCCAGGACCCCGGCGGACGACGCCCAGAGGAGAAGCAATGAGCAGCAGCGTGTACCTGGCCTACGATTTTCCCGTTCTGGGGGCTTTCTGGGCGATCATGTGGTTCTTCCTGTGGATCATGTGGTTCGTCCTGCTCTTCCGCGTCGTGGTGGACATCTTCCGCGACGACGACCTGAGCGGATGGGCCAAGACCGGATGGCTCCTCTTCACGATCGTGCTCCCCTTCCTGGGCGTCTTCGTCTACGTCATCGCCCGCGGCAAGAACATGGGCAAGCGCGAGCAGGGCCATGCCAGGGCCAAGCAGGAACAGACGGATCGGTACATCCGTGAGACCGCCGCCGGCGCGGGGGCCAGCGAGGCGGACGAACTCGTCAGGCTCTCCGAGATCCGCGCCAGGGGCGACATCACCGAAGACGAGTACCGCCGGGCCAAGGAGAAGGTCCTTCACTGACCCGCGCGTGCCCGTCCGGACACAGGCCACCGTGGGTGCCGCCCTTGTTCGGTCAGCCGGTCGACCGGCACCCGCGGCGCGGCGCCCGGCGGCTTCGTAGCCCCGCACACGGCGGCCACCCGCGACCGAAGGGTCTGCAATGACCGAGAACCACCCTTCCGGCATCGACACGCGGCACCTCACTCCGCAGGAGCGGGTCGCCCGTGGCAAGGCCGCGCGCAGCGACGCGCCACGGTCCAGCCACGCCGAGTTCAGGCCCCCGCCGAAGCGCACGGACCCGGTGGAGATCATCGAGAAGCAGTCCGCGACGCGGGTGCCGGAACTCGTACCGATCCGCTACGGCAGGATGAGCGAGGCGCCGTTCCGCTTCTACCGGGGGGCCGCCGCCATCATGGCCGCCGACCTCGCGGAGACGCCGTGCAGCGGGATCAGGGTGCAGTGCTGTGGCGACGCGCACATGCTCAACTTCCGGCTGCTCGCGTCGCCGGAACGCCGCCTGATGTTCGACATCAACGACTTCGACGAGACACTGCCCGGGCCGTGGGAATGGGACGTCAAGCGGCTGTCCGCCAGCCTGGTCATCGCGGGCCGGGCGAACGGCTTCAGCGCCAAGGAACGTACATCGGTGGTGCGGGCGGCCGTGCGGTCCTACCGCGAGCGCATGCGGAGCTACGCCGGACTCGGCAATCTCGACGTCTGGTACACCCGCTTCGACGCGGACGAACTGCAGGAACAGTTCGCCCCGGTGCTCAGCGCCGGGCAGCGCGATCGCTGGGAACGCACCCGGAAGCGGGCCCGTGCGCACGGCACGTTGCAGGCTTTCGACAAGCTCACGCACGTCGTCGACGGAAGGCGGCAGATCGCTCCCGATCCCCCGTTGCTGGTCCGGCTCCAGGATCTGCTCCCCGATGCCGAACGAGGCAGGCTGGAGCAGGAGATCAGCCGGCTCATCGAGCGCTACGGCCAGACACTGCAGACGGACCGCCGCTTCCTGCTGGACAGCTATCGCCTCGCCGACATGGCCCGCAAGGTCGTCGGGGTGGGGAGTGTGGGAACCCGCTGCTGGATCATCCTGATGCTGGGCAGGGATGACGAGGATCCCCTGTTCCTCCAGGCCAAGGAGGCCGACGAGTCGGTTCTGGCGCCTTACGTGGGAGGCAGCACGTTCAGCACGCAGGGCGAGCGCGTCGTCGTCGGCCAGCGGCTCATGCAGGCCACCAGCGACATCTTCCTGGGCTGGGAGCGCGTCACGGGACTGGAAGGCAAGCGGCGGGACTTCTACATACGCCAGTTGCGGGACTGGAAGGGTATAGCCGTGGCCGAGAGCATGTCGCCGAAGAGGATGGGCCTGTTCGGCCGGCTGTGCGGTGCCACGCTGGCCCGTGCCCACGCCAGGTCCGGAGACCGGATCGCGATCGCCGCCTATCTGGGCGGCGGCGACGTCTTCGACCGTGCGCTGGCGACGTTCGCCGAACTGTACGCGGACCAGAACGAGAAGGACCACCAGGTCCTGGTCGACGCCATCCGAGCGGGACGCGTCCCAGCTGAGGCGGCCTGAGGCCGCAGGGCCATACGCGTTGGAATCCGGACGCAGGGGCGGTCAACTCAGGAAGACGGCACCACCGTATGGCTTTGGAATTGAAAGTCCGCCGACACCGCCCATGAGCGGAAGGACAGGCAGTTGGCGAAGTCACTCTTTCGGCGGGCTCTTGGGAGCGAGACAGCGTCGTTAAAGGTTGCGGACCGAGTCGGCGCATCTGACGGACAACATCCAGGTCGGGCTGCCCTGAGGAGGCGTGTATGAGTGGTTCGGACGGACTGGGCGGGGACCGGTGAGGGCGGCACACTCCGAAGGCATGGTGAACGGCTACCGCGGTATCACCGCGTAGCGGGGAAGGGGCATCGACTCCGCCAGTGAGCGGTGTCCAGTACTGCCCGAACTCGTCGACGTGTGCTGGCCGCTGCCACCTGCTCGCCCGGAATTGGCCCCTGTGAGTGGTCGGCGCTCTGGGTGAACAGCGACTGCTCCTCCCGTGTCTGCGGGGATGGTCTCCTGGCCTGGCTGGACGGCTTGGACGTGGACGGCTGTTCCCCGCACCCGTGGGGGTGGTCGCGGTCAGGTCGGGGGGCAGGGTGCTCGGGGGAGTCGATGGAGCTGTAGCTGTAGCTGTAGGCGTTGTGTCGCTGGCCGTTGGGGGGCTAAGCGGGCTGGTTCGTCCGGTCTCTGCGTCGATTTCGAACTGGCTTGCGAGGAGACGTTCCGTGCGACTGCGTGCCGAACGTGACCGGCTCCAGCGTAACGCGCGCCTGTACCTTGGCGGGCGGCTGGGCCAGGTCGGCTCTGCGGATTTCACCATTCCGGGTCCACGAACTCGGCCAGGCCGCAAATGAGTTGGGAGCATTCCTCGGCGCAGGACCGCCATGTCCGCTGGCCTCGCACGTCGCGTGACCGAGCTCGAAGGGCGAACTCACCGCCGCCCGCATCAACCCCCAACAGATGATCAGAAGCCAGAGCAAGGTGGGAAGTGTTTTTGGTTGTGATGCTGCGGTGGTGATGCGTTCAACGGGTGGGGTGGGGCGGTCGGTCGGCCGGTGGGGTCCGAGCGGGGGAGGAGCGTGCCGGGTTCTGTGTCCCGGGATCCCTTCGAGTGGGAGCTTTCCGGTCGTGGGGTGTTCTTTGGGGCGGGTGTGGATCACTACGGTCGGCAGCGGCTTCTCCGTCTTGTGGATGTGCCGGATGTATCGGATGTGCTGGAGGTGTGGGATGGAGTGGTGGCCTTCTCGTACGGCGTGCTTTGCGAGGGTGTGTACGAGAAGGGCTTTGGTGTGTAGGAGAAGGGCCGGGTGTGCGGGGTTGGGGTCAGTGGGGGCGGGTCAGCTGGGCGGTCAGGAGGTGGGAGTCGAGGAGGGCGGGGTCGGCGACGCGGGCGGCTTTCGAGTAGCCGGTCAGCATGCGCTTGGTCAGGGCGAGGGCCTGGGGTGAGCGCCGGGCCAGTGGTCTGGTCCAGGAGGTGATCGTGTGGTCCAGGGTGTCGAGGGGGGCGACTTTGTGGAGGAGTCCCAGTCGGTGGGCGGTCGGGGCGTCGAAGTTCTCGCAGGTGAGGATGAGTTCGCGTATGCGGGCCGCGCCTGCTTCCGTGATCAGGCGGCCCATGGCTCCGCCCCAGGCGGGTGCGAGGCCGAGGCCGAGTTCGGGCATCCGGAACTGGCAGGTGTCGGCGCCGGCGCGGAGGTCGCAGTAGGCGGCGAGGGCGAGGCCGGCGCCGACGACCTTGCCGTGGAGGCGTGCGATGGTGACGGCGTGGGTGTTCTCCAGGGCCTGGCACAGGCGCTGGGCCTTGTCCGCGATGCGCAGCAGCGCGTTCCCGGCGGGGTCGGCGGCCAGGCTCTCCTGGTACTCCTGCCGGTCGGCTCCCAGGCAGAAGTCGCTGCCCAGGGAGGAGAGCACGAGGATGCGGAGGTCCGGCTGGTCGTGGAGGCCGTCGAGGACGGTGATGAGGGCGTCCAGAACCGCTGTGCTCAGGACGTCGTCCTGTTCGGCGGGGTTGAGCCGGACGTGGAGGACGGCGCCGGTCCGGGTG
>NZ_NEUB01000797.1 GCF_002910825.1 Streptomyces sp. SM1 | reverse complement strand
CGGGACGCCTCAGGGCGGGGTGATCTCGCCTTTGCTGGCCAACGTCTACCTGCACGTTCTGGACTCCGGGCTATCGCGGCGCGGAGTGGGTGAGCTGGTGCGGTACGCGGACGACGGCGTCGTCCTGTGCCGTTCGGAACGCCAGGCCAGGGCTGCTCTTGACGCGGTCGGGGAGATCCTGACTTCGCTGGGGCTGCGACTGCACCCGGACAAGACGAAGATTGTTGACCTCAGAGAGGGCCGGGAAGGACTCGACTTCCTCGGCTGCCACTTCAGAGCACGCTTCTCGGGCAGGTCGTGGGAGAAGTACGGGACCGTCCGCTTCTACCTGCACCGCTGGCCCTCGAAAGCGGCGATGAAGAGACTCCGGGACAAGGTCCGGGAACGGACCGACCGCCGTCGGACTGGAATGGATATTCGGGACGTGATTGCGGACCTGAATCCGATCCTGCGCGGCTGGGGTAACTACTTCAGAACCGGGAACGCCGCTGACAAGTTCCAGACCGCTGATCGATATGTCGTATGGCGGCTCCACAGATTGATGGCCAAGAAGCGCGGCCGCAATCTGAGGTCAGGCCAGCGGGCGGAATGGACTGAGGAGTGGTTCAACGGGCATGGCCTGTATCGGCTGGGTGGCACGATTCGCTATCCGAAGGCTGCGTAACCATGTCAAGAAGATCATCGGTAAGCCGTGTGCGGGAAAACCGCACGCACGGATTGAAAGGGGGATGGGGAAACGGGTCCGCGAGGACACCGCGCCCCTGACTACCAATGCCTGCGAACGCCCCCGACAAGAACGCCGCCCCGCCGCTCCCGGAACCCCTCCGGGTGCCGGTCGCGGACTCGCACACCCACCTCGACATGCAGTCCGGCACGGTCGCGGACGCCCTCGCCAAGGCGGCGTCGGTGGGTGTCACGACGGTGGTGCAGGTCGGCTGCGACCTCAACGGGTCCCGGTGGGCGGCGGAGACGGCGGCGGCCCACGACAGCGTCCATGCGACGGTCGCACTGCACCCCAACGAGGCCCCGCGGATCGTCCACGGGGATCCTGGGGGCACCTCCCAGCCCGCTGGGGCTGGGGGAGGGTGGTCCCGGCAGGGTGCCCGTGAGCCCGGCGGCGACGCGGCCCTGGACGACGCGCTCGCCGAGATCGACCGGCTGGCCGCGCTGCCGCACGTCAGAGGCGTCGGCGAGACGGGGCTGGACTTCTTCCGCACCGGGCCCGAGGGCAAGGAGGCGCAGGAGCGGTCCTTCCGCGCCCACATAGAGATCGCCAAGCGGCACGGCAAGACGCTGGTGATCCACGACCGTGACGCCCACGCCGACGTCCTGCGCGTCCTGAAGGAGGAGGGCGCCCCCGAGCGCACCGTCTTCCACTGCTACTCCGGGGACGCCGGGATGGCGGAGATCTGCGCGGCCGCCGGCTCCTACATGTCGTTCGCCGGCAACGTCACCTTCAAGAACGCGCAGAACCTGCGCGACGCGCTCGCCGTGGCCCCGCTGGAGCTGGTCCTGGTGGAGACCGACGCTCCGTTCCTCACCCCGGTGCCCTACCGGGGGCGGCCGAACGCCCCCTACCTCGTGCCGGTCACGGTGCGTGCCATGGCGGCCGTCCGGGGCATCGACGAGGACACCCTGGCCACGGCCCTGGGGGCGAACACGGCCCGCGCCTTCGGCTACTGAGCGCCGCGGTTCCGCGCACGTTCCGTAGTCGTGTCGCCCGGGAGAGCGACCGGCGCTCGGCTAGGTTCTGGGAGCCCGATCGGGACCCTGTGGCCAGCCTGGAGCGAGTCGGCGTGAGCAGCACCCTGCGGTTGAAGACGTACGAGAAGACGTGCCGGAGCCATGATGTCCGCGGCGATCCGCACGAGGGGGAGACCGTCCCCGGCCTCCCCCGCCGGGCACCCCGCCCCGCACCGGCCCGGCGGTCCGCGCACCGGCGGCGCGGCCGGTACGCCGAGCGGGCGGACGGTGTACGCAGGCTGCTGCCGCAGGCGCTGGTCGTGGCGGTCCTCGCCGGTGGCACCAGCGCCTTCGTCGCCAAGGACAAGGCGGTCGAGCTCGACGTCGACGGCCGGACCCGCACCCTGCACACCTTCGCCGACGACGTCACCGAACTGCTCGCCGAGGAGGGCGTACGGACCGGGGCGCACGATGTGATCACGCCCGCCCCGGGAACGCCGCTCGGCCACGGCGACGAGATCGAGGTGCGCCACGGCCGCCCCCTGCTGTTCACCCTCGACGGCCGGCGGCGCGAGGTGTGGACGACGGCGCACACGGTGGAGGGAGCGCTCAGGGAGCTCGGGGTACGCCTGGAGGGCGCGTATCTGTCGACCTCGCGCAACCGGCGCATCGGGCGGGAAGGGCTCGTACTGGACGTCCGTACCGAACGCTCCGTGACGGTGATGGCGGACGGGCGGGCGCGCACCGTCCGCACCGACGCCGCGACCGTGCAGGAGACCGTGCGGCAGGCCGGAATCACCCTGCGCGGCCGCGACACCACCTCCGTCGCCCCGGGCAGCTTCCCGCGCGACGGCCAGACCGTCACCGTGCTGCGGATCACCGGCGGCCGCGAGGTCCGCGACGAGACGATCCCGTACGCCGAGGTGCGGGTCGAGGATCCCGCGCTGACGCGGGGCACGGAGGTCGTCGACCGGCAGGGACGGCCCGGGCTGCGCCGCCTCACCTACGCGCGGCGCACCGTCAACGGGGTCCGGCAGAAACCGCGCCTGCTCCGTTCCGAGCTGGTGCGCGAACCGTCCGCGCAGCGGGTGCGGGTCGGTACCGGGGCGCCGCCGGTGCCGGTGGGAGGGGGAGCGGGAGGACCGGACTGGAGCGCGCTGGCCGCGTGCGAGTCCGGGGGCCGGCCCGACGCGGTGGACCCCTCGGGAACGTACGGCGGGCTGTACCAGTTCGACACCCCGACCTGGCGGGCCCTCGGCGGCAGCGGACGGCCCCAGGACGCACCGGCGGCGGAACAGACGCACCGCGCGAGGAAGCTGTACATCCGCAGCGGCCCGGGCGCGTGGCCGCACTGCGGGGCGCGGCTACGGGGGTGACGGGGCGGCCCGGGGTGGCCCGTACTCTTGTCCCGTGACCAGCCCCACCCCTGACGCCCTCCTGGGCCCCGCCGACATCCGTGAACTGGCGGCCGCCCTCGGCGTACGGCCCACCAAGCAGCGCGGCCAGAACTTCGTCATCGACGCCAACACGGTGCGCCGTATCGTCCGTACCGCCGGGGTCCGCCCGGACGACGTGGTCGTCGAGGTCGGCCCCGGGCTCGGCTCGCTGACGCTGGCGCTGCTGGAGGCCGCCGACCGGGTCACCGCCGTGGAGATCGACGACGTCCTCGCCGCCGCGCTGCCCGCGACCGTCACCGCCCGCATGCCCGGGCGCGCCGAGCGGTTCGCGCTGGTCCATTCCGACGCGATGCACGTCACCGGGCTGCCCGGGGCCGCCCCGACCGCGCTGGTCGCCAACCTGCCCTACAACGTGGCCGTCCCGGTGCTGCTGCACATGCTCGAGCACTTCCCGAGCATCGAACGCACCCTCGTCATGGTGCAGGCGGAGGTCGCCGACCGGCTCGCGGCCCCGCCCGGTTCGAAGGTGTACGGCGTGCCCTCGGTCAAGGCCAACTGGTACGCGGAGGTCAAGCGGGCCGGCGCCATCGGCCGGAACGTCTTCTGGCCCGCGCCGAACGTCGACAGCGGGCTGGTCTCCCTGGTCCGCCGGGCCGAACCGCTGAAGACCACCGCCTCCCGGCGCGAGGTCTTCGCCG
>NZ_NEUB01000796.1 GCF_002910825.1 Streptomyces sp. SM1 | reverse complement strand
GCCGCGTCGGTGACGGCCCCTCACCGGTTGCTGCGCATTCCCTTGACTGGCAATAACTTCCCGGATATTGGTGACCTCCTGGCAGTTTCCTTCAAGGATGCTTCCAGAGGATGCCCTTCAGTGAATCCCGGTCCCCCGCGGATCACCTTCCAAAGGAGCGCACGTGCCCGACAGCAGCACCGGAAGCACGGGAAGCACCGCACGTCCGTCCAGACGTACCGTCCTCGCCGCGACGGCGGGCGTCACCACCGCCCTGGCGGCCGGAGGCACCGTCCACGCGGCCACCGGCCCGCACGGCCCCGACGACAGGAGGCTGCGCGCCCTCGTCTCCCGCATGACGCTGGAGGAGAAGGTCGGCCAGCTGTTCGTGACGCGGGTCTACGGGCACTCCGCCACCGACCCGGACCAGGCCGACATCGACACCAACCTCAAGGAGATCGGCGTCCGCACCGCCGCCGAACTGCTCGCCAAGTACCGGGTCGGCGGCATCATCTACTTCGCCTGGGCGCACAACACCCGGGCCCCGCACCAGATCGCGGACCTGTCGAACGGCATCCAGAAGGCCTCCCTGGGCCTGCCGCGCGGCCTGCCCGTGCTGATCTCCACCGACCAGGAACACGGCATCGTGGCCCGCGTGGGCGAGCCCGCCACCCTGTTCCCGGGGGCGATGGCCGTCGGTGCGGGCGGTTCGCGGTCGGACGCCCGCACCCTCGGCCGGGTCGCCGGCCGCGAACTGCGCGCCATGGGCATCCGCCAGAACTACTCCCCCGTGGCCGACGTCAACGTCAACCCGGCCAACCCGGTCATCGGCGTCCGCTCCTTCGGTTCGGACCCGGAGGCGGTCTCGCGGCTGGTCGCCGCGGAGGTCAAGGGGTACGAGACGTCCGGCGTCGCCTCGACGGCCAAGCACTTCCCCGGTCACGGCGACACCGTCACCGACAGCCACGACGAACTGCCCTACATCCACCACACCCGCGAGCAGTGGGAGGAGCTGGACGCGCCGCCGTTCCGGGCGGCCGTCGCCGCGGGCATCGACTCGATCATGACCGCGCACATCGTGGTACCGGCCCTCGACGGCTCCGAGGACCCGGCCACCCTCTCCCGCCCGATCCTGACCGGCATCCTGCGCGAGGAGCTGGGTTACGACGGGGTGGTGGTCACCGACTCCCTCGGCATGGAGGGCGTACGGACGAAGTACGGCGACGACCGGGTGCCGGTGCTGGCCCTGAAGGCGGGCGTGGACCAGCTGCTCAACCCGCCCTCCCTGGACGTGGCCTGGAACGCGGTGCTCGACGCCGTACGGGACGGCGAGCTGACCGAGGACCGGCTCGACGAATCGATCCTGCGGGTACTGCGGCTGAAGGCGCGGCTGGGCCTGTTCGAGGACCCGTACGTCTCCCACGCCGGCGTCGACCGCACCGTCGGCACCCGGGCTCACCTGGCCACCGCCGACCGGATCACCGAGCGCACCACGACCCTGCTGGTCAACGAGGACGGTCTGCTGCCGCTGTCCCGGCGCAGGCAGCCCAGGCTGCTCGTCGTCGGCGCCGACCCGGCCTCCCCGTCCGGTACGACCGGACCGCCGACCGGGGTCCTCGCGGGCGCGCTGACCGAGCTGGGCTTCACCGCCACCGCGCTGTCCACCGGTACGGCGCCGTCCGCGGCGACCGCCGCCAAGGCGGTGGCGGCGGCGCGGGACGCGGACGCGGTGATCGTCGGGACGTACAACGTCGGCGCGACCAGCAGCCAGAAGGCGCTCGTCGAGCAGCTGCTGGCCACCGGGAAGCCGGTCGTCGCGGTCGCGATCCGCAATCCCTACGACGTGGCCCATCTGCCCGGCGTGAAGGCGTATCTGGCGTCGTACTCCTGGACGGACGTCGAACTGCGGGCGGCGGCACGGGTGATCGCGGGCAAGGTGAACCCGCGCGGAACCCTGCCGGTCCCGGTGCAGCGGGCCGACGACCCGGCGACGGCGCTGTACCCGGTCGGATACGGGCTGAGGTTCTAGCCACGTACGGACGAGCCCCGTCCGTACACCGTCGGACGTAGCACGCGTACGTCACACACCCGACGCACCGCACCCAAGGTGCGCAAACCACCCCACATCGCTGGCGTGACCCGGTCCGCCGGGTCACGCTGGACGGGGGTGTCCGGGGGATGATGCGCGTGAGAACCAGGTGGTGGCCGCCGGCCGTGTCCGCGGCCGCGTGCGCGGCGGTGTGCGCGGCGGTGCTCACCGGCTGCCAGAGCGCGCCGGGCGGGGGCTCCGAGGGAGCGGGCCGGCTGGACGACCGGGCGGCCACGGTGTCGCCGGCGCCGGTACGGACGTACGGATACGGGGCGGTGTTCCTCGCCGTCGACGAGTGCAGTTCCTTCGGCCGGACCAGCTTCACCGAGGTGTCCTGCGCCGGTGAACGGGCGGCGGCACGGGTCGTCGCCCGCCACGACGGGACCGCGCGGGACGGGCCGCCCTGCCCGGCGACCACGGACTTCGTGCTGCACATCAGCGAGCAGCACCCGTCCGCCGACGAGGACGGCGACGGGGCGGTGCCGCGCGGCTACGCCTGTATGCGTCACCTCCGGCCGCCGCACCCCGGGGACCCGGGAGGCGGGGGCGGGCCGCGCACCGTCGTCGGCGACTGCGTCTACGGCCTGGGCGACGGCAAGGTCCGCGAGACCGCCTGCGACGGCAGCGGCGGGCACCGGCCGGAGTTCGAGGTGACGAAGGCCGTGGACGCCCGGTCGAAGTGCCCGGCGTCCACGGCCCTCTACGTACGGCTCGGCGGAACCACCCCGGTGGGCTGCGCCCGGCCGGTGTAGTCACGCCCCGCCCGGCGCGGTCCCGCGCGGTGCAGTGGTCCCGCACGACGCGGGCCCGGCCGGGGCGGGCCCGCGTGCCCTACGGCCGCAGCGTGCGCTGCCGCTCGACGTCCCGCTTGTCGAGCTTCGCGTCGAACTTCGCCAGCGGCTTCGCCGCCGCCGGGTTCTCCTGGACCGCGTTCGGGGCGACGTCCGCCCAGTCGAGGATGCGGGCCGTGGCGAACGCCTTCTCCTCCGCGACCAGTCCGGCCACGTTCGCGCCGTGGTTCATGCCGGGCGCGGTGAACACGTACGAGTCACGCGCGCCGTGTCCGACCCGGAACGGCTCGGCGCCCCACGGGTCGTTCTCGCCGTACACGAACAGCATCTGCCGGGCGTTGTGGCGGACCCACGTGTCGACGTCCCGCATGACCCACGGCTCGAACCGCATGTCGATCGAGCGGGGCACGAAGTTGCGCGGCGGCTGGTAGCCGTAACGCACGTACTTCTTCTCGATGTGCGGGAACTGGATGGTCGGCGCGCCCAGCTGCGTACCGGCCTGGTAGTAGTACGGCGTGTACGGGCTCAGGCCCTGGTCCGTGTAGAACGAGAAGCCGGAGACGGTGTCGACGGAGTTCCAGATCTCGTCGTCGGTGGCGTTCTTCGCGTCCGCCGGGATGTCCGCGCAGTCGGCCACCGTGCTGTACTGCCAGAAGCCCCACACGTAGTCCAGGACGACGGCCTCGTAGGCCCGGTCCAGGCTGCCGACGGTGTCGAAGGTGTAGCCGTTCTCGGCGGCGGCCGCCTCGTACTTCTTCTTCAGCGGTGCCCGGCGCACCAGCGCCTCGCGCTGCACCCCGTTCAGCCGGTCGCGGCACTCCTCGGTACCGACGCGCGCGAAGAACCGGTCGTAGGCCGAATCCTCCTTGTTCACCACGTCGTTGGGGGCGACGTAGGCGACCACGCCGTCCATGTCACGCGGGTAGAAGCGCTCGTAGTAGGTGGCGGTCATGCCGCCCTTGGAGCCGCCGGTGGAGATCCAGTTCTCGGAGTAGATCTTCTTCAGGGCCTTGAAGATGCGGTGCTGGTCGCTGGCGGCCTGCCAGATGTCCAGCTTCGACCAGTCGGCCGGCTCGGGCCGGGACGGGGTGAAGAAGCGGTACTCCATGGAGACCTGGTTGCCGTCCACGATCTGCGTCGGCTCGGCGCGCCGCGGCGACGTGGAGACGCTGTAGCCGCCGGTGTAGAAGACGGTCGGCCGCGCGGTGTCCTTGTGCAGCACGGTGATCCGCTGCTGGAACGTGCCCTTCGCGGGCCTGCGGTGGTCGACCGGCTGGGTGTAGTTGAGAACGAAGAAGCGGTACCCGGCGTACGGCTTCTCCTCGATCAGGCTCATGCCCGGAACGGAGAGCAGTCTCTCCTTGATGTCAGTGGTGCCGGCCTCCGGCTCGGCGGCGGTGGCCGCCCCGGCCGTACTCAGTGTGCCTATGAGCACCGTGAGCGCCAGCAGCCATCTGAGCGCCTTGCGCATGCGCACTCCCCTGTGAGACGGATGTGCGCCGGAAGCTATCGGACCAACTCACCCCAGCAACAGGGGACCTAGGGATAACCCTCGGTCACGCGTGCCCCGTGGGGCGGCTCAGCAGAGGATCCAGCCGGAGCTGACGGACGCCTTTCCCACCCTGCCCTTCACCCACACGCAGCGGCGGCCGGCGTGCACGGTCACCGGTCCCGCGTGGTACTTGTAGCTGCCCTCGTCGACCACCGCCCGGCCGCCGCGCGCCCGTACGCTCACCGACATCTTCCGCTTGGCGCCCGGCTTCCCCGCGACGGCGACGGCGCAGACGTAGCCGCCCCGTTGGTAGACGACCACGGACCCCGTGGAGAAGGGCAGGGTGCGCATCTTGCGGCCGGGGCAGTTGGCCGCGGCCTGTGCCTCGGTGGGCGTGGCGACGGCGAGGAGCCCGGAGGCGGTCAGCACCGCAAGGCCCAGCGCGAGCCGCCGGTGTATCGCTGCACTGCCCACGGTCGTCCTCCCGTACCGCGCCC
Source organism: Streptomyces sp. SM1 (assembly GCF_002910825.1). GTDB lineage: Bacteria > Actinomycetota > Actinomycetes > Streptomycetales > Streptomycetaceae > Streptomyces > Streptomyces okerensis. The sequence goes on along the minus strand of NZ_NEUB01000796.1, from coordinate 11,610 downwards.
GACTGCGTATGCGGGTACGGACGCCTGACGTAGCCCGGATGGTTGCGCGGGCCGCGCCCCGCACCGGCACGGGGCGCCCTCCGCACCGGCGCCGAGCCTCCTCGCACCGGCGCCGGGCCCTCACGCCGGTGCCGGGCCCTCACGCCGGTGTCGATCCCCTCACGCCGGTGCCGGGACGTCCTCGCCGACGAACGTCCGCCACAGGGCCGCGTACGTGCCGCCGAGCCGGAGCAGTTCCTCGTGTGTGCCGTCCTCCGCGACCCGGCCGTGGTCGATGACGACCACCCGGTCGGCGCGGGCCGCCGTGGTCAGCCGGTGCGCGACGACCAGCGTCGTGCGGCGGCCCGCCAGACGATCGGTCGCCTGGTTGACCTGGGCCTCGGTGGCCAGGTCCAGCGCGGCCGTGGCCTCGTCCAGCAACAGGACGTCCGGGCCGACCAGTTCGGCGCGGGCCAGCGCGATCAGCTGGCGCTGTCCGGCGGAGAGGTTGCGGCCGCGCTCGGCGACCTCGTGGAGGTAGCCGCCCTCCAGCGTGGCGATCATCTCGTGCGCGCCGACCGCGCGGGCCGCCGCCTCCACCTCGGCGTCGGTGGCGTCCGGGCGGCCGTAGGCGATGGCGTCGCGGACGGTGCCCGGGAAGAGGTACGCCTCCTGCGGGACGACGCCGAGCCGGTGCCGGTACGCGGTGAGGTCCAGGTCCCTGAGGTCGGCGCCGTCGGCGGTGACCCGCCCACCCGTCGGGTCGTAGAACCGGGCGACCAGCTTGACCAGGGTGGACTTGCCCGCGCCGGTCTCGCCGACGAAGGCGACGGTCTGTCCGGCGGGGATGGTGAGGTCGATGCCGTCGAGTGCCGCCTCGCCGTCCCCGTAGGCGAAGCGCACGTTCTCGAAGGCGATGTCACCGCGCAGGGAGGCGACGGGGAGCGGCTTGTCGGGCTGCCGCGTGGAGGTGGGCTCGCGCAGCAGCTCCTGGATGCGGCCCAGCGAGACGGACGCCTGCTGGTAGCCGTCGAAGACCTGCGAGAGCTGCTGGACGGGCGCGAAGAACAGGTCGATGTACAGCAGGTACGCCACCAGTGAGCCGATCGCCAGCGTCCCGTCGTCGACCCGGCCGCCGCCCACGACCAGCACCGCGACCGCCGCGACCGACGACAGGAACTGTACGAACGGGAAGTACACCGAGATCAGCCACTGACCCCGGATGCGGGCGCTGCGGTAGCTCGCGCTGCGTTCGGCGAACCGGCGCCCGCCGTCCCCCTCGCGGCGGAACGCCTGGAGGATCCGCAGTCCGGACATCGACTCCTGGAGGTCGGCGTTGACGCCCGAGACCCGCTCCCGGGCCAGTTCGTACGCCTTCACGCTGGCCCGGCGGAAGAAGTACGTGCCGACGATCAGCGGGGGCAGGGTGGCGAAGACGATCAGGGCGAGCTCGATGTCGATGACCAGCAGGGCGCCCATGATGCCGAAGAAGGTGACCACGGAGACGAACGCCGTGACCAGGCCGGTCTGCAGGAACGTCGACAGCGCGTCGACGTCCGTCGTCATCCGGGTCGTGATCCGCCCGGTCAGCTCGCGCTCGTAGTAGTCCAGGCCGAGCCGCTGGAGCTGGGCGAAGATCTTCAGCCGGAGCGCGTACAGAATGCGTTCGCCGGTCCGTCCGGTCATCCTGATCTCGCCGGTCTGCGCGGACCACTGGACGAGCACGGTGAGCAGACCCAGCAGGGCGGCCGTCCAGACCGCGCCGAGGGCGGCCTGCGTGACGCCCTGGTCGATGCCGTGCCGGATCAGCACCGGCAGCAGCAGGCCCATACCGGCGTCCACGGCGACCAGGCCGAGGCTGACGAGGAGCGGGGTGCGGAAGCCGCGCAGCAGGCGGCGCAGGCCGTAGGAGTCCTCGGCGCGGACCGCGCGGGCCTCGTCGACGTCGGGGACGCCGTCCGCCGGGGGCAGCGCCTCGACCTGGGCGAGGAGTTCCGGGGTGGCCGGGGCGTCGGCCAGGGCGGTGTCCCTGGGTTCGCGGTCGCCGGTCCACAGCCGCGGGGTGACCCCGCGTTCGGCGTCGAACTCGGCGTCCAGCTCCGCGCGGACGGAGGTGTCCTCCTCCTGCGGCCCCGCGGGCGGGGTGTGGCCCGGGGAGACACCGCCCAGCTCGTCCGGGTCGGTGAGCAGCCGGCGGTAGAGGGCGGAGCGCCGCTGGAGCTCGGCGTGGGTGCCGACGTCGGCGAGCCGGCCGCCGTCGAGGACGGCGATGCGGTCGGCGAGGTTGAGGGTGGAGCGGCGGTGGGCGATCAGCAGCGTCGTACGGCCCCGCATGACGCTCTTGAGGGCCTCGTGGATCTCGTGCTCGACGCGGGCGTCCACGGCGGAGGTGGCGTCGTCGAGGACCAGCAGGCGCGGGTCGGTGAGGATCGCGCGGGCCAGGGCGACGCGCTGGCGCTGGCCGCCGGAGAGGGTCAGTCCGTGCTCGCCGACAGTCGTGTCGTAGCCGTCGGGCAGCTCGCTGATGAACCGGTCGGCCTGGGCGGCGCGTGCGGCGGTGGTGATCTCCTCGTCGGTGGCGCCGGGACGGCCGTAGGCGATGTTGGCGCGGACCGTGTCGGAGAAGAGGAAGGAGTCCTCGGGGACCAGGCCGATGGCCGCGCGCAGGGACTCGGTGGTCAGCTCGCGGACGTCGTGGCCGCCGACGAGGACGGCGCCGCGTGTCACGTCGTAGAAGCGCGGCAGGAGGAGGGAGACGGTCGACTTGCCGGAGCCCGAGGCGCCGACGACGGCGAGCGTCTCGCCGGGGCGGATGTCGAAGGTGAGGCCGTCGAGGACGGGCCGGCCGGGGTCGTAGCCGAAGGAGACGTCGTCGAACTCGACGGTCGCCGGGGCGTCGGCGGGCAGCTCCTTGGTGCCGTCGGCCAGGGACGGCTCGGTGTCGATCAGCTCCAGGACGCGTTCGGTGCCGGCGCGGGCCTGCTGGCCGACGGTGAGGACCACGGCGAGCATCCGGACCGGGCCGACCAGCTGGGCGAGGTAGGTGGAGAAGGCGACGAACGTGCCCAGCGTGATGTGCCCGCCCACCGCGAGCCAGCCGCCCAGCGCCAGCATCACCACCTGGCCGAGCGCGGGGACCGCCTGGAGGGCCGGGGTGTACCGGGAGTTCAGCCGGACGGTGCGCAGCCGGCCCGCGAACAGCCGCCGTCCGACCGCGCGCAGCTTGCCGGTCTCCTGCTCCTCCTGGCCGAAGCCCTTCACCACGCGGACGCCGCCGACCGCGCCGTCGACCACTCCGGCCACGGCGCCGGCCTGTGCCTGCGCGTACCAGGTGGAGGGGTGCAGCCGGGTGCGGCTGCGCTTGGCAATCCACCACAGGGCGGGGGCGACGGCGAGGGCGACGCCGGTGAGCGGCAGGGACAGCCACGCCATGATGATCAGGGAGATCAGGAAGAGCAGCAGGTTGCCGATGGTCATCGGCAGCATGAAGAGCAGGCCCTGGATCAGCTGGAGGTCGCTGGTGGCACGGCCGACGACCTGCCCGGTGGACAGCTCGTCCTGACGTCTGCCGTCGAGCCGGGTGATCGTGTCGTACATCTCGGTGCGCAGGTCGTGCTGCACGTCGAGGGCGAGCCGGCCGCCGTAGTAGCGGCGGATGTAGGTGAGGACGTAGACGACGAGCGCGGCGGCGACGAGCAGGCCGGCCCAGGTGGTCATGTCCCTGGTCCTGTCGCCGATCACGTCGTCGATGATCACCTTGGTGATCAGCGGGACCAGCGCCATGACGGCCATGCCGCCGAGGGAGGAGCCCAGGGCGAGGACGACGTCCTTGCGATGACGCCAGGCGTACCCCGTCAGCCGCCGTGCCCATCCCCGTTGCGGTGTCACTCGGGTGCCCTCCGATCGTCCTGAACTGCCGCAAGGCACCAACACGGGCCGCGGCGGATTTCATCCCTCCGCGGACCGGGCGGGAGTACGCCATGAGCGTAGTGACAGGTTCTCGTCACGCAATCGCCACGTTGTCTCCACTCACCTGACTGCATGTGCATGCCATTCTCTCGGGTATCCCCATTGTGCAACCCGCGTAGATCGGACACCCCACATGCTCGCGATACGCTCACGCCGCCTCAGAACGGTGGCACTCGCCACGTCCGTGGTCCTGGCAGGCCTCGCCGCCCCGGCCCTGACCACCACCACCGCCACGGCCACCACCCCGACGGCCGCCCCGGCCTCCACGGCCGCCTACGACGCGTACTACGACGACGCCGCCGGCAAGTCCGGCACCGCCCTCAAGGACGCCCTCCACACGATCATCAGCGACCAGACGAAGCTGTCGTACTCGGCGGTCTGGAACGCGCTGAAGGCCACCGACCAGGACCCGGGCAACAGCAACAACGTGGTCCTGCTGTACTCCGGGATCTCCCGCAGCAAGTCCCTCAACGGCGGGGACACCGGCGACTGGAACCGCGAGCACGTGTGGGCCAAGTCCCACGGCGACTTCGGCACCTCCACCGGCCCCGGCACCGACATCCACCACCTGCGCCCCTCGGACGTCCGCGTCAACAGCGTCAGGGGCAACAAGGACTTCGACAACGGTGGCAGCTCCTTCACCGACAGCGGCGGCAGCCTCACCGACTCCGACTCCTTCGAACCCCGCGACGCCGTCAAGGGCGACGTGGCCCGCATGATCTTCTACATGGCGGTCCGCTACGAGGGCGGCGACGGCTGGGCCGACCTGGAGGTCAACGGCCAGGTCAACAACGGCAGCAACCCGTACATCGGCAAGCTGTCCGTACTCAAGGCCTGGCACCAGGAGGACCCGCCGGACGCCTTCGAGCAGCGCCGCAACCAGGTCATCTACGACTCGTACCAGCACAACCGCAACCCGTTCATCGACCACCCGGAGTGGGTCGAGTCGATCTGGTAGGCCCCGCCGGGCTGAACTCCCTTGCGTATGAGGGAGTTCAGCCCCGTTTACCGGAGATCAGGGGCTGTGTGCCGGTAGATCCGCACGCTCGACGGCGGGGCGGGCGGGTCAGGTGTCGGGGCCCCGTCCGGGACGGCCCGGGAGGGCTCGCCACCGCGGGGCACGGCGAGGCGTGCTCCCCTGCTGCGGGCGATGCGGTGCACGTCGTGGAGCGCTTCGGCCAGGCAGGCGGCGAGGTAACGGAGCTGGGGTGCGGTGACCTTGCCGTCCCCCAGGAGATCGACGGCGTGTCCGAGGAGGTCGTCGGCCATGCCGAGCTGGACGGCTTCGATGTCGTCGGCGAGGCGCGAGACACGGCCCGTGCCGGTGTCGTCGGTGACGAGGTAGCAGGGGTCGCCGTCGAGGTTGGACCAGGGGAGGAGGCGGGGCCGGCCGATCGTGGTGGCGGCGCCGTCGTGGCTCCTGTAGATCACGCGGCCACCTCGCTGCCCCGGATGCGGCGCGAGCCGACCTCCACACCGTGGATGTGCCGTGGCCCTACGTCGATGCCGTGCACGGCGAGCCAGAGCGTCCGGCGACGGGCTCGCTGCTGCCTGGCCTGCACGCGTCGTTCATGGGCGAGGAGGTAGGGGCGGACGAGCCGGGAGTCCTCGCCATGGAGGAGGGCTTCGTGCGGGGAGGGGCCGGATGCGACGGGGGCGGCCGGCGCGGGGGTGGGCTGGGCCGCTCCCCCGGCGCGGTGCCGGTTCTGGTGCCGATGGCGCCCGGAGGCGGGCCACAGGAGCCGCAGCAGCGGCTCGACGAGGAGGGCGATACGGTGCAACACGTCTTCAACTCCTGTGAGGTTGAGGGCCATGCCCCCGGGCCGTCGGTAGCGGTCGCGGGGGTCTTCCGTGCCCGAGGGCAGGTCGACGTGCATGGACGTCGCTGTGTAGCGATCCACTCACAGAGTGAGACGAGTCGGGCTAGGCTCGCCAGGGGGTCGGATGTGACAACGCATCTGTCACACGGGAGTTGACGATGAGCAACATCTATGGGGAGTGGTTGAAGGCGCAGCGCGAGGTGGCCGGGCTGACGCAGCAGGAACTGGCGACGACCGCCGTCATGACGCGTTCGCACATCGCGCACATCGAGGCGGGCCGGCGCACCCCTTCCAAGGAAGACGCGAGACGCCTCGACAGGGCGCTGAACACGGGCGATGTCCTCAGCAGCTTCCTGCCGGACGACGACACCGCCGTGGTGAAGCACTTCGAAGCGGCTCACGCTCTCGAACAGCAGGCTGTCGAGATCCGCGAGTTCGCTCTCTCCTTCGTGCCTGGCATCTTCCAGACGGAAGGGTACGCACGTGCGGTCCTGGGCCCCTCTTACCCCCCTCTGGGTGAAGAGGAATGTGACAGGCTCGTTGTCACACGGCTGGAGCGGGCGAAGATCCTTGAGGATCCGGTGTCCCCAGTAGTGTGGGCACTTCTGGACCAGGGCGTTCTGGACCGGCCGATCGGCGGCCAAGAGGTCATGGCCGAGCAGATCGCACACATCGTCAGGCTGGCGGAGTCACGACGGGTCCGCGTGCACGTACTACCGCGCTCCCTGGGGTTTCACCCACTGCTGGAGAGCATGCTGACGCTGATGTGGTTCGACGATCAGCCACCGGTGGCATACAGCGAGGGGGTCCGCATGGGGAAGGTGCACGACTCCCCAGCCATGGTTCGGGAGCTGCAAGGCCGTTACGATCTCGCACTGAGCGACGCTCTGCCACTCAAGGAGCCACTGGCCCTGCTGAGGGCGACAGCAAAGGACTACGGACGTCATGACTGAACCGATCATCCCGAACGCTGCCGCGCTGACCGGCTGGCGGAAGTCCTCCCACAGCGGCAGCGAGGGCGGCAGCTGCCTGGAGGTCCTGGACAACCACCCCGCGGGCGTCCCCATCCGCGACTCCAAGATCCCCGAGGGGCCCGCGCTGGTCTTCCCGCCGGCTGGGTGGGCGTCGTTCGTCGCAGGGATAAAGAACGGGCACCCCTCCGTCTGACTACCTGACGTCCGGGAGCCGGTGTCACGAGCGCTCCCCGCGCAGGGGGGCGCTGCTCGGCCGGGAGTGCGCCGTCGAGCCTCGGGTTCGCTCCATCAGGTGGTGTGGGCCTCAGGCCGGTCGATCGGTCGTGGCCCGCCGGAAGTATGGGAGTGCCCCGGCCGATCCGCCGGGGCTCTCCGCTTCCGTGACTCCCTGACTGGAGAATGCCGTGAAGACCCGTTCCTGGTCCCTCGCCGCCGCCCTCGCCCTGACCGCGCTCCTGCTGCCGGCCCCGGCGGCGTCCGCCGCGCCGGCCGCGCCCCCCCGCCTGCACCGACGGGTCGGTGTGCTTCTGGAGCGAGGAGGGCTTCGGCGGCGACTACTGGGAGTGGACCGCGCGCAGCGGCTACCGCGACATGCCGCCCGGGCTCCACGACCACGTCGGCTCGTTCGTCGCGAGCACCCGGGCCTGCTTCGTGAACTGGCAGCCGACCGAGAAGCGGGACGTCTTCAACGGCGACTGGCGTTCCCGCTACCTCGGCGACTTCGGCGGCCGGATCGACGGGGTGGGTCCGGGCGGCTGCTGACCGGCCGGGCATGCCGCCCGCACGGCGGCGTCCTCGCACCGCTTCGGGGGCCGCGCTCCGGTTGCGCCGCGAGGTGCTCGATCTCCCCTCCGACCTGCAGCAGCTCCTCGTCCTGCTGCCGGACGACGAGGAGACGGCCCGCGCCGTCGGCCGGCTGCGCGAGGGGTCCGGCCGGGGCAGGCTCCGGGCCATCTCGTAGGGCAAGCCCCGGTCCGGCCTGGCCTCAGCCCTGGTGCGTCGGCGCGAACATGCGCAGGACGGCGGGGAGGACGACGACCGAGGGGCCCGGGGCGGCCAGGGCCTTCGCGAGGTCCTGCTCCAGGGTTTCCGGGGTGGTGCGCAGGCCCGGGACGCCGAAGGACTCGGCGAGGGCCACGTAGTCGGGGCGGGTCAGTTCCGTCGCCGTGGGCTCGCCGTAGGCGTCGGTCATGTACTCGCGGAGGATGCCGTAGCCGCCGTCGTCGACGATCAGCCAGGTGACGTTCAGGTCGTACTGGCGGGCGGTGGCCAGTTCGGCGATCGAGTACAGGGCGCCGCCGTCCCCCGAGACCGCGAGGACCGGGCGGGTGGGGTCGGCGACCGCCGCGCCGAGGGCGGCCGGGAAGCCGTAGCCGAGGCCGCCGGCACCCTGCGCGGAGTGCAGGTGGTTGGGGCCCATGGCGTCGAACGCGGACCAGGCCCAGTAGGCCAGGATCGTCATGTCCCAGAAGGACGGCGAGTCGGTGGGCAGGGCGCGGCGGACGGCCGTCAGCACCTGCTGTTCCAGGGCGAGTCCCTGGGCGTCGATCCGTTCGCGCACGCGGTCCAGCAGGTTCCGTACGCGCTCCGGGGCCGTCGCGTCCTCGCGGGGTTCCACCGTCTCCAGGAGCGCCTGGAGGGCCAGGCGGGCGTCGGCGTGGATGCCGAGGCCCGGGTGGTTGGACTCCACCTTGCCGAGGTCGGCCTCGATCTGGACGACCCGGCCGCGGGGCTTGAACGTGTGGTAGTTCGAGGAGAGTTCGCCGAGACCGGAGCCGACGACGAGGAGGACGTCCGCGTCCTCGAGGAAGTCGGTGGTGTGGCGGTCCTCCAGCCAGGACCGGAGCGACAGCGGGTGCGTCCAGGGGAAGGCGCCCTTGCCGCCGGGGGTGGTGACCACCGGCGCCTGGATCCGCTCGGCGAGCCGCCTCAGCTTGCCGGAGGCGTCCGCGCGGACCACTCCCCCGCCCGCGATGATCGCCGGGCGTTCGGCGTTCGCCAGCAGGTGGGCGGCGAGGGCGGTGAGTTCGGGGCGCGGGGGCAGCTCGTCGGGGGTGGCGTCGACCGCCGTCACCACCGGCAGGACCGTCTCCGCGACGAGGACGTCCTGCGGGATCTCCACCCACACCGGCCCGTGCGGGACGGTGAGCGCCGACTTCCACGCCTCCGTGATCGCCGACGGGATCTGGGACGCCGTACGCACCGTGTGGACGGACTTGACCACGCCGCGGAACGAAGCCGACTGGTCGGGGAGTTCGTGGAGGTAGCCGTGACGGCCGCCGCCCAGCCCCGGCGTCGGGACCTGGCTGCTGATGGCCAGCACGGGGGCGGAGGCGGCCGCCGCCTCCTGGAGCGCGGCCAGGGAGGTCAGGGCGCCCGGCCCGGTCGACAGCAGCAGCGGGGCCGCCTCGCCGGTGATCCGGCCGTACGCGTCCGCCGCGAAGGCGGCGTTGTTCTCCATCCGCAGGCCGACGTAGCGCATGCCGGAGCGGCGCAGGGCGTCGAACACGGCGAGGGCGTGCTGGCCGGGCAGGCCGAAGACGGTGGCCGCGCCGAGCCCGGCCAGGGTCTCCACGACCAGGTCTCCGCCGGTGCGGCCGGGGGGAGGGTTCAGCGCGGCCTCCGTCTGTGCGGCGGTCGGGCGGAGTACCAGGTCGTGGTCGTGAGTCACTTCGCGCGGGCCTCCGCGATCTGGCGGGACATGATCGTGGTCAGCTCGTACGCGGTGTGGGACGCGGCGACCGAGGTGATCTCGGCGTGATCGTACGCGGGCGCCACCTCGACGACATCCGCGGAGACCAGGTGGCAGGAGGCGAGCCCGCGCAGGATCTCGAGGAGCTCGCGGGAGGTCATGCCGCCGGCCTCGGGCGTGCCGGTGCCCGGGGCGTGGGCGGGGTCCAGGCAGTCGATGTCGATGGAGATGTACAGCGGGCGGTCGCCGACGCGCTGCCGGAGCTGGTCGGCGACCTCGTCGGCGCCCCGGCGGTAGACGTCGGCGGAGGTGACGATGCCGAAGCCCATCTTCTCGTCGTCGGTGAGGTCCTGCTTGCCGTACAGCGGGCCGCGCGTACCGACGTGGGAGAGGGCGGAGGTGTCGAGGACGCCCTCCTCCACGGCCCGGCGGAACGGGGTGCCGTGGGTGTACTCGGCGCCGAAGTAGGTGTCCCAGGTGTCGAGGTGGGCGTCGAAGTGGAGCAGGGCGACGGGGCCGTGCTTCTTCGCGACGGAGCGGAGCAGCGGCAGGGCGATGGTGTGGTCGCCGCCGAGGGTCATCAGACGGGCGCCGGTGCCGAGGAGGTCGTCGGCGGCGGCCTCGACGGTCTCCACGGCCTCGTTGATGTTGAAGGGGTTCACGGCGATGTCGCCGCCGTCCGCGACCTGGGCGAGGGCGAAGGGGGAGGCGTCCTGCGCGGGGTTGTAGGGGCGCAGCAGCCGGGACGCCTCACGGATGGCGTTGCCGCCGAAGCGGGCGCCCGGCCGGTAGGAGACGCCCGAGTCGAACGGCACACCCACCACGGCGACGTCGGCGCGGCCCACCTCGTCGAGGCGGGGCAGCCGGGCGAAGGTGGCGGGGCCGGCGTACCGCGGCACGCGGGAGGAGTCGACGGGGCCGCGGGGCGTCTCGTTGCCGCTCATGGAGTGCTGCCTTCTTTCCTGCGCTTCACCTTGCGTACGTTCCGACCATAAGAGGGCGGAAAGCATCTGCGAAGTGTACGTTTCATCCATTCGCGTCGTACGGAGTGGAAGAAGTGTCCAGTATGCCGGATCCCACGGTCCCCCCTACGCCGCCCGTGCCCCTGGACGCGCTCCTGGCACGCGAGGACCTCGGCCTGCGCCGGATCGCCGGACCGGAGGGTCCGGGCATCGTCGTCCACTGGGCCCAGACCTCGGAGATGGCGGACCCCTACCCCTATCTGCTGGGCGGGGAACTGCTGCTGTCGGCGGGTGTGCACATCCCGGAGGGGGCGGGTGCCGGGTACTTCGACGCCTACGTCTCCCGGATCGTCGCGGCGGGCGGCGCGGCGCTCGGTTTCGGCCTGGCGCCGGTGCACGAGAAGGTGCCGGCGGCGCTGGTCGAGGCGTGCGAGATGCACGCTCTGCCGTTGCTGGAGGTGCCACCGCGGGTCACGTTCTCGGGGGTGGCGCGGGCGGTCTGGCAGCTGATGGCACAGGCCCGCACGGCGGAACTGCGCCGGGTCACGGAGGCCCAGCAGGGACTCGCCACGGCAGCGGCCCGACCCGACCCGGTCCGCCCGGTCCTCCACCAGCTGGCCCAGCGCCTCGGCGGCTGGACCGTCCTCTACGCCCCGGACACCATGGAGGCCGCCCAGGCGGGCACCGCCCCGCCCCCGGAGGCCCGCGCCGCCCTGACCAGCCTGGCGGCAGTGGTACGCCCCGCCCCCCAGCCGGCTGCCGGCAGCCGTGACTCCCCCGGGGCACCCGGCGGTCACCGGCCGGTGACGCCTTCCGCCACCCCCGCCTCCGCGAGTGACACCGTCACCGGCACCCACCTCGCCGCCTACGCCCTCGGCCCCGGGAACGGCTTCGTGCTGGGCGTCGCCTCACCCCGCCGCGCCCCCGGCGACCACACCGTCGCCTCCGTCGCGGCCGCCCTCCTCTCCCTCCTCACCGGCCGGCGCAGGAGCGGCACCTCGGCCCGCTCCTCCGCGCTCGTACGGCTGCTCCTTGGCACCCCGCCCGAGGACGTGGCTCCCCTGCTCGGCGGAGAGCGGTGGCACGTCGTGCACGCCCGGCCCGACGGCCCCGGCGCACCGGACCCGTTGGCCGTCTCCGCGCTCGGCACGGCACTCGGCTCGGCCCTGGTCGACCCGGCGGGCGAGTTCGTCCGGGTCCTGGTGCCGGCCGGC
>NZ_NEUB01000795.1 GCF_002910825.1 Streptomyces sp. SM1 | reverse complement strand
GGACCGGGACCCGGACTGGTTCAAACGAGCCGTCTTCTACGAGGTCCTGGTCCGCTCCTTCCAGGACAGCAACGGCGACGGCATCGGCGACCTGAAGGGTCTGACCGCCAAACTCGACTATCTGCAGTGGCTGGGCGTCGACTGCCTGTGGCTGCCGCCCTTCTTCAAGTCGCCGCTGCGCGACGGCGGTTACGACGTGGCCGACTACACCGCCGTGCTGCCCGACTTCGGCGACCTCGCCGACTTCGTCGAGTTCGTCGACTCCGCGCACCAGCGCGGCATGCGCGTGATCATCGACTTCGTCATGAACCACACCAGCGACCAGCACCCGTGGTTCCAGGAGTCGCGCAAGGACCCGGACGGCCCCTACGGCGACTACTACGTGTGGGCCGACGACGACAAGCAGTTCCAGGACGCCCGCATCATCTTCGTCGACACCGAGGCGTCCAACTGGACGTACGACCCTGTACGCAAGCAGTACTACTTCCACCGCTTCTTCTCGCACCAGCCGGACCTCAACTACGAGAACCCGGCGGTCCAGGAGGAGATGATCTCCGCCCTGAAGTTCTGGCTGGACCTGGGGATCGACGGGTTCCGGCTGGACGCGGTGCCGTACCTGTACCAGCGGGAGGGGACGAACTGCGAGAACCTCCCGGAGACCCACGCGTTCCTGAAGCGGGTGCGCAAGGAGATCGACACCCAGTACCCGGACACGGTGGTCCTGGCGGAGGCCAACCAGTGGCCGGAGGACGTCGTCGACTACTTCGGCGACTACTCCGCCGGCGGCGACGAGTGCCACATGGCCTTCCACTTCCCCGTCATGCCCCGCATCTTCATGGCCGTGCGCCGCGAGTCCCGCTACCCCGTCTCGGAGATCCTCGCCAAGACCCCCGCCATCCCCTCCGGCTGCCAGTGGGGCATCTTCCTGCGCAACCACGACGAACTGACCCTGGAGATGGTCACCGACGAGGAACGCGACTACATGTGGGCGGAATACGCCAAGGACCCCCGCATGCGCGCCAACATCGGCATCCGCCGCCGCCTCGCCCCCCTGCTGGACAACGACCGCAACCAGATCGAACTCTTCAACGCCCTCCTGCTGTCGCTCCCCGGATCACCGATCATCTACTACGGCGACGAGATCGGCATGGGCGACAACATCTGGCTCGGCGACCGCGACGCCGTCCGCACCCCCATGCAGTGGACCCCGGACCGCAACGCCGGCTTCTCCTCCTCCGACCCCGGACGCCTCTTCCTCCCCGCCATCATGGACCCGGTCTACGGCTACCAGGTCACCAGCGTCGAAGCGTCCATGGCCTCCCCCTCCTCCCTGCTCCACTGGACCCGCCGGATGATCGAGATCCGCAAACAGAACCCCGCCTTCGGCCTCGGCTCCTACACCGAACTGCCGTCCTCCAACCCCGCCGTCCTCGCCTTCCTGCGCGAGTACGAGGACGACCTGGTGCTCTGCGTGAACAACTTCTCCCGCTTCGCACAGCCCACGGAGCTGGATCTCAGCGCCTTCGAGGGGCGGCACCCGGTGGAGCTGTTCGGCGGGGTGCGGTTCCCGGCCGTGGGGGAGCTGCCGTACCTGATGACCCTCGGCGGGCACGGCTTCTACTGGTTCCGGCTGCGCAAGGACGCCGCTTAGAACCCGGGGCGGGCCGGTTTTCACCGGCCCGCCCTGGGCACGCATCAGTAACACCCCGCCCACCGGCGGCGCCCGCTGAGGCACGCCGAAAGAGGGGAAAGGACGCGACGCCATGTCGGAAGCCGTCACACGTACTGTCACGACCCCGCCCGGCCTCCTTGCGTCACTGGATCCGCTGCTGAGGGAGTGGCTGCCGCGGCAGCGCTGGTTCGCCGGCAAGGGCCGCCCGGTCACCGGGGTCGCCCTGGTCGCGGCCACCGAGCTGCTGCCGCCGACGGCCAAACCGGGTCTGTACCACCTGCTGGTCCGCGCCCACCAGCCGCTCCAGCCGGGACACGCCGGCCACGAGCAGCCCGGCGACTGCTACCAGCTGCTCATAGGCGTGCGCGAGGCGCTGCCGCCCCGGCTCGCGCCCGCGCTGATCGGTCATGTGACACGGGGCCCGCTGGCCGGACGGACGGTCTACGAGGCCCTGCACGACACCCGGCCCGCCGAACTGCTCCTGGAGGCCCTGCGCACCCGGGCCAGGATCGGCGGGCTTCGTTTCGAGCGGGATCCTCACCTGGAGATCCGCTCCGGTCTGGTGCCGCGTCTGGTGACGGCCGAGCAGTCGAACTCGTCGGTCGTCTACGGAGACACGTTCATCCTGAAACTGTTGCGCCGGATCGTGCCCGGGATCAACCCCGACCTGGAGCTGCCGCTGGCGCTGGCCCGCGAGGGCTGCCCCCGGGTGCCCCCGCCGACGGCCTGGCTGGTCACGGACCCCGGCGAGCTGCCCGGCCCGGCGCCCGCGGCCGAGCCGTACGTCCTGGGGGTGCTCCAGCCGTTCGTGCAGGGCGCGACGGACGGGTGGGAGCTGGCGCTGCGGGAGCTGGCCAAGGGGGAGGACTTCACCGCCGAGGCGCGGGCCCTCGGACGGGCCACCGCCGAGGTGCACACCGCGCTGGCCCGCGCACTGCCGACCGTCACGCTGGGTCACACCCAGCTCGGTTCCATGGTCGCCGGGATGACCGAGCGGCTGGAGGCGGCCGTGCACGCGGTGCCCGCGCTGCGCCCGTACGCGGACGGTCTGCGCTCCGCGTACACGGCGCTGGACGATCTGGCCGCCGAGGGCCGCACCTGGACCGCCCAGCGGGTGCACGGCGATCTGCACCTCGGGCAGTGCCTGCGGTCCCCGGCGGGAGAATGGTCGCTGATCGACTTCGAGGGGGAACCGGCCCGTCCGCTCGCGGAACGGCGGATGCCGCAGCCGGCGGTGCGGGACATCGCCGGCATGCTGCGGTCCTTCGACTACGCGGCGCGCTCCGTGGACCCGCCGCAGCCGGACTGGGCGGGCCACTGCCGGGCCGCGTACTGCTCCGGGTACGCGGAGGCCTCGGGCCAGGATCCGCGGACCGAGCCGGTGCTGCTGCGCGCGTACGAGACCGACAAGGCGGTCTACGAAGCGGTCTACGAGGCCCGGCACCGGCCCGACTGGCTCCCCGTACCGCTGGCGGCCGCGCACCGGCTCGCCTCCGCCGACCGGGTCTGACCCGGATCCGGCCCCGGTCCTGTCCCCCGATCCCGATCCCGAGCCCGAGCCCGACCGTCGTCCTGGAGGCCTCGCCCGTGACCCCCCGCCCCACGTCCAGCGGTTCGCATCCGGAGCAGCCGGCCGAGCAGCGGCGCACCGAGCCACCGGCGCCCGCACGGAAGGAGGCAGCCGTGAAGAAGGCCCGTGCGAAGAAGGCCCCCGCGAAGAAGACCGCCGCGGCGGCGAAGGTCACGGCCGCGAAGGCGGCGACCGAGAAGACAACGGTGAGGAAGGCGGCGAAGAAGGCCGCGGGGAAGGCGGCGGGAAAGCCGACGGGCAAGTCGGCGGAGAAAGCCGCGGACAAGGCCGCGGGAAAGAAGGCTCCGGCCGTCGGGAAGGGCGCCGCGAGGAAGAAGGCCGGGCAGGCCGCCGCCCCGTCGCCCGCGCCCTCACCCGTCCCGCCCGAGATGGATCTGGAGATCGCCGTCTCCCCCGCCGTGGACAGCGGCGACCGGGAGCGGCTGCTGGACGGTACGCATCACGCCCCGCACTCCGTGCTCGGCGCGCATCCGGTGCCCGGCGGAGTCGTCTTCCGGGCGTTCCGGCCGTACGCCCTGGCGGTGACCGTCGTCTCCGGGGGGCTGACCGTCGAACTGCACGACGACGGGGACGGCTTCTTCTCGGGGCTGCTGCCGCTGCGCGAGGTACCGGCGTACCGGCTGCTGGTGACGTACGAGGGGACGGTGCAGGAGACCGAGGACGCGTACCGCTTCCTGCCCACGATCGGCGAGCTCGACCTGCATCTGATCGGCGAGGGCCGGCACGAGGAGCTGTGGACGGTCCTCGGCGCGCACCCGATGACCCACCAGGGCGTCACCGGCACCCGCTTCACGGTGTGGGCGCCCGACGCGCGCGGGGTGCGGGTGGCCGGCACCTTCAACTTCTGGGACGGCACCGGCTTCCCCATGCGGTCGCTGGGCTCGACGGGGGTGTGGGAGCTGTTCGTGCCGGAGATCGGCGAGGGCGAGCTGTACAAGTTCGAGATCACCCGCCCCGACGGCTCGAAGACCCTGCGCGCCGACCCGCTGGCCCGCCGCACGGAGGTGCCGCCCGCGACGTCGTCGGTCATCACGTCCTCGGCGTACGAGTGGGACGACGCGGAGTGGCTGGAGCGCCGGGCCGACGTGCCCGCGCACCGGGCGCCGTTCTCCGTCTACGAGGTCCATCTGCCCTCCTGGCGGCCGGGCCTGACCTACCGGCAGCTCGCCGACCAGCTGCCCGCGTACGTCAAGGACCTCGGTTTCACCCACGTCGAGCTGATGCCGGTGGCCGAGCACCCCTTCGGCGGCTCCTGGGGCTACCAGGTCACCGGTTTCTACGCGCCCACCGCCCGCCTCGGCACCCCCGACGACTTCAG
This sequence comes from Streptomyces sp. SM1, assembly GCF_002910825.1. Classification (GTDB taxonomy): domain Bacteria; phylum Actinomycetota; class Actinomycetes; order Streptomycetales; family Streptomycetaceae; genus Streptomyces; species Streptomyces okerensis. The sequence continues at coordinate 1,734 of NZ_NEUB01000795.1, read as the reverse complement.
GTACCTGGTCGACGCCCTGCACCGGGCCGGCATCGGCGTACTCATGGACTGGGTACCGGCGCACTTCCCGCGCGACGAGTGGGCGCTGGCGGAGTTCGACGGGCGGCCGCTGTACGAGCACGAGGATCCGCTGCGGGCGGCCCATCCCGACTGGGGGACCCTGGAGTTCGACTTCGGCCGGCGCGAGGTGCGCAACTTCCTGGTCGCCAACGCCCTCTACTGGTGCGAGGAGTTCCACATCGACGGGCTGCGGGTGGACGCGGTCGCCTCGATGCTCTACCTCGACTACTCGCGCGAGCCGGGCCAGTGGACGCCGAACGAGCACGGCGGCCGGGAGAACCTGGACGCGGTGGCGTTCCTGCAGGAGATGAACGCGACCCTGTACCGCAGGGTGCCGGGGGTCGTGACGGTCGCGGAGGAGTCCACCGCATGGGACGGCGTCACCCGGGCCACCCACCACGAGGGGCCCAGCGGCTTCGGCGGGCTGGGCTTCGGGCTGAAGTGGAACATGGGCTGGATGCACGACTCGCTCACGTACATGAGCCATGAACCGGTGCACCGCCGGTACCACCACGGCGAGATGACGTTCTCGATGGTGTACGCGTACAGCGAGAACTACGTGCTGCCGATCTCCCACGACGAGGTGGTGCACGGCAAGGGGTCGCTGGTGTCGAAGATGCCCGGCGACTGGTGGCAGCAGCGCGCCCACCTGCGCTCCTACCTGGGCTTCATGTGGGCCCATCCCGGCAAGCAGCTCCTCTTCATGGGGCAGGAGTTCGCGCAGGGGGCGGAGTGGTCGGAGGCACACGGACCGGACTGGTGGCTGCTGGACCCGCACTACGGCGCGGAGGCGGACCACCGGGGGGTGCGCGACCTGGTGCGCGACCTCAACACCGTGTACCGGCACACCCCGGCGCTGTGGTGGGGCGACACCGAACCGTCCGGCTTCCGGTGGGTGACCGGGGACGCGGCCGAGGACAACGTGTTCGCCTTCCTGCGGTACGACTCCGACGGCACCCCGCTGCTCGCGGTGTCGCACTTCGCGCCGGTGGTCCGCCACGACTACCGGATCGGGGTCCCCGACGACGTGCCCGCCTGGCACGAGGTCGTGAACACCGACGCCGGCCGCTACGGCGGCAGTGGCGTCACCAACCCCGACCCGGTCAAGCCGGAACCACAGGGCTGGCACGGCTTCCCGGCCCGCATCCGCCTGACCCTGCCACCCCTGGCGACGGTGTGGCTGCGCCCGGCCTGACTACAGTGGCCCGATGGGAAACGACCGGCGTGTCCGCCGCCTCGTGGTGGACGGGACCGTCTGGTACTGGACGGTCCGGCAACGGGTGGGACCCGACTACGCCGACTGCCGGGTGACCCTCTCCCTCTTCCCGGAGGCGTCGGGCGTCGGGGTGAACACCAGGCGGCGCAGGACGCGCGGCGGCCGGCGCCGGCTGTCCCTGGTCTTCGCCCCGGGCCCGCACCACATCATCTCGAACTGATTCTTCGAGGCGGGCACGGTGGTGCGTCTCCCCGATCAGGCCTGGCTCAACCTCTACGAACCGGGAACGGTCCGCCGGCTGCTCGGCGCCGCCGCGCCCGCTCCTGAGATCCCCTCCCCGCCGCGGGATCTGGAGGTGGACGGCTGGTCCTTCTTCTCCGCGGTCGTGGACCACGCCGGCTCCGGCGCCGATCCCGTGGCGGGTCGCGCGGAGCCGGAGGGTGGGGCGCGGGAGCGGT
>NZ_NEUB01000794.1 GCF_002910825.1 Streptomyces sp. SM1 | reverse complement strand
GCACTTCCGCCGGTGCCGGGACCGGGCGGGACGCACACGCCGGCGCCGCGTTCCGCCCTCCGGAATCCGCCGGCGGTCCCACAGGGACGGCGGGGGTGCCGGCGCGGGCCGGCCGGGGAAGGAAACGCAGGTGAAAGGCGCTGTGAAACCTTGGTATGGTTGTCCACGTCGCTGCGGGGGACACCCCGGCGCGGCGGCAGACACCTGGTCCGGGTGGCGGAATGGCAGACGCGCTAGCTTGAGGTGCTAGTGCCCTTTATCGGGCGTGGGGGTTCAAGTCCCCCCTCGGACACACACAGCCTTTCGAGGGCCACGACCTGAGGGTCGCGGCCCTCGTGGTGTTTTCCGTGACCGACCGATGGCGAGCGCCGTGGTGGGCTCCGCGCAGAATTCCGCGGGCCTCCGGATGAATCGCTCCGCGGGCTGCCAGATCTCCGCGCGATCGGCACGGGTGTCCGCGCGGCCGTGTCCGGCGCGGCGGGCCCGGAAGCAGTCCGTGCGGGAGGTGACGGCGTGGCCGAGGATCATCTGCGTCCACGCGTCGTGCAGGAACTCCGTGTCGCAGCCGTCCTCGCCGAGCTCGTCGACGGTACCCACCCGGTCACATCTCCGCGGTGGACAGTTGCGTCGTGGGTGGGCCGGGTGCTGACGAAGGTGGCCGATGGACGCCATCCGGTCTGCGGGGTCGCCCGAGGGCGGCTCGTCTGGTCGTGATGTGCTGCCGCGGCCCGCGCCGGACTTCCTGCGCGGCCGCACCGGGGTCGCCGGGTCACGGACAGCGCACGCGGGGTCCATGCGGGTCCGGCGCGGGCCGCACCACCGCACACACCGTCTTGCCGGGGCCGCCGCGACGGTCGGTGACGCCCCAGTCGTCGGCGAGGGCGGCGACGAGGAGGAGACCGCGGCCGGACTCGGCGTCCGGATCCGCCGGGGAGGCGACGAGGGGGCGTCGTTCCGCGCGGGTGTCCGAGACCTCCAGGCGCAGTCGCGCACCGTCCGCCTCCACGGCCAGCCGGACATGGAAGTCCCGGCCGGGCACGCGCCCGTGCTGTACGGCGTTGGCGCACAGCTCGGCGGTGATCAGGGTCAGTGTCTCGTCGACCTTGCCGGTGTGCGGGTGGCCCCAGGAGTCCAGGCAGTGTGCGACGAACAGCCGGGCCAGGCGGGCGCCGCGCGGGGTCGAGGTGAACGCCATCGCGAACTCGGCGGAGGGCATGGGAAACAGGGAGAGCAGCCGGGGCCGCTGCGGGGAAGGACTGTGCATGCCGTCAGCGTGGTGGCCGCGACGGGCGTGTCACCAGCGGCGACGCCTGTACGGGGAGGTGTTGTACGTCCGGGGGCGGACGCCCGTTGGGCAGGGCACGCCCTCTATGGGATGAGCCGGCCCGATGGGCCCGGTCCGGGTGTGTCACCAGTTCGGAAGGTGCTGGCCCGGTATCTGCCCGGGCCGCAGCTGCTGCCTCTGGTCAGGTGGTGACTGCCGTACGGGCCTGGGTGGGCGAGGGCGGATCCGTTCGGCGTCACCGACGCCATCGGTGCCGTGCCTCCGCCTGTTCGCCACCGGCGGGGTGGTCACGCGGTGTTCGGCTCTCAGGTGGCCAGATCGGCGCAGAGGGTATCCACCTCGCAGAGCTGCGGCGGCCCTCCTGCTTCACCCACGAGGCGGTGTTCCGGCGGTGCCCGACTGCCAGGAGCACAACATCGTGCGCGAAGCAGACTTCGTCTGCGTCTTCTGCGACAGCGATCTGCCCGCAGCATGGAACGTGGATCCCACCGAGTGATGGCCGAGGGTCACAGCCACTCGTTGTAGGGGCAGGTGAGGGGGAGGACGCGTTCGGTCAGTTGCCCGGTGAGGTGGGTGTCGGTGAGGGCGGCTTCGGCGAGCCAGTCCGTTGCCGTCAACCGGTCGATCAGGTACCGCAGTTCACCGGCGTCCGCCGGGACCCGGGTGGCGAGGGTGTTCAGGGGGATGCCCTGGCCGCCGGGTCCGAGGCGTCCCGTGTCGTCTGTGGACGTGGCCAGCGTCAGGGCGAGCAGCCGGATGCCGGCGGGTGCCTTCGCCTTGCGGAGCTTCTTGTCCGAGACGACCCTCTGGGCCCAGCCGGAGAGCTTGGGCCGTGTCTTCCTGCCGAACGTGAAGGGGCCCGACCCGTCCGTGCCGGGCACCAGGGAGGGGACGGTGACCGGGGTGGGGTTCTCCGGCCGGGAGGCGAGCAGGTCGCCGACCGTGCCGGGGATGTCCAGCCAGCCGCAGCCGGTGAGCTTGCCGATCAGGTCCTCCGGGTCGGTCAGGCCCAGCCCGGTGACGTCCTGGCCGACGAGGTTGCCGGTGCCGGTGTGCGCGGTGCGCAGGGTCAGCATCAGCACCAGCAGCCGCGCCTCCGCTCCGGGCAGCGGCGTGTGGCCGGCCACGTGCGTGAGGACGGAGCGCGCGTACTCCCACTGCGGTACGTTCAGCAGGCGTGCCACGCCCGGTTCCTCACCCTCCGCGACCTCGCCGGTGCGGTGCAGGTGCTGGCGGCGGATGACGGCGGCGGCCTGCTCGGCGCGCTGGGCCTCCAGCCGCAGGGTGACGTCGCAGCTGGCATCGGACCAGGCGAGGAAGGCGCGGGCCTTGCGTTCCTGGAGATCGGCCAGCATCGCCAGGTCGGGTTCCGCGCGCCTCTGGTAGGCGCGGAAGAGGCCACCGAGTTCGACGAGTTCGTCCCGCAGGGACAGAGGCCGCAGGTCGCGGGGGATGACACGCTGACTGATCCTCGCCTCCGGGCGGCGACGCCGTGCGGGTTCGGGGCGGGGTCCCGGGACTCCCGTCCCGGCGGTGACCTGCTGCCGGTCGGAGAACTGCGGCGCGGTGGTGCCGGTGCGGGGCGCCGCGGGCGCCGGGCGGCCGGGG
>NZ_NEUB01000793.1 GCF_002910825.1 Streptomyces sp. SM1 | reverse complement strand
GGCCGTACGGTGCTGGTGTTCCCGGGGCAGGGTTCGCAGTGGGTGGGGATGGCTGCGGAGCTGTTGGGTGGGTCGGCGGTGTTCGCGGGTCGGATGGCGGAGTGTGGGCGGGCTTTGTCGCCGTTCGTGGAGTGGTCGTTGGTGGAGGTGCTGGGGTCGAAGGAGTTGTTGGCGCGGGTCGACGTGGTGCAGCCGGTGTTGTGGGCCGTGATGGTGTCGCTCGCGGAGGTGTGGCGGTCCTACGGTGTGACCGTCGATGCGGTGGTGGGTCATTCGCAGGGTGAGATCGCTGCTGCGTGTGTGGCGGGTGGGCTGAGTCTGGAGGACGGGGCCCGGGTGGTGGCGCTGCGTTCGCGTGCGGTGGGGGTGTTGGCGGGCCGGGGCGGGATGGCGTCGGTGCCGTTGCCGGTGGACGCGGCACGGGAGCGTCTTGCCGGGTGGGACGGCCGTCTGTCGGTGGCCGCCGTCAACGGCCCCTCGTCGGTGGTGGTGTCGGGCGACGCGGACGCGGTCGCGGAACTGGTGGCGGAGTTCGTGGAGGAGGGAGTGTGGGCGCGCCTGATCGAGGTCGACTACGCCTCGCACTCCTCGCACGTGGAGGAGATCCGCGAGCGGCTGTTCGCCGACCTGGAGGACATCACCCCCCGCTCCGGCGCGGTGCCGTACTACTCCAGCGTGACCGGTGGCCTGCTGGACACGAAGGCCCTGGACGCCGACTACTGGTACCGCAACCTCCGGCAGACCGTCGAGTTCGAGCGGACGACCCGCGCGCTTCTCGCGGCCGGACACCGCGTCTTCATCGAGTCCAGCCCCCAGCCCGCCCTGATGTACGGGATCGAGGACACGGCCGCCGACGCCGGCGCCCCCGAGACGGTGGTGCTCGGCACCCTGCGGTGCGGGGCCGGAGGGCCCCGCCGGCTGCAGCTCGCCCTCGCCGAGGCCCACGTCCGGGGCCTGCGGGTCGACTGGCAGACCCTGTTCGAGGGCACCGGCGCCCGACGGGTCGACCTGCCCACCTACGCCTTCCAGCGCCGCCGCTACTGGCTCGACTCCCTGCCCGCCGACCGCGACCCGGCGGCCACCGGACAGGCCGCGGCGGACCATCCGCTGCTCGGCGCCGCCGTCGAACTGCCCGACGAAGCGGGCACCCTCTTCACCGGCCGGCTCTCCCTGGCCGCCCATCCCTGGCTCGCCGACCACGCCGTGGCCGGAGCCGTGATCGTGCCCGGCGCGGCCCTCGTGGAACTGGCCGCGCACGCGGGCCGCAGCCTCGGCTGCGCCTTCGTGGAGGAACTGACCCTGGCCGCACCGCTGGTGCTGCCCGGCGACGCCGCCGCCGACCACGCCGTCCAGCTGCGCGTACGGGTCGGTGCCGACGACGGCACCGGCCGGCGCCCGGTGGAGTTCCACTCCCGGCCCGAGACCGCCCCCGGCGCCGCCGACCAGCCCTGGACCCGGCACGCGACCGGCACCCTCGGTCTCCGGAACCCCTCGGGAGACCAAGCCGACCAAGCCGACACGCCGGGCGCGTGGCCCCCGCCCGGCGCGGTCCCCCTGGACGTGGAGGCACTGTACGAGCTGCTCGAAGACCGGGGCGTCGCCTACGGCCCGGCGTTCCGTGGCCTGCGCGCCGCCTGGCGCGCCGCGGACGGCATCCACGCCGAAGTGGCCCTGCCCGACGAGCTCCCCGGCACCGGACCCGATGGCTTCGGCGTGCACCCGGCCCTCCTGGACGCGGCCCTCCAGACGACCGGCCTGCGCGAAGGCGCCGCGACCGCGGAGAGCGCCGACGGCGTCCCGCTGCCCTTCTCCTGGCAGCGCGTCGCGATCGACACCTCCGACGCGCCGGTCCTGCGCGTACACCTGCGCTCCGACGGCCCCGACGCCGTCACCGCGCGGATCACCGACCCGTCCGGGCGCACCGTGGCGACGGTCGGCTCGCTCACCCTGCGCACGGCGTCCGCCGCCGCGCTGCGCGCGTCCTCGGGTTCCGTCTTCCACGTCGGCTGGACGCCGG
>NZ_NEUB01000792.1 GCF_002910825.1 Streptomyces sp. SM1 | reverse complement strand
TGACCTTCCCCTCGTAGCGTAGAGGCCGTGACTGCAGGGGAAGTTGGGAGTCATGGCGGAGAAGAGGCGGAAGTTCGACGCGGAGTTCCGTGAGGGGGCTGTGCGTATCGTGACCGAGACAGGCAAGCCGCTCGCGCAGGTCGCGAGGGAGCTGGGGATCAACGAGACCACGTTGGCCAGCTGGGTCTCTCGCGCCCGGCGGAACGGTGCGGCTGCTGGCGGGCGGAGCGAGAGCGTCCAGGAGGAACTGGAGCGACTGCGCAGGCGCAACACCGAGCTGACCAAAGAGAACAAGGAACTGGCCATGGAGCGTGATGTCCTCAAACGCTGCATGGTCCTGTGGGTGAAGTAGCTGTGGCGGACCCGGCGGCTCTCGTCGGGGTGATCAGCGACCAGAGGACCGGGCACGGCATCCCGCACACTGTCTCCTGCCGCGCGCTCGGCGTATCCGAGGCGTGGTTCCACAAGTGGCGACGTCGCCCGGCCGAGCCGACGAAACGCGAGGTCAGACGGGCGATGCTGGAGGAGAGGATCACGTACTTCTTCCGCCGCTCGGGCGAGACCTACGGGTCACCGAGGATCACGCTGGACCTGTGGGCCGCGGGCTGGCAGGTCTCGGTGAACACGGTCGCCGAGATCATGGCCGAGCTCGGGCTCCAGGGCCGTAAACCGCCCCGCAGGCGCCGCTCGCTGACCCGGCAGGGCAAGCGCAAAGCGGCCCCTGACCTGGTGCACCGCCACTTCGACGCGGTCTCCCCAAACGTCCTATGGGTGGGCGATATGACCGAAATCGAGACCGGGGAGGGAAAGTTGTACCTGGCCACGGTCATCGACCTGTTCTCGCGCCGACTGCTCGGCTATGCGATGGGTGCGCATCACGACGCTGCCCTGGTCGCCGCGTCGCTGAAGATGGCCGCCACCACGCGCGGCGGCGATGTGGACGGCGTGATCTTCCACTCCGACCGCGGCAGCGAATACACCAGTCAGGCGTACAACGAGCTGTGTGACCGGCTGGGCGTGGTGCAGTCCATGGGGCGGGTCGGGTCGGCGCTGGACAACGCCGCCGCGGAGTCGTTCAACTCGCTGATCAAGGTCGAGTACATCCACCGGCACCAGTTCGCCACCCGGACCGAGGCCCGGCTGAAGATCGCCACCTGGATCACCGGCTTCTACAACATGCGCCGCAGACACTCCGCGGCCGGCGGGCTACCGCCGGTGGAGTTCGAACAGATCATCAGCGAAGCACGCGCCAGCCACCATCAGGAGGACCTGGCCGCATAAGGAAGGTCTCTACGCTTCCAGGGGATTGACAAGGGGAGGAATCCCCGTGTACCTCTCTCAACGCGTGCATGTGCATCATGTCTGCGCATCCATGTCGGCGGAGGCGTTACTGCGTCAGGGAAGTCGCGGGGGTTGCCTTGGCCGCGCGGGCGATTGTCCGCAGGCTGGTTCCGCGCGGCCTGTGCGGGCCGGTACGGGACTGTCTCGACGGCGTCCCTGGGCGACTGACGCGTTCCTGAAGTGTGGCTGTTGCTGGTGCGTCGGTTACGGGCGCTTCGCTGTGCGGTCGCGTAGCAGCAGCCACTGACTCGCGTCGGCGCCGCCTGAGCGCGCAGCCGGTCCATGCAGCAGCACGGTGTAAGCCGTCCTCTCCGCCTTGCTCGGGGCGGCATACTGGCCTGGCGCCTCCGGGGTCGGGAATGACCCCGTCATGCCTTTCCAGGCCTTGTCCGCGTTCGAAGTACTGAGCATCGGCCCTCCTGGGCTCAATAGGGTCATGCAGTGAGGTACACGCACGCGTGCGTACATCCCCGGTAGGGGTTCACCGTCCGTTCGAAGGGCATGCGGGACGCCCCCGGCACCCGGTTGACGATGGAGCGGGCCCGGATCTCGTGGAAGGTGACGCCACGGAACTCCGGGGTGTCGAAGGTGCGGGCGACCACCGCCTCCGCGCCGAACAGCGCGGCGTCGGCCCGGCTGTGTCCGGAGTCCGGTGAGAGGTTCTCCCAGCGCATGGCGCCTCCTCGGTAGTACTGACCCACATAATAGAACAAGTGTTCCCATGATCGTGCGAGTGACATGTTCGGTCACATACGGAACCCCGATTTGGTGGCCGGGTACGGGGGTGGTTGGCTTGGCCCGACCCCGATATCCCATGCCCTGGAGGAAAAGCGATGGCGCAGGTCGAGGCCACTACGGAGCGGATCGTCACGGCGGACGCGGAGACGGTGTTCGATGCCCTCGCCGACTACAGCGGCACCCGCGCGAAGCTGATGCCCGAGCAGTACAGCGAGTACGAGGTCCGGGAGGGCGGCGATGGCGAGGGCACCCTCGTGCACTGGAAGCTCCAGGCCACCAGCAAGCGCGTGCGCGACTGCCTCCTGGAGGTCACCGAGCCGACCGACGGTGAACTGGTCGAGAAGGACCGCAACTCCTCGATGGTCACCACCTGGCGCGTCACCCCGGCCGGCGAGGGCCGCTCGCGGGTCGTCGTGGCCACCGTCTGGAACGGTGCCGGCGGCATCGGCGGCTTCTTCGAGAAGACCTTCGCGCCCAAGGGCCTCGCCCGGATCTACGACGCCCTGCTGGCCAAACTGGCCGCCGAGGTCGAGAAGTAGCCGCCGGGACACCCTCAAGAACCGAGAACCGGTGGGGAGTTGGCTCCTCACCGGTTCGGGTGATCTGCCGACGGACCGGCTCTGTCCCGTAACTCGTCGCGCTTGCTCGTAGTTGTCGCTTTTACGCGGGAAATGTCCGGCGGTGCGACGAGGGGAGCGGCACGTGGGCGGGATCACTCTGACGCAGGACGAGCCGGTCGCGGCGCCACCGGCCGGGGGCCCGCCGCCCCCGGCACCGGTCGCCGGGCCGGGCCTGAGCCCGCGCCGGGTCCGGCTGGTCTTTCTCGCACTGATGCTCGCGCTGCTGCTCGCCGCGCTGGAGCAGATGATCGTCGCCACCGCGCTCCCGGAGATCGTCGGCGAACTGCACGGCCTGGACAGCATGTCCTGGGCGATCACCGCCTACCTGCTCACCGCCACCGTCGGACTGCCGGTCTACGGGAAGCTCGGCGACCTGCTCGGCCGCAAGGGCGTCTTCCAGTTCGCGATCCTCGTCTTCGTCATCGGCTCCGCGCTGGCCGGCCGTGCGACGACCATGGACCAGCTGATCGCCTGCCGCGCGGTGCAGGGCGTCGGCGCGGGCGGGCTGCTGACCGGCGTCCAGGCGATCATGGCGGACATCGTGCCCGCCCGGCAGCGCGGCCGCTTCATGGGACTGATCGGCGCCGCCTTCGGCCTCGCCTCCGTCGCCGGACCGCTGCTCGGCGGGTACTTCACCGACCACCTCTCGTGGCGCTGGTGCTTCTACGTCAACGTGCCCTTCGGCCTCGTCACCATGGCCGTCGTCGCCGTGGCGCTCAAGCTCCCCAAGCCGGCCGCGCGGGGACGCTTCGACGTCCTCGGCACGCTGCTGCTGGCCGCCGCCTCCACCTGCCTGGTGCTGCTGACCACCTGGGGCGGCACCGAGTACGCCTGGGACTCCCGCACCGTGCTCGCTCTCGGCGCGGGCGCCGCCGCGGCCACCGTGCTCTTCCTCGTCGTCGAGCGCTTCGCCGCCGAACCCCTCATCCCGCTCCGGCTGTTCCGGGACTCCGTCTTCAACGTCACCGGTCTGGTGGGCCTGGTGATCGGCGTCGCCCTGTTCGGTGCCGCCAGCTATCTGCCGACGTACCTGCAGATGGTCGACGGGGTCTCCGCCACCGAGTCGGGACTGCTGATGCTGCCCATGACGGGCGGTATCGTCGGCGCCTCCGTCGTCTCCGGCCAGCTCATCAGCCGCACCGGCCGCTACCGGTGGCACCCCGTCGTGGGCGCGGCCCTCTCCGTCGTCGGCATGTGGCTGCTCTCCCGGCTGGAGAGCGGCACCCCCCGGCTGCACTACAGCGTCTGGACGGCCGTCCTCGGCGCCGGGATCGGCATGGTGATGCCGGTACTGATCCTCGCCGTGCAGAACTCCGTGCGCCCCGCCGACCTCGGCACCGCCACCAGCGCCGCCAACTACTTCCGGCAGATCGGCGGCAGTGTCGGCGCCGCCGTCTTCGGCACCCTCTTCGCCGGCCGGCTCACCGACGCGCTCGCCGCGCGCCTCCCCGCGGACGCGGCCACGCCGGACGCCGGGTCCCTCACCCCCGAGCTGGTGCACGCGCTGCCGCCCGGGCTGCGCGACGCCTACGTGCAGGCCTACGCCGACGCCATGCCGCGCGTCTTCCTCTACCTGGTGCCGGTGCTCGTCCTCGGCCTGCTCATCGCCTTCTTCCTCAAGGAGAAACCACTGGTGTCCCACCACGCCCCCACCGCCGACCCGGCCCGGGAAGCGCCGCACCACACCGCGCGCGTGCCCCACGCCCGTTCGTCCCACACCGGCGGCATCCCCGTCTGCGGGACCGTGCAGCACCCCGACGGGACCGCCGTACCCCGCGCGGCGCTCACCCTCATCGACATCTCCGGACAGCAGACCGGACGCGGCGCCAGCGGTGAGGACGGGCGGTACGCGCTCGCCACGCCCGGTCCGGGATCGTACGTCCTGATCGCCGCCGCCGGCGGCCACCAGCCGCAGGCGGTCTCCGTGACCGTCGGCGAGCGGCCCGTCGAACTCGATGTCGTCCTGGGCGGCGCGGGCCGCCTGGCCGGCAGCGTCGTCACCGCCGACGGCACGCCGGTGCGCGACGCCGCCGTCACCCTCACCAACGTCCACGGGGAGGTCGTCGCCAGTACCCGCAGCGGCCGTGAGGGCGGCTATGTGATCAGCGAGCTGGTGGCGGGCGAGTACACCCTCGCCGCGAGCGCCCCCGCCTTCCGCCCGGCTGCCCTGCCGGTCACCGTCCAGGCCGCCCGGGAGACCCGTCAGGACGTCGAACTCGCCGGTGGCGCCGTGCTGCGCGGCACGGTGCGGGCCGGCGGCGGACGGCCGGTCGAGGAGGCGCGGGTGACCCTCCTGGACGCGGCGGGCAACGTCGTCGACACCCTCACCACCGGACCCGACGGAATCTTCCGGTTCGTCGACCTGTCCTCCGGCGAGTACACCGTCATCGCCGCCGGCTACCCGCCGGTCGCGACCGTGCTCCAGGTGGCCGGCGGAGGCCGCACGGAACGCGACCTCCAGCTGGGTCACGAGGACTGAAACGGTCCTTCACGCGGGGAAACGCGCGCCGGTGCGAGCACCGGCGGGCAATTCCCGTATTGCCGCACATCGCCGCCGACCGTGGTCGTACGGTGGTCGAGGCCGTACAGATCTTGCGCAGCCGGGGGAGAGAGGGCCTGGGCCATGGACCGTGGCACCGAGCGGAACGCACCTCCCCATGACCACCCCGGGGAGGGCACCGAGACCGGGCAGGACGGAGCCGGCCGGATCCCGCTGGCCGTGGTCGTCGTCGACCGCGACGGACTCGTCTCGCACTGGAGCGCGGGCGCGCGACGCCTGTTCGCCCTGCCCAAGGAGGAAGCGCTCGGCCGCCCCGCCGCCGACCTGCTGCCCGTGACCGGGGCCCTGTCCGAGGACGACGAGGACAGCCCGTACGGGGACGGCGCCGCCTACGACGGTCTGGGCCCCGGCCTCGGCGCCTCCCTCGGCGGGGGCCTGGCCTATCCGGCGGCGGGGCGGGCCCGCCTGGCCGCCTCCGGGACCGGCCGGGTCGACGTGCTGTGGTGGGCGTACCCGCTGGTGGGACCGGGCCGGGAGCGGCTGCTGGTGCTGGCCGCCGACGCGGAGCGGCTGGGCACCGGCGAGGCGGGGGTGTTCGAACGCATCGCGCCCGGCTTCGCCCTGCACACCGACTTCCCCGGCTCCGCGGACCTCGCCCGCCGGCTGCCCGAGATCCTTCCCAGCATGAGCGTCGGTGACAGCGCCCGGATCGCCTCGCAGGTTCTCGAACTGGGTTACCCCATCCTGGAGTTCAGCCAGAATGACCGGGTGCCGGTCACCCCCGACTGGGGAGTGCCCCGGCGCGTCGAACGCCGGGAGCGGCGCGAGCGGGCCGCCCGGGCGCCGGCGGCCGGCGAACCGGTGCCCGAGGAACTGCGGGACGAGAGCGAGGACCTGGAATACGCCGCCGTCCGGGAACGCCTGGAGTTCCTCAACGAGGTCAGCTCACGCATCGGCACCTCCCTCGACCTCTCCCGCACCATCGTCGAGGTCAGCAGGGCCGTCGTGCCCCGTTTCACCGATGTCGCCGGCACCTACCTGCGCGAACAGGTCGTGGCGGGCGAGGGGTTCGACGAGGGCGTGCCGGACACCACCACCCTGTGGCACCGGGTCGCGCTGGAGCACACCGATGAGCCCGGCCGCTGGGACGACGTGGTGCCCGTCGGCGAGGCCATGCCCTTTCCGGCGCACACCCCGTTCTTCCAGTGCATGACCACCGGTGAACCCGTCCTCGTACCGCACATCAGCGAGGAGATGGGCCACGCCATCGCCTCGCAGTTCGACAAGCGCGACATCCGGCCGCTGATCACCGGCCGCTCCATGCTGGTCGTCCCGCTGAAGGCACGTCAGGTCGTCCTGGGCTTCATGATCCTGCTGCGCCATCCGGAGCGCCGGCTGTTCGACGACATGGACCGGGTCACCGGCGCCGAACTCGCCGCACGCGCGGGCCTCGTGCTCGACAACGCCCGCATGTACACCTACCAGGAGAACGTTGCCGAGACGCTCCAGGACAGCATGCTGCCGCACATCCCGCCGCGCATGGCGGGCTGCGACATCGCCACCCGCTATCTGCCGGGCACCCTCCTCGGCCGGATCGGCGGCGACTGGTTCGACGCGGTCAAGCTGCCCGGAGCCCGGACCGCCTTCGTCGTCGGTGACGTCATGGGCCACGGACTGAACTCGGCCGCCATGATGGGACAGTTGCGCACGGCCGTGCAGACCATGGCCGCGCTGGACCTGCCACCCGCACAACTCCTGCGCAATCTCGACGACCTGGCCCAGCGGCTCGGCGACACCTATCTCGCGACCTGCCTCTACGCCGTCTACGACCCCATCGCGGGCGAACTGCGCCTCGCCAACGCCGGACACATCCCGCCCGTGCTGGTGCGCGCCGCGGACGGGCGCAGCGAACTGCTCGACCTGCCCACCGGTGCGCCCATCGGCGTCGGTGGAGTGCCCTTCGCGGCCCTGCGCGTGCGCGTGGAGCCCGGCGACCGGCTGGTGATGTGCACCGACGGACTGGTCGAGGTGCGCGGTGAGGACATCGGTGTCGGGCTCGCCACGCTGTGCGAGTCGGCCGCCCACCCGGCCGCGTCCATGGACGATGCCTGCGACACCATCATCAGGGCACTCAACGTACGCGGTGGCCGCAACGACGACGTGGCGCTGCTGATGGCCCGCCTGGGCGGCATCGAGTCCGCCGACGTCGCCGAGTGGCGGCTCAGCGCCGAGCCGCCCGCGTCCGGCCGGGCCCGCGCGGTGGTCCGCGAGCAGTTGCACGCCTGGGGTCTGCGGGAACTCGTCGACAGCGCCGAGCTGTTGGTGAGCGAGCTCGTCACCAACGCCGTACTGCACTCCCATGCCCGCCCCGTCGCCCTGCGGCTGGTGCGCGGTGACACGCTGCTGTGCGAGGTGGAGGACGACGACCACGAGCTGCCGGCGCTGACCGACGCACGCCCCATGGACGAAGCCGGCCGCGGACTGCGGGTGGTGTCCACCCTCGCCCGCGCGTGGGGAACGAGCCGGACGACGGCCGGCAAGAGTGTGTGGTTCGAGCTGACCCTGCCGCGCCGCTGAGCGGTCCGGCCCCCGACGCCGGTGGTACGACGGCGCGTTCCGCGGCGAACGAGCCGTGAAGGAACGCGTCCGCGCGCTTGTCCGTGAGCCCGGGGCGCGATACACCGTACTGGTCCGTCACACGGGGCGGGCGGTGTCGCACCCCGGGGAGTCGGACATGAGCGTGACGAGTCGTTACCAGCAGGCCTGGGAGGGCTTCTGGCGTGAGGCACCGCGCGAACAGGGGGCCGTGTTCTGGGACGCGGAGCCCGCGCTGACGGTGGCCCGCCACCTCGCCCTGTTCGAACCGCATCTGACCGATCCCGGGCTGCCGTTGGTGGACCTCGGCTGCGGCAACGGCACCCAGACCCGCTTCCTCGCCGACCGGTTCCCGCGTGTCCTCGGCGCGGACCTGTCCGCCGCGGCCCTGGACCGCGCCCGCGCCGCCGACCCGGCGGGGCGGGCGGCGTACCGCCGGCTGGACGCCGTGGAGAAGGCCTCGACCCAGGCCCTGCACGCCGAACTCGGCGACGCCAACGTCTATGTGCGCGGGGTGCTGCACCAGTGCGAGGCCGACGACCGCCAGGCACTGGCCGACGGCGTCGCCACGATGGTCGGCGAGCGCGGTCGCGCGTTCCTCGTGGAGCCGTCCGAGGCCGCCGGAGCGGTGCTGCGGAGCATCGCGACCGGTCCCGGCGGACCACCGCCGAAACTCGCGCCGGTCCTCCGGCACGGCATAGCCCCCGGTGAGGTCGCCGACGCGGAGGTGCCCGAGTTCCTGACCGCGGCCGGACTGACCGTGCTGGCGAGCGGCACCCTGCCGCTGACCACCACCGAGTACGCCCCCGACGGCACCCGCATCGAGCTGCCGTCCGCCTGGTACGTGACGGGGCGCGCCGCCTAGGTTCCGCACGGACGAGAGCCGCGGGCGCTGACCGCAGCGCCCGCGGCACCATGCCCTGCGCTGTGGGGCCGGCGTCTATTAACCGGGCATTCTCTATATGGTGCGAACACGTAGGTGAGGCGCTGAGGCCTCCGTACTGTTTCCGGCCATGACACGCCACACACCTCCCCCGCTCCCCGCCGGGCGCCGG
>NZ_NEUB01000791.1 GCF_002910825.1 Streptomyces sp. SM1 | reverse complement strand
CTTGGCGCGCAGTTCCCCGCGCCCCTGGAGTGGTGCGGGAGCGTCGTCGGGTGTCGCGCCGGACGCCGCGGGTCTGAACAGAGTCCGTGACGGGTGCGGGCGCGGGTGCGGGCGCGGGCGCGGGTGGGTGGTGGCTTGGCGCGCAGTTCCCCGCGCCCCTGGAGTGGTGCGGGAGCGTCGTCGGCCGGCGCGGCCGGCGCGCCGGGGTGGGTGACGGAGTAATGAGGTGGAGTCGACCTGGGCGGTCGCGGGTAGTGTCCCATTTTATGAAGCTGGCGTTCTCCACCCTCGGTGTCCCTGGCCTGCCCCTCGCCGACGTGCTGGGCCTCGCGACCGCGCACGGCTACCACGGCGTCGAGTTGCGCGCCCACCCGGAGGAACCCGTCCACCCGGGCCTCACTCCCGCGCAACGTGCCGGTGTCGCCTCCGACTTCAAAACGGCCGGCGTCGAGATCCTGGGCCTCGCCGGATACGTCCGGGTCGCCGCGCCCGGTGAGGACGACGCCGTCATCGGGGAGATCCGGGCCCTCCTCGACCTCGCCCGGGACATCGGCGCCCCGTTCGTCAGGGTGTTCCCCGGCGGCGACGAGCAGACCGCCGAGGAGGCGGACGCGACGGCCGCCCGGCGGCTGGGCACGGCCGCCGAGTACGCGGCAGACCTGGGCGTACGGATCCTGCTGGAGACGCACGACTCGCACCGCACCGGCGCCGACGCGATGCGGGTGCTCGGTCTGGTCGGGCACCGGCAGGTGGGCGCGCTGTGGGACGTGATGCACACCTGGCTCGGGGGTGAGCAGCCCGTGGAGAGCTTCGCGGCGCTCTCGCCCCACCTGGGCTATGTCCAGGTGAAGGACATCGCCTCCGCCGAGGACAGGACGCCTCTTGTCCTCGGGGCCGGCGTCCTCCCGCTCGCCGAGGTCGTCGAGGTCCTCTCCCGGCACAGCTGGGACGGCTGGCTCTGCTGGGAGTACGAGAAGCGCTGGTACGCCGACGCGGCGGCGTTGCCGGAACTGCTGTCGCCCGGGCGGGAGCATGTGGTCCGGCTGCTGAACGAGTCGGCCTGACGGCCGGGGGGAACGCGCCGGCCGGTCCGAGTCGCCGGGCCGGCTCTCCCGGGCCCGCCCGACGACCACCGGTCGCGCTTACAGGACCTGGAAGCCGTACACGAGGTAGGTGTCGGCGCCCGTGAAGGGGGCCGTCGTGTAGGGCTCGAGCACGTTGACCTTCCAGCCCATGCCCGCGCTCCAGAAGACGACCACCTCGTTGGCGCCCGAGGAGAAGGACGTGACGCCGTACTGATCGACCGGGACACCGCCGGGGTTCTCCCAGCGCCTGGCGTGCTCGGCCCCGTTCTCCACGTAGGTCATCCTGACGGCGCTGTCGCCGGTGCCGCAGTCGATCTCGTCGGTGGCGAAGGCGGGTGCTGCCGGAAGCGCGGCAGTCAGTGCGGCGGCTGTCAGGGCACTTATCGCCAATCGCTTGGACCGGCTCTTCATGTGTTTCGGTTCCCTTCCGACGGAGTCGGGGTGCGAATGGCGACTTCATCCTCAGTGGCCGACAAGCAGGTATTCAAGCGTTCAATGAAATTTGGCGTGACGTGATCGCTCGAGGACTCCCGATCCGCTCCCCTCGCTTCCGGCGGCGGGGGCGTCGGCAGCGGGCCGTGGCCCCGGTCCCCCCGGCCGCCGCGGCGTCACCGATGCCAGCGCCACCCCGCCCACCAGCAGGGCCGCCGCCCACCATCGCAGCGGGGTGACGGACTCGCCCAGGAACAGGGCGGCCGAGGACATGCCGAAGACGGGGACGAGCAGGGAGAACGGCGCGACCGTGGAGGCGGGGTGACGGCGCAGCAGCCACCCCCAGGCGCCGAAGCCGAACACCGTGGCGACCCAGGCGACGAAGAGGACCGTGCCGACGCCCTGCCGGTCGAGGGCGCGCAGCGCGTCGAGGTCGGCCGACGGGCCCTCCAGGAGGAGGGAGAGGGCGAGGAGGGGGAGGACCGGGACCGTGCTCACCCAGATCATGAAGTTCAGGGCGTCCGGGGGCGCCGCCCTGCGGGTGAGGATGTTGGAGACGCCCCAGCAGGCCGCCGCCGCGACGACCAGGGCGAAGCCGAGCAGCGGCCCGGAGGCGCCCTCGTCGACCGCCGCCACGCCGATCCCGGCCAGGGCGACCGCCATACCCGCCAGACGGATCCGGGAGGGGCGTTCGCCGAGGAGCGCGAAGGCGAACAGGGCCGTGAACACCGCCTGGATCTGGAGCACCAGGGAGGACAGCCCGCCCGGCATCCCCGCGTCCATGCCGACGAACAGCAGGCCGAACTTGGCCACCCCGAGCGCCAGTCCCACGCCCACGATCCACTTCCACGCCACCGTGGGCCGCCCCACGAGGAACACCGCGGGCGGCGCCGCGACGAGGAAGCGCAGGGCGGAGAAGAGCAGCGGCGGGAAGTGGTCGAGCCCGACCTCGATGACGGTGAAGTTCACTCCCCACACGGCGGTGACGAGGACGGCGAGGAGCACGTGGGACGGTCGCATACGTCGAGGATCACCGCCCGGCACACTTCAGCACCAGCGATGATTCCTGCATGGTTGGATGAAGCACCGCTGATGGATGACGAGTCGCCGACCGACCGGGAGCCGCCGCCATGCTCGACCTCCAGCGTCTGCGCGCCCTGCACGCCGTCTCGGTGCACGGCACCGTCGGTGCCGCCGCCGTGGCGCTCGGATACACCTCCTCCGCCGTGTCCCAGCAGATCGCCAAGCTGGAGCGGGAGACCCGGACGGTGCTGCTGGAGCGGGAGGGCCGGGGCGTGCGGCTGACCGACGAGGCGCATCAGCTGGTGCGTACCGCGCGGGAGCTGATCGCGATCGTAGAACGGGCGGAGACGGAACTGGAGGAGCGGCGCGGGGTGCCGGCCGGCCGGCTGACCATCGCCGCGTTCGCGTCGGCGGCGCGCGGACTGATGCCGTCCGTGCTGGCCGATCTGGCCCGCCGGCATCCCGCGCTGGACACCCGGCTGACCGAGATCGACCCGCATCTCTCCGTGGACCTGGTCGCCAAGGGCGCCGTGGATCTCGTGGTCGCGCACGACTGGGACATCGCGCCGCTGCCCGCCCCGTCCGGGGTGGAGCAGGCGGTCATCGGGGACGACCTGTGCGATCTGCTGGTGCCGGGGGACCATCCCTTCGCGGGGCGTACGGCGGTGCGGCGGGAGGAGCTGGGCGGTGAGCGGTGGATCTGCCAGCCGCCGGGGCGGGTCTGTCACGAGTGGCTGGTACGCACCCTGCGCGCGGCCGGGCACGAGCCCGAGATCGTCCACCAGGCCGACGAGAACCCGACCCTGGTCGCCCTGGTCGCGGCCGGGCTGGGCATCGCGCTGATCCCCCGGCTGGGGCGCGGCCCGCTGCCCGAGGGGGTGGTCGAGGTGCCGCTCGACCCCATGCCCGTACGGCGGCTGTACGCGCTGTGGCGCACGGGGGCGGCGCGCCGCCCGGCGATCGCGGAGACGGTCCGCACGCTGGGCGAGCACT
>NZ_NEUB01000790.1 GCF_002910825.1 Streptomyces sp. SM1 | reverse complement strand
AGCGGCGGAGCATGTGGCTTAATTCGACGCAACGCGAAGAACCTTACCAAGGCTTGACATACACCGGAAAGCATTAGAGATAGTGCCCCCCTTGTGGTCGGTGTACAGGTGGTGCATGGCTGTCGTCAGCTCGTGTCGTGAGATGTTGGGTTAAGTCCCGCAACGAGCGCAACCCTTGTCCCGTGTTGCCAGCAAGCCCTTCGGGGTGTTGGGGACTCACGGGAGACCGCCGGGGTCAACTCGGAGGAAGGTGGGGACGACGTCAAGTCATCATGCCCCTTATGTCTTGGGCTGCACACGTGCTACAATGGCCGGTACAATGAGCTGCGATACCGCGAGGTGGAGCGAATCTCAAAAAGCCGGTCTCAGTTCGGATTGGGGTCTGCAACTCGACCCCATGAAGTCGGAGTCGCTAGTAATCGCAGATCAGCATTGCTGCGGTGAATACGTTCCCGGGCCTTGTACACACCGCCCGTCACGTCACGAAAGTCGGTAACACCCGAAGCCGGTGGCCCAACCCCTTGTGGGAGGGAGCTGTCGAAGGTGGGACTGGCGATTGGGACGAAGTCGTAACAAGGTAGCCGTACCGGAAGGTGCGGCTGGATCACCTCCTTTCTAAGGAGCACTTCTAGGCTGCTTCGGCAGTCCAGGGGCCAGTTCATCGGCGAACGTCCGGTGCTGGTTGCTCATGGGTGGAACGTTGACTATTCGGTCCTGTTTCTCGGGCCGGTGGCTGCAAGTACTGCTCTTCGGAGCGTGGAACGCACGATCACCGGACGGGGCGGGGCCGGGCACGCTGTTGGGTGTCTGAAGGTACGGCCGCAAGGTCTGTCTTCAGTCGCCGGCCCCAGTGAACTTGCCTGTGAGGGCAGGGTGATGGGTGGTTGGTCGTTGTTTGAGAACTGCACAGTGGACGCGAGCATCTGTGGCCAAGTTTTTAAGGGCGCACGGTGGATGCCTTGGCACCAGGAACCGATGAAGGACGTGGGAGGCCACGATAGTCCCCGGGGAGCCGTCAACCAGGCTTTGATCCGGGGGTTTCCGAATGGGGAAACCCGGCAGTCGTCATGGGCTGTCACCCTTGCCTGAACACATAGGGCAAGTGGAGGGAACGCGGGGAAGTGAAACATCTCAGTACCCGCAGGAAGAGAAAACAACCGTGATTCCGGGAGTAGTGGCGAGCGAAACCGGATGAGGCCAAACCGTATGCGTGTGAGACCCGGCAGGGGTTGCGCATACGGGGTTGTGGGATCTCTCTTGACCAGTCTGCCGGCTGGTCGACGAGTCAGAAACCGTTGATGTAGGCGAAGGACATGCGAAAGGTCCGGCGTAGAGGGTAAGACCCCCGTAGTCGAAACATCAGCGGCTCGTTTGAGAGACACCCAAGTAGCACGGGGCCCGAGAAATCCCGTGTGAATCTGGCGGGACCACCCGCTAAGCCTAAATATTCCCTGGTGACCGATAGCGGATAGTACCGTGAGGGAATGGTGAAAAGTACCGCGGGAGCGGAGTGAAATAGTACCTGAAACCGTGTGCCTACAAGCCGTGGGAGCGTCGCGTTGAGTGCTTGCACTCAACGTCGTGACTGCGTGCCTTTTGAAGAATGAGCCTGCGAGTTTGCGGTGTGTTGCGAGGTTAACCCGAGTGGGGAAGCCGTAGCGAAAGCGAGTCCTAATAGGGCGTTTCAGTAGCACGCTCAAGACCCGAAGCGGAGTGATCTAGCCATGGGCAGGTTGAAGCGGAGGTAAGACTTCGTGGAGGACCGAACCCACCAGGGTTGAAAACCTGGGGGATGACCTGTGGTTAGGGGTGAAAGGCCAATCAAACTCCGTGATAGCTGGTTCTCCCCGAAATGCATTTAGGTGCAGCGTCGTGTGTTTCTTGCCGGAGGTAGAGCACTGGATAGGCGATGGGCCCTACCGGGTTACTGACCTTAGCCAAACTCCGAATGCCGGTAAGTGAGAGCGCGGCAGTGAGACTGTGGGGGATAAGCTCCATGGTCGAGAGGGAAACAGCCCAGAGCATCGACTAAGGCCCCTAAGCGTACGCTAAGTGGGAAAGGATGTGGAGTCGCACAGACAACCAGGAGGTTGGCTTAGAAGCAGCCACCCTTGAAAGAGTGCGTAATAGCTCACTGGTCTAGTGATTCCGCGCCGACAATGTAGCGGGGCTCAAGCGTACCGCCGAAGTCGTGTCATTGCAGCATATACGGCCAACGCCGGCTGTGATGGGTAGGGGAGCGTCGTGTGCCGGGTGAAGCAGCCGCGGAAGCGAGTTGTGGACGGTTCACGAGTGAGAATGCAGGCATGAGTAGCGATACAAACGTGAGAAACGTTTGCGCCGATTGACTAAGGGTTCCTGGGTCAAGCTGATCTGCCCAGGGTAAGTCGGGACCTAAGGCGAGGCCGACAGGCGTAGTCGATGGATAACCGGTTGATATTCCGGTACCCGCTGTGAAGCGTCAAACATCGAATCCAGTGATGCTAAGCCCGTGAAGCCGCCGGCTGAGTCTTCGGACGAGGTCGGAGTGGTGGAGCCGGTGACCCGAGCTGGTAGTAGGTGAGTGATGGGGTGACGCAGGAAGGTAGTCCATCCCGGGCGGTGGTTGTCCCGGGGTAAGGGTGTAGGCCGGACGGTAGGTAAATCCGCCGTTCATTAAGGCTGAGACCTGATGCCGAGCCGATTGTGGTGAAGTGGATGATCCTATGCTGTCGAGAAAAGCCTCTAGCGAGTTTTATGGCGGCCCGTACCCTAAACCGACTCAGGTGGTCAGGTAGAGAATACCGAGGCGTTCGGGTGAACTATGGTTAAGGAACTCGGCAAAATGCCCCCGTAACTTCGGGAGAAGGGGGGCCATCACTGGTGAGAGGACTTGCTCCTCGAGCTGGGGGTGGCCGCAGAGACCAGCGAGAAGCGACTGTTTACTAAAAACACAGGTCCGTGCGAAGCCGTAAGGCGATGTATACGGACTGACGCCTGCCCGGTGCTGGAACGTTAAGGGGACCGGTTAGTCACTCTTCGGGGTGGCGAAGCTGAGAACTT
Source organism: Streptomyces sp. SM1 (assembly GCF_002910825.1). Classification (GTDB taxonomy): domain Bacteria; phylum Actinomycetota; class Actinomycetes; order Streptomycetales; family Streptomycetaceae; genus Streptomyces; species Streptomyces okerensis. The sequence continues at coordinate 22,947 of NZ_NEUB01000790.1, read as the reverse complement.
AAGCGCCAGTAAACGGCGGTGGTAACTATAACCATCCTAAGGTAGCGAAATTCCTTGTCGGGTAAGTTCCGACCTGCACGAATGGCGTAACGACTTCTCGACTGTCTCAACCATAGGCCCGGTGAAATTGCACTACGAGTAAAGATGCTCGTTTCGCGCAGCAGGACGGAAAGACCCCGGGACCTTTACTACAGTTTGATATTGGTGTTCGGTTCGGCTTGTGTAGGATAGCTGGGAGACTGTGAACTCTGGACGCCAGTTCAGGGGGAGTCGTCGTTGAAATACCAGTCTGGTCGTGCTGGATGTCTAACCTGGGTCCGTGATCCGGATCAGGGACAGTGTCTGATGGGTAGTTTAACTGGGGCGGTTGCCTCCTAAAGAGTAACGGAGGCGCCCAAAGGTTCCCTCAGCCTGGTTGGTAATCAGGTGTTGAGTGTAAGTGCACAAGGGAGCTTGACTGTGAGACCGACGGGTCGAGCAGGGACGAAAGTCGGGACTAGTGATCCGGCGGTGGCTTGTGGAAGCGCCGTCGCTCAACGGATAAAAGGTACCCCGGGGATAACAGGCTGATCTTCCCCAAGAGTCCATATCGACGGGATGGTTTGGCACCTCGATGTCGGCTCGTCGCATCCTGGGGCTGGAGTCGGTCCCAAGGGTTGGGCTGTTCGCCCATTAAAGCGGTACGCGAGCTGGGTTTAGAACGTCGTGAGACAGTTCGGTCCCTATCCGCTGTGCGCGTAGGAGTCTTGAGAAGGGCTGTCCCTAGTACGAGAGGACCGGGACGGACGAACCTCTGGTGTGCCAGTTGTCCTGCCAAGGGCATGGCTGGTTGGCTACGTTCGGGAGGGATAACCGCTGAAAGCATCTAAGCGGGAAGCCTGCTTCGAGATGAGGACTCCCACCTCCTAGAGAGGGTAAGGCTCCCAGTAGACGACTGGGTTGATAGGCCGGATATGGAAGCACCGTAAGGTGTGGAGTTGACCGGTACTAATAGGCCGAGGGCTTGTCCTCAGTTGCTCGCGTCCACTGTGTTGGTTCTGAAACCACGAACAACCCCATGCCCGGTCACGGTGTGGTGCGGTTGAACGGTTTCATAGTGTTTCGGTGGTCATAGCGTAGGGGAAACGCCCGGTTACATTCCGAACCCGGAAGCTAAGCCTTACAGCGCCGATGGTACTGCAGGGGGGACCCTGTGGGAGAGTAGGACGCCGCCGAACAATCATTGTAGAAAGCCCCCGTGCCCTTCGGCACGGGGGCTTTCTGCGTTTCAGGACGGCTCCACCAGTCTGGTGTCGTACGCCAGAATGACCGCCTGGACTCTGTCTCGTGAGCCGGTCTTCGCCAGGATGCGGCCCACGTGGGTTTTCACCGTGGACTCCGCCAGGTGCAGGCGGGCGGCGATCTCGGTGTTCGTCCAGCCCTGTCCGATCACCGTGAGGATCTCGCGTTCCCGCTCCGTGAGGGCGGACAGCCTGGGGTCGTAGGGGGAGACGTCCACGGAGTCACCGCCGGTGGGCAGATGGTGGGCGTACGCGTCGAGGAGACGGCGGGTCAGGCCAGGGGCGACGACCGCGTCTCCGGTGGCCACGGAGCGGAGACCGGAGAGGAGTTCCTCCGGCTGGGCGTCCTTGATGAGGAAGCCGGAGGCGCCGGCACGGAGGCCGGCGTGGGCGTACTCGTCCAGATCGAAGGTCGTCAGGATGAGTACGCGGGTGCGTTCGCCGGTGGCGACGATGCGGCGGGTGGCCTCGATGCCGTCCATGCCGGGCATGCGGATGTCCATCAGGACCACGTCCGGGCGCAGTTCCGCCGTCATCGGATCGCTTCGCCGCCGTTCGACGCCTCGCCCAGGACGGTGATGTCGTCCTGGCTCTCCAGGAGCATGCGGAAGCCGAAACGCTGGAGGGGCTGGTCGTCGGCGATGAGGACGGTGGTCACTGCTCGGGTTCCTCCGGTAGGTGCAGACGGACACGCCAGCCGTGTCCGGGGCGCGGGCCGGCCTCGAGTGTGCCGCCGTACAGGGCTGTTCGCTCCCGCGTTCCGGGCAGGCCGCGGCCGCCGGACGGGGCGGCCGACGGCAGACCCGTCCCCGTGTCGGTGATGGTGACCGTGACGGCGCCCCGGTCGCCGTAGGCGATGGTGATCTTCGCGGTGGCGCCCGGGCCCGCGTGCTTGAGGGTGTTGGTGAGGGCTTCCTGGACCACCCGGTAGACGGTGAGCTGGCGGCCCGGGGGGAGGACGGCCCGGCCCTCGGTGGTGGTGTGGACGGGCAGGCCCGCGTCGCGGACGCGGTCGACGAGCCGGTCCAGGTCGGTGAGGCCGGGCTGAGGGCTTCGCTCGGCGGGGCGGGTCGCCTCGTCGTCGCGGAGGACGTCGAGGAGACGGCGGAGTTCGCCGAGAGCCTGGCGGCTGGTGGTGCCGATGGCGTCCAGGGCCTGGGCGGCGCGTTCCGGGGACTTGGTCGCCGCGTATCTGCCGCCGTCGGCCAGGCCCGTGATGACGGAGAGGTTGTGGCCGATGATGTCGTGCATCTCGCGGGCGATGCGGGCGCGTTCGGCGGCGGTGGCGATACGGGCCTGCTGGTCGCGCTCCGTCTCCAGACGGCGCGCGCGGTCCTCCAGGGCCTCGGTGTAGTTCTCGCGGGTGCGGACGGTGACGCCGATGAGGACGGCCACACCCAAGGATGTCAGGTGCGAGCCGATCTGCTGGCTCCATTCGCCCTCGCCGAAACGGGCCGTGGAGATCACCACCGGGGTGAGCATCAGGGCCGTCGCCCACCACAGGTCGCGCAGGGGACGGCGCAGGGCGAGGTGATAGATGACGACCAGCTGGAGCAGTGCCGCCTGGAGGGCGGCGCCGGACCAGGCGTTGACCACGGCGAACGGGGTCATGACGAGCAGGACCCTCGCGGGACGGGTACGGCGCCACAGGAGGGGGACGGACAGGCCCAGGCTCAGGACGAGGAGGAGCGGACCGGGAGCGTCCGGGTTGTGGGTGACGTTGCGCCAGCCGCCACCCGTGTAGTCGATGAGGGCGGCCGTCGACCAGAAGCCGGTGAACAGCGGGTCCCACAGCAGCGGGTGGCGCCCGTCGAAGGCCCGCACCCACTGGTTGGCGCGCTGCACGTACTGGGCGAGGGGCTCCGTCGTCCGTTCGCCCGGCGGCGGCTCCTGGTCGTTCGCTGTCACGCCGTCCATGGTGGTGGGTCCGTCCGCCGGGTGGAGGCGAATCATGAGTCGACGATGGTCCGCACGGGAACGGCGTACGTCGGACCGGGGGCGGTAGTCCGGGTGAGGGCGGTAGTACCCCGGTACTACGGTGACGGTCATGACTGCCAGTGACACGTTCTTCGAGGACTGTGTGATCCGGCCGGTGCGGGTGGAGGAGTGGGCCGCGGTGAGGGAGCTGCGGCTCACCGCGCTGCGCGATCCGGTCGCGCATCTCGCCTACCTGGACACCTATGAGGAGGCCGCGGCCCGGCCGGACTCGTACTGGCGGGAGCGCACGGCGAACGGTGCGGAGGGCGGGAGCGGGGCGCGGCAGTTCGTCGCCGAGGCGGGGGACGGGAGCTGGGTGGGCACGATCGCCGTGCTGATCGAGGAGGCCGGGGCGACGGACTGGGCCGGGTTTCCCGTCGAGCGGCGGCAGGGGCACCTGGTGGGGGTGTAGGTGGCGCCCGGGTACCGGGGGAGCGGGCTGACCAAGGCGCTGTTCGACGCCGGGCTGGAGTGGGCGTGGAGGTGTGGGCTGGAGCGGGTGCGGCTCATCGTGCACCCGGAGAACGCGCGGGCGCTGGGCTTCTACCGCAAGGCGGGCTTCGTCGAGAGCGGAGTGACCGTGCCGGTGGCGGGCAGGCCGGATGAGCGGCAATGGGAGATGGTCGCCGAACGGCCGGGGGCAGGCTCAGGCCGGTAGTTCGGTGTGGGGCCAGCGGGAGCGGGCCTGTTCGCGGGAGCGGAGCAGGGCCAGGGTGGGCAAGCCCTGGTCGGTGCCGGTGCTGAGGAGCTCCGGGAGCTGGGGGAGCGGGGCCACGGCCGCCACGTCGTCCAGGACGAGGGTGAGTGGTGGGTCGAGCCGACCGGAGGATGACCGTTCGGCCATGCGCCGGCCGTGCTCGACCACGTGCGAGGCGAGCGCCGTCAGCAGGGGCATCGCGCCCGGGCTGGTGCGGGGATCCTCGATGGATGCGCCCACAACATAAAGCGTGCCCCCTTCATCGATGAAGGAATCCAAGGCGAGGGCATCATTTCGGTGGGGAGTGCAGGCCTCGCGGACATGGAGCGTGGAGAGGGCGGACAGGGCCCGGGTGGTCACCTGCTGGGCCATGTCACGGCGGTCGGGATGTGCCGTGAGAGCCGCTTCGAGTTCGCCGGCGGAGCCGGGGGCGGCCTTGGGGTTGGTGCGGAGGATACGCACGGCGTCGTGCACCTGGATGCCCTGGGACCAGCGGTGGACGTGGCGGGCGGTGCGGCCGTCGACAGCGGCGGCGTGCACGTAGCTGCGGAGCAGGGTCTCGGCGGTGTCGCTGACCGCTTGGTCGAGCCGGGAGGTGGGGCGGACGGGGGCGAGGAGCGCCGTCGCGCGGGCGGCGGCGGTCCGCTTGTCCTCGCAGCCGGCCGTCGGGGACCAGTGGAGGCGGGCCGGGGTGTCGCAGAGGTGGGTGGGGTCGTAGAGGTGGGCGGGGCCCAGTTTGGCGCGGGCGTCCTTGGTCTCGTGCCAGAGGGCGGGGTTGGAGGTGAGGACGAGGACGGGGCCCTCCGCGTCGCGTACGGCTCGGGTGGCTGTGGTGTGGCGGGTGGCCGGGGGGCCGTAGTGGAGGCCCGCGCCTTCGGTGCGGGGGGTTTCCCACTCGTTCGCCTGTTCACCGTGGGAGGCGAGGGCGGCCAGGGGTACTGAGGGCGCCGGCGTTTCCTGCTCGGGCACCCTCGGCGTCGGAACCTCGTGCAGTCGCTCCGGTGCCGGTGCCGGTTGCGTCTCCCGGGCGGGGCGCGGTTCCCGTTCCGGCGCTCGTGCGGTGTGTTCCACCGGTTCGGGCTCTCGTCCGGGCCGCGGTTCCGGTTCCTGCCGCCGCTTGCGTACGCCCGCCGCCCGTTCCGCCCGCCGCCGGGTCCGTACGGCTTTCCAGCGGGCCACCGTGCCCAGGACGAACACGGTCAGGACGATCAGGATCATCAGCTGGCCGATGAACAGGCCCCAGAAGAGGCCGTAGCCCGAGAGGCCGGCCGCCGGGGTGTCCGGCCAGGCGGCGGGGAGGTTCTGCGGGTCGGTGACGAGATGGCGCACGGCCACCGGGGTGCGGGTGAAGGTGACGCCGGTGGGCCACCGGCCGTGGGCGAAGAGGCCCGCGAGGCCGGTGGCCGTCCACACCATCGTGGTCAGGCCGAGGAGGAAGGCGAGGATGCCGATCAGCAGCCCGTCGGGGATGCCGCCCTGGCCGTGCGCGCGGTGATCGTCCGGTCTCACGCGTCGTCCCCTTACGCCACCGTCGATTCGGCGTCGCCGACGTGCTGTTCCACGAAGGCGGCCGCCCGTTCCTCCGCCTCCAGTTCGGCGGCGCGCAGGGCGTCGTCGTTCAGGTCGGCGGAGGACTGGGTCATCGCGCGGTCGGTGAAGACCAGCGGGCGTTCGGTCTCCGTGACCAGGTGTTTGACCACCTGGACGTTGCCGTTGACGTCCCAGACCGCGATACCGGGGGTGAGCGTCGGGATGATCTCCACCGCCCATCTGGGCAGGCCGAGGACGCGTCCGGTCGCCCTCGCCTCGTCGGCCTTCTGGGCGTAGATGGTCCGGGTCGAGGCCATCTTGAGGATGGCCGCCGCCTCTTTCGCCGCCGCGCCGTCCACCACGTCGGACAGATGGTGGACGACCGCGACGAACGAGAGGCCGAGCCGTCGGCCGAACTTCAGCAGCCGCTGGAACAGCTGGGCCACGAACGGGCTGTTGATGATGTGCCAGGCCTCCTCGACCAGGAAGATGCGCTTCTTCCGGTCGGGGCGGATCCAGGTGTGTTCCAGCCAGACGCCGACGATCGCCATGAGGATGGGCATGGCGATGGAGTTGCGGTCGATGTGGGACAGGTCGAAGACGATGAGCGGCGCGTCGAGGTCGATGCCGACGGTCGTCGGGCCGTCGAACATGCCGCGCAGGTCACCGTCGACCAGGCGGTCCAGGACCAGGGCGACGTCCAGGCCCCATGCCCGTACGTCGTCTATGGCGACGTTCATCGCCTCCGCCGACTCCGGTTCGGGGTGGCGCAGGCACTCGACGATGTCGGAGAGGACCGGCTGGCGTTCGACGATCGTCTCGTTGACGTAGGCGTGCGCGACCTTGAGGGCGAAGCCGGAGCGTTCGTCCAGGCCGTGGCCCATCGCCACCTCGATGATGGTGCGCAGCAGCGCGAGCTGCCCGGTCGTGGTGATCGACGGGTCGAGGGGGTTGAGCCGGATGCCGTGGTCCAGGGCGGCCATCGGGTCGAGCCGGATGGGGGTGATCCCCAGTTCCTGCGCGACGAGGTTCCACTCGCCGACGCCGTCCTCGCCCTGGGCGTCCAGGACGACGACCTGGCGGTCGCGGAAGCGCAGCTGGCGCAGGACGTACGTCTTCTCGAGCGCCGACTTGCCGTTGCCGGACTCGCCGAGGACCAGCCAGTGCGGGGCGGGGAGCTGCTGCCCGTAGAGCTGGAAGGGGTCGTAGATGTAACCCTTGCCGGAGTAGACCTCGCGGCCGATGATGACGCCGGAGTCGCCGAGGCCGGGCGCGGCGGTCGGCAGGTAGACCGCCTGGGCCTGGCCCGTGGACGTGCGCACCGGCAGCCGCGTGGTCTCGACCTTCCCGAACAGGAAGGACGTGAAGGCGTCGGTGACGACGGACAGCGGATCCCGCATCAGAACTCAGCCCCTACCTTCGAATGCCGGTGGCGAACGGGAGTGTGTTCACGAACGCGCGGTGGTGCTCGCGGTCGCACCACTCCAGCTTCAGGTACGACTTTCCGGCCGACGCCCGTATGGTCCGCTTGTCGCGGGCCAGGGCCTCGGGTGTGCGGGAGGAGACGGTGATGTAGCCGACCAGGTTGACGCCCGCGGCGCCGCTGGCGAGGTCCTCGCCGCGCTGGTCCAGCCGGCTGTGGGCGGCGAGGTCGCGCGGGTCGACGGTGCGGTTCATCTTGGCGGCGCGGGACACCTCCGCCTCGTCGTTGGTCTTCTCGGTCAGCATCCGCTCGATGGCGACCTCGGTGGGTTCGAGGTCCATCGTGACGGCGACCGTGCGGATCACGTCGGGGGTGTGGACGAGCAGCGGTGCGAGGAAGTTGACGCCCACCGGGGTCATCGGCCATTCCTTCACCCAGGCCGTGGCGTGGCACCAGGGGGCGCGGGTGGAGGACTCGCGGGTCTTGGCCTGGAGGTAGGTGGGCTCCATGGCGTCCAGTTCGGCCGGCCAGGCGTTGCGCTGGGTCATCGCCTGGATGTGGTCGATGGGGTGGTCCGGGTCGTACATGCCGTGGATCAGCGAGGACAGTCTGCTCTGGCCGAGCGGCTGCCGTACGCGGATGTCCGCCTCCTGGAGCCGGGAGCAGATGTCGGTCAGCTCACGGGCCATGACGACGGCGAGCCCCGCGTCCCGGTCCACCTTGCCGCCGCCCTGACTGCGCATGGCGCGGGCCATGGTGCTCGCCTCGGCGGCCAGTTCGCGGTTGTAGTGCATGCAGGCGACGAGATAGGCGCGGTGCTGCTCGCTGCTGGTCGACACCATCGACTGCAGCTGCTCGTACGACTGCTGGAGCCACGGCGGTGACTTCTCGTCGCCGCGGACGGAGACGTCCTTGGCGTGTGCGTCGGGGTCGGCGGGCAGGGTGCGGGCCAGCATCTGGATGCGGGTCACGAAGCCGTCGCCGTTGGCGACGTGCTTGAGCAGGGTGCCGAAGCGGTCGACGAGGGCTTCCTGGTCCTCGGAGTCGCGCAGGCCGACGCCCGGTCCCTCGATCTCGATCGCGGCGGTGACGGTCTTGCGGTCCGCGTGGAGCAGTACGGCGATCTCGTCCGGGCCGAAGGGGGCGGCGAGCCAGGTGATCCGCCCGATCCCGGGCGGCGGCCCGACCTCCACCTCGCGCCCGTCCAGGCGGGTGCCCGCCTCGACGACACCGGATCGGTAGGTGGTGCCGCGGCGGACGGTGCGCTTGTAGCTGCGGTTGATCTCGAACCACTTGTAGAAGGTGCGGCCCTTGTACGGCACGTACACGGCGGCCAGCCCGAGCATCGGCAGCCCTGCGAGCAGCACGATCCGCGCGGACAGGACGGGGACGAGGAGTCCGCACATCATGCCGAGGAACGCACCCACGACGATCAGCGCGATCTCACCGGTCTCGCGATTGCGGCCGACGATCGCGTTCGGCCGGGCGCGGCCGATCAGATACGTACGGCGGGGCGTGATCGGATGGGACAGAGGGGACTCGGTCGTCAACGCCCTTCACCTCCCGTGCGGTTGTTACTGCTGTTGCGGGTGTTGCCGGCGTGGGGGGTGTTCAGCGGGCTGCTCGACCGGGGCGCGGGGGCCGCGGCCGTTCCGCCGCCGTTCGGCGTGCGTGAGCTGTGTGCGGCGACGCCGCCGGAGGCGGGGTTGGAGGGGCGGGCGCCGGAGGACTGGCCGCCTCCGTTGTTGTCGGCGCGGGTGCTGTGGGTCTTGATGCCCTGGGCGACCAGGGTCGCCGGAGAGCTGATGACGGCGGCGGCCTTGCTTTCGGCGCCCTGCATCATGCGGTTGTTGCGGGAGCCGGCGATCTCGTCGCCGAAGCCGGGGACGAAGCGGTAGATCATCGCGGAGGCGAAGATGGCGAGCAGGATGATCGCCAGTCCGGAGACCACGGCGGAGAACGCGTCGGGTCCCTCCTCGGCGGAGAGCGCGCCGGCGAGGCCGAGCACGATCACGATCACCGGCTTCACGAGGATCACGGCGATCATGATGCCCGCCCAGCGGCGGACGTGGCCCCACAGGTTCTTGTCGACCAGGCCCGCGTAGACGACGGTGCCGAGGAGCGCGCCGACGTAGAGCAGGGCTGCGCGGATGACGAGCTCCAGCCAGAGGATGCCGGCGGCGAGGATCGAGACGAGGGAGACGACGATCAGCATGATCGGACCGCCGCCGATGTCGTCGCCCTTCTCGAGCGCGCCGGCGAACGTGCCGAAGAACGTGTCCGTCTGGTCGCCGGTCGCCTTCGCCAGCACGTCGGTGATGCTGTCGGTGGCGGAGACGACGGTGTAGAGGATCAGCGGGGTGAAGGCGGAGGCGAGGACCGTCAGCCAGAGGAAGCCGATCGCCTCGGAGAGCGCGGTGGCGAGGGGCACGCCACGCACCGCGCGCTTGGCGACCGCGAGCAGCCAGAGGAGGAGGGTGAGGATCGTCGACGCGGCGAAGACGACGGCGTACTGCTGGAGGAACGTGTCGTTGGTGAAGTCGACGTTCGCGGTGTCCTCGACGGCTCCGCTGAGCTGCTTGATCGTCCAGGAGGCGGCGTCGGCGCAGCCCTGGGCGAGGGAGGCGAGGGGGTCGAGGGTGGTGGAGGGGTCGTCGAGGGTGGTGCTGCCGTTGGAGGCGGCTTCGCCTCGTTCGCAGTAGTCCTTGGCGCGGCCCCGGATGAGGTCGCAGGGGTTGTTGCTGTCCGTGGGTGCGGGAGATGGAGAGGCTGTGCCCGTGGGGGTGGGCGTGGGATCGGCGAAGGCCCGGCCGGCGAGCAGCACCGTGGTGGCCTGTACGGCGGCTACGACTGCCGTGAGTCTGAGGAAGCGGTGGTTAGCGCGCATACGTGAACCCTCCGTATTCCCCGACAGCCTTCGTCATCTCATCGGAAGTGGAGGCCCTCTGGTCGTCCCCGACCGGGACCGGTCCGTCCTTCTGCTGGAGGTCGATGACCTTCCAGTCGTTCTCGGTCCACTTCAGCTGGTACGTCGTGGTGTACCAGCTCTGGGTGACCGGATTGGTCGAGCCCTCACCGGACAGGCCGAAGAGCGATGTGTACCAGACCTCCACGGTGGCATCGCTCGAGTTCGACGACGTCACCTTGGTGCCCACCGGGATCACCCGGGAGACGAAGGACTGTCCGGCGGGCGCCTTACCGTCCTTGTCCAGGCCGATGTTGGCCAGGAACTCCGCGTCCGAGTAGGCCTGGTCCATGTCCATCTGCCGGGCGGCGGCCGCGTCCGGCGCGTATACGGTCTCCACGATCTGGCGCCGCCGGTCCTTGTCGAACATCTCGGCGGAGCCGAGAGCCACCGTATAGTTCGCCGCCGCGCTCTCCGCCCCCTGCCGGTCGTGGGAGAAGCCCGACGGGATGCCCGCCGCCTTCGCGTCCACCGGCTTCTTCCCCGAAGGGGCCGTCGCCGCCGACTTGGGGGAGTCGCCGGAGACGCCCTCCTCCGCTGCGGAATCGTCTCCTCCACGGTTCGCGAAGGCGATCGCGGCGATCAGGAGCACCACCACGCCGACCACCGTGACAAGGCTGCGCGATGACGAGCGGGTACCTCTGCGTCCGCCGCCGTACGGGTCGCCGCCCCCTTCCGGCAGGCGGGTGCGGGTCTGACCGGTGTCGTCTCCGAGACTCATGCCGCGTACGCCCCCTCAGCGTCGTGCGGAAACACCTCGTACTCCGGGTACTCCACGGACGACGGTAGCCGGGCCGGCTGCCGTTCGGGCGCGGTGTGGTGACTGGACATCAGGGAAACGCAACCTCAGCCGGTGGGCACGACGGGCGGGTGGGATGGAGGGGGATCCGGGCGTGCCCGGTCGGACCGATGGAGCGGGACCTAGACGGCCATGCCGTACACGATGGTGAACAGGGTGCCGAGCGAGCCGATGATGAAGACGCCCGTGAGCCCCGCGATGATGAGGCCCTTGCCCTGTTCGGCGCTGAACGTGTCCCTCAACGCGGTGACGCCGATGCGCTGTTTGGCGGCCCCCCAGATGGCGATGCCCAGGCAGAGGAGGATGGCGACCGCCATGACCACTTCGATCATGATCTTGGCCTCGTTGCCCAGGCTGCCGAAGGGGCCCCAGTCTGGGGCGATCCCGCCGATAATGGTGTTGATGTCTCCCTCGTCGGCCGCGAAGAACACGTAAGTCACCGCCCCTGTATGGGTAGTTCCGCTACCCCCGCGGAGGTGCAGAGGTCAGGCCCTATTGTCGCCGACAATGCCGCTGTCGTATGTCGACTTGGCGTCATCTGTTGGCGGGTTTCGTAGGAATAGCTTGCCACCGGCGCGCGCCGGGCCCCGGGAGGGGCGCGCTCCGATGGGTGAAGAGTCGTATCGTCACTCTGTGTATCACGTAGGGTAACGTTGGGCAATGAAGCGCGGCTCCTCCTTGACGGCGTGGAGGGAGGAGCGGGACCCGCCGCTGGGCACCTGTTTCCTCTCGCCCAACTGGAAGCACCGATCGGAGGCTTCCATGCCGGACACCGTATCCACGTCCTGGTCCTGACTCGTCGCCCCCGCGCGGCGGGGGCTGCCTCTACACTGTCGGTCGGCGGTGGACTGCCGGACGGTGAGGGGTGGTTGACGGTGTGTAAGGTCTGGGTCGGTGCGGCTTTTGCCGTCAGCTCCGTGCTCGCCTTCACCTTGCTGCTCGTCGTCGGTGTCTACGTCATCGCCGGGAGCGTCGTGGGCGGGGGGGCCAAGGCGCTCGCCAAGGGGAGCGTGCCGGCCGCGTACCAGGCGCTCGTGCAGAGGTGGGGGAACCTCTGCCCCGCCATCAATCCCGCGCTGCTCGCCGCCCAGCTCTACCAGGAGAGCGGGTTCAACCCGAAGGCGCAGAGCCACGCGGCGGCGCAGGGCATCGCCCAGTTCATCCCCGGTACCTGGGCCACGCACGGGATCGACGGGGACGGGGACGGGGACCGGGACGTATGGGACCCGAAGGACGCGATCCCGTCGGCGGCCACGTACGACTGCACGCTCGCGGGCTACGTGAAGGACGTCGGCGGGAATCTGACCGAAAACATGCTCGCCTCGTACAACGCGGGGGCGTACGCGGTGATCAAGTACGGGGGTGTTCCGCCGTACAAGGAGACGCAGAACTACGTCAAGCGCATCCAGGCGCTGGAGAAGAGCTTCGCCGCGCCGGTCGGGCGGGTCGACCCGTCGAAGCAGGCTGCCGGGGCCATCGCGTTCGCTCAGAAGAAGCTCGGCACGCTCTATCTCTGGGGCGGTAACGGCACGCCTGAGCAGGGCGGACGGTTCGACTGCTCGGGGCTGACCAAGGCGGCGTACGAGAGCGTGGGGATCACGCTGCCGCGCGTGGCGAACGACCAGTACAACGCGGGGCCGCATCCGAAGCGGGACGAACTGCTCCCCGGTGATCTGGTGTTCTTCTCGGACGACCTGACCAATTCGCGGGCCATCCGGCATGTGGGTATCTATGTCGGCGGCGGGTACATGATCGACGCACCCCGCACCGGTGCCGTGATCCGATTCGACCCGATCGACACTCCTGACTACTTTGGTGCCACCCGCGTCACCGAAGATGGCGCGAAAGCACTCCCCACGACGGTGTGAGCGGAGCGTTGACCCTCCCCCTGAGCTGCGGAGATGCGTATCTCTTCGATAACGTCTGCGTGATCGTTCGGTGGAGCGTGGAACGTATCAACGGGGGCTGTGCGTTCCTGTTGTCGTAGCCGAGCCGATGAGCGGATCTACGGACCACGGGGGTGGTTGAAGGCGGCGTGCGAACGGTGCGCCGGGAGATATGACGAAGGGGCCGCAGCACCATGGCTGGACTCGCCGATTCCGGGTCGAACCCCGACGTCGACCTGCTCTACGACATCAACGGTCTCGCCAAGGACGCGCCGCCGTGGTTCGACCACGTCATGGAGTTCGTGGGCGAGTTCGGCGTCCTGTTCGCCCTGCTGGGGATGCTGGTGTGGTGCTGGTGGGGCGTCAGGAAGCGGGGCGGCGAGGACGCGGCCCCGACCGTTGCGGCCCTGGTCTGGGCCCCGCTGGCGGCGGGTGTCGCCGTGCTGGTGAACGTGCCGATACGTGGCTTCGTGGAGCGGCCCCGCCCCTTCAACGACCATGAGGGGCTCGAGGTCCTGGTCGACGGCAAGACCGACTACTCGTTCGTCAGCGACCACGCGACGCTCTGTATGGCCCTGGCGGTGGGGCTGTTCCTGGCCAACCGGCGGCTCGGGATCATCGCGTTGGTGCTCGGGCTGGTGGGCGGGTTCATCCGCGTCTACATGGGCGTGCACTATCCGACGGACGTCGTGGGCGGGCTTGCGCTCGGGACGGCTGTCGCGCTGCTGCTCTCGCCGTTGGCGATGGCGCTGTTGACGCCGTTGATGCGGGCGGTGGAGCGGTCGCCGCGGGGTGGGTGGCTGATCGTTGCCCGGGGGCGGGGTGTGCGTCAGCGGGAGCGGGGGCGTGCGGGGTACGGGTCGGGGGGGCCGGATTCGGACAAGCGGGATCTGGCGGCGTGATGTCGTAGGTCTTGTGGTGGTGGGTGGCTGACTGACGGTCCGTTCGGGGTTCTCCGGGCGGGCCGTTCGGTTTCGGGTGGAGGCGGGGCCTGGGGCCCGGGGCCTGGTGCTCGGTGTTCGTGCTGGGCGGAGGGGGGTGCGCGGCCCGGCGTTTGCGGGGTGCCTCTCCCACTCTCGGCTTCGCTCGAGCGGGGGTACCCCCATCGCCCACCCGTGCCGCCCTGGGGGTATCCCCTCTGGGGGAGGCACGACTGCCCGCGGAAGCGGCGCGGGGATGGTGGGGTAGGGGTTTGTCACTCGGGGGTGTGGAGTTGGGCGTCTTCTCTTGCCTGGCTTCTGGCTCTTCTGGCGGGGCCCCGCCAGCCACAGGTGCAGCGGGCCGCGCAGAAGCGGCCCTGTTCGGTGGTGGTCGTGGTGTGTGGGCCGGGGGCCGGCTCGTCGTCCTCGTCAGGCACCCGACCACGGTAACGCCCGGAGTACCGGCGTGACGGGGCCCCTTACCGGTCGTTGACCCCGACGACAAGCGGCCCGTGTCGCGGACGGAGCAGGGGTAGGCAGGCATGGCACGACGACGGCAGCAGCGGCACAGGCGGATGCGCGGCGGGGTGGCTGTGGCCGGGGTCGTGTGGTGCGCGGGGTTCGCGGCTGCGGGCTGCGCGGGCGGTGGCGCCGAGAACCAGGGGGCGCCGGCCGGGGATCCCGTGCGGGTGCTGCGCGCGGCGGCCGGGGCGCTGGTGGACGCCGGCAGCTCCAAGGCGCGTACGTCGCTGGAGATGGCCACCGGCGGGACCCGGGTCACCATCAGGGGCGAGGGGCTCTACGACTACCGCAAGCGGCTCGGGCGGCTGAAGGTGCTGCTGCCGCCGGACCCGGCGGGCGACACCGTGCGGCGGCCGATCACCGAGCTGCTCGCTCCCGGGGCACTGTTCATGAAGAACCGGGGTGCCGGGGTGCCCGCCGACAAGTGGGTGCGGGTGGACACCGGCACGCTGTCCGACGGGAACCTCGTCACCGGCGGGGCCACCGATCCGTTCGCCGCCGCCGAGCTCCTGCTCGGGACGCGGTCGGCGACGTTCGTCGGGCGGACCGAGGTCGCGGGGGCGAAGGTACGCCATTACCGGGGCACCGCCGACCTGGAGCAGGCCGCGCGGGCGGCCTCGGAATCGAACCGGGCGCCGCTGGGCGCGGCGGCGAAAGGGTTCGCCACCGCCCGGGTGCCGTTCGACGTCTACCTCGACGACGAGGGGCGGATCCGCAAGGTCCGGCACCGCTTCAGTTTCGTCAACGGCCGGCAGGACGAGCCCGTCGCGGTCGCGTCGACGACGCTGCTGTACGACTTCGGGGTCCCCACCGACGTACGGCTGCCGGAGGCCGGGGACATCTACGCCGGGCGGATCGCCGAGGAGTGAGGAGCCCGGAGTGACCGGCGCGAACTAGCCCTTCCGTGCCATGCGCGGTCCGTAGGGCGCTCCCTACTCTAGGAAGTCGGTGACGACGGGGATGAGGTGAGGCGCGTGGCTCCGCTCGGGAGCGGGACGGTTCAGGACCGCGTGGCACTCGCCGAGATCGAGCTGTGCGGGGAGCTGATCATCGCCGCCTCCGCGGCCGAGGACCGGCTCAGCCTGGAGAGCATCGACGCGGTGCTGCGGGTGGGCGAGGCCCGGGCGGAGTCCGGCGAGACGTGACCCCGGCCCGCCCGGCCGGGTCCGGTCAGGTCCGCAGCATGCGGGCGATGGCCTGGGTGGCCTCCTTGACCTTCGCGTCGATCTCGTCGCCGCCCTTGACGGCCGCGTCCGCGACGCAGTGGCGCAGGTGCTCCTCCAGCAGTTGCAGCGCGAAGGACTGCAGGGCCTTGGTGGAGGCGGACACCTGGGTGAGTATGTCGATGCAGTAGACGTCCTCGTCGACCATGCGCTGCAGTCCGCGGATCTGGCCCTCGATGCGGCGCAGGCGTTTGAGGTGTTCCTGCTTCTGGTCGTGATAGCCGTGGATGCCCCGGTCGTGATCGGTCACGATCTCGGGGGAGGAGGCTGCGTCCGCGCCGGTCCCGGTCGTCGTCATCGCGTCCTCCTGTGGTGATGATGGGCGACATATACCCCTGGCGGGTATATGATACCGAACTTTGCTGGGTATGGGTCTGGTGGCCACTGCCATGCGCTACGGCCGGAAACGATCCCCGGACCGCCCCCGTGCTCGTCACTGTGCCTGATGGAGGACACTGGGGGACGGCCCGTTACACGTGGCCGGATGATGCGCCTAGCATCAGCCTGACCGACACCGATGCAGACCGAGGACCCCACGTGCGCTTTCGTCTGACCCCCAGGGAGACGAGCTTCTACGACATGTTCGCCGCGTCCGCGGACAACATCGTCACGGGCTCCAAGCTCCTGATGGAACTGCTCGGGGCGGACACCTCCGCCCGGGCCGAGATCGCAGAGCGTATGCGGGCCGCGGAACACGCCGGTGACGATGCCACGCACGCGATCTTCCACCAGTTGAACTCCTCGTTCATCACGCCCTTCGACCGCGAGGACATCTACAACCTCGCGTCCTCCCTCGACGACATCATGGACTTCATGGAGGAGGCCGTCGACCTGGTCGTCCTCTACAACGTCGAGGAACTGCCGAAAGGCGTCGAGCAGCAGATCGAGGTGCTGGCACGCGCGGCGGAACTCACCGCCGAGGCCATGCCGCACCTGCGCACCCTGGACAACCTCACCGAGTACTGGATCGAGGTCAACCGGCTGGAGAACCAGGCCGACCAGATCCACCGCAAGCTGCTGGCCCACCTCTTCAACGGCACGTACGACGCCATCGAGGTGCTGAAGCTCAAGCAGATCGTGGACGTACTGGAAGAGGCGGCCGACGCCTTCGAGCACGTGGCGAACACGGTGGAGACCATCGCGGTCAAGGAGTCCTGAACCGTTCATGGACACCTTTGCACTGGTCGTGACCATCGGGGTCGCGCTCTTCTTCACGTACACCAACGGTTTCCACGACTCGGCGAACGCGATCGCGACGTCCGTGTCGACGCGGGCACTCACGCCCCGGGTGGCGCTGGCGATGGCGGCCGTGATGAACCTCGCCGGCGCGTTCATGGGCTCCGGGGTCGCCAAGACCGTCAGTGAGGGTGTGATCCAGACACCCGAGGGGTCGAAAGGGATGGGGATCCTCTTCGCCGCGCTGGTGGGAGCGATCGTCTGGAACCTGATCACCTGGTACTTCGGGCTGCCGTCGTCGTCGTCCCACGCGTTGTTCGGGGGCATGGTCGGAGCCGCGCTGGCCGGCGGGACGACGGTCTACTGGCACGGGGTGCTCGACAAGATCGTCATCCCGATGTTCGTGTCGCCGGTGGTCGGTCTGCTCGCCGGGTACCTGGTGATGACCGCGATCATGTGGATCTTCCGGCGGGCCAACCCGCACAAGGCGAAGCGGGGCTTCCGTATCGCGCAGACCGTCTCGGCGGCGGGGATGGCGCTGGGGCACGGTCT
Source organism: Streptomyces sp. SM1 (assembly GCF_002910825.1). GTDB lineage: Bacteria > Actinomycetota > Actinomycetes > Streptomycetales > Streptomycetaceae > Streptomyces > Streptomyces okerensis. Next base: position 5,997 of record NZ_NEUB01000790.1, on the reverse strand, counting down.
GCAGGACGCGCAGAAGACGATGGGCATCGTGGTGATGGCGCTGGTCATCGCCGATGTCGAGGACTACGGCGATCCCATTCCGGTGTGGGTGAAGATCGCCTGTGCGCTGATGCTGTCCGCAGGGACGTACGCGGGGGGCTGGCGCATCATGCGGACGCTGGGGCGGAAGATCATCGAGTTGGATCCGCCGCAGGGGTTCGCCGCGGAGACGACGGGGGCGTCGATCATGTTCGGGTCGGCGTTTCTGTTTCACGCGCCGATCTCGACCACGCATGTGATCACTTCGGCGATCATGGGTGTGGGGGCGACGAAGCGGGTGAACGCCGTGCGGTGGGGGGTGGCCAAGAACATTGTTCTCGGGTGGTTCATCACCATGCCTGCGGCGGGGGCTGTGGCCGCGTTGTCGTACGGGGTTGTGAACTTGGCGTTCTTGTAGGTGGGGTGAGGTCGGTCGGCTGGCTGGCTGGCTGGGCTGGGTCGGGTTGGGCCCGGGTGGGCTGGTGCCCGGTGTCGGTGCTGGGCGGGGGGCGTTGCGCGGTCCGGCGTTTACGGGGTGCCGCTGCGCCCACCCTCCCCCACTCTCGGCTTCGCTCGAGCGGGGGGACCCCCATCGCCCCAGCGGCACGATTGCCCGCGGTGGGGCGGGGTGGGTGTCCGCAGTGGGGCGGGGTGGCCGACTGTGGTGAGGCGGGGCGGGTTGCCGTGGTGGCGGGGTGATGGCCGGGGTGGGGTTTGTCTGTGGGTATGTGGAAGGGCCCGCCCCCCGGTCTGGGGGGCGGGCCCTTGGCCTCGCGGTGGCACCGCCATGCAGCACCGCGAGGGGATCGGTCAGCCGAAGCGGCCGGAGATGTAGTCCTCGGTGGCCTGGACGGACGGGTTGGAGAAGATCCGCTCCGTGTCGTCGAGCTCGATCAGCTTGCCCGGCTGGCCGACGGCCGCGAGGTTGAAGAACGCGGTGCGGTCGGAGACGCGGGCCGCCTGCTGCATGTTGTGCGTCACGATGACGATCGTGAACTGCTCCTTCAGCTCACCGATCAGGTCCTCGATCGCGAGGGTCGAGATCGGGTCCAGGGCGGAGCACGGCTCGTCCATCAGCAGGACGTTCGGCTCGACCGCGATGGCGCGGGCGATGCACAGGCGCTGCTGCTGACCGCCGGAGAGTCCCGAGCCCGGCTTGTTCAGGCGGTCCTTGACCTCGTTCCAGAGGTTGGCGCCCTTGAGGGACTTCTCGACGACGTCGTCCAGCTCGGACTTCTTGTGCTTGCCGTTCAGGCGCAGGCCCGCCGCGACGTTGTCGTACACCGACATCGTGGGGAACGGGTTCGGGCGCTGGAAGACCATGCCGACCTCACGCCGCACCGCCACCGGGTCGATGCCCGCGCCGTACAGGTTCTCCTCGTCGAGCATGACCTTGCCCTCGACCCGGCCGCCCGGTGTCACCTCGTGCATCCGGTTGAGGGTGCGCAGGAAGGTGGACTTGCCGCAGCCGGACGGGCCGATGAAGGCCGTCACGGAGCGGGGTTCGACGGTCATCGAGATGTCCTCGATGGCCAGGAAGGAGCCGTAGTAGGCGTTGAGGCCGCTGACATCGATGCGCTTGGCCATGGGTATCACTTCTTCTTTCGGGTCGGGGGTGGCCTTCAGCGACCGGTCTTCGGGGCCTTCCAGCGGGCGATGCCCTGGGCCACGAGGTTGAGGATCATGATGAACGCGATGAGCGTCAGGGCCGCCGCCCAGGCACGGTCGTAGGCCGCGCCGGAGCCCGCGCTGTTCATGTACTGCAGGTAGATGTACATCGGCAGCGAGGCCTGGGGGTCCTTGAACGGGTTGGTGTTGATGTAGTTCGTGACCCAGACCAGCAGCAGCACGGGGGCGGTCTCACCGGTGATGCGGGCGACGGCGAGCATCACGCCGGTGGTGATGCCGCCGACCGACGTCGGCAGGACCACCTTCAGGATGGTGCGCCACTTCGGCACACCCAGCGCCAGCGAGGCCTCGCGCAGCTCGTTCGGGACGAGCTTGAGCATCTCCTCGGTGGAGCGTACGACGATCGGGATCATCAGGATCGACAGGGCCATGGAGCCGGCGAAGCCGGAGGGCCCCATCTTCAGGATCAGCACCCAGAGGCTGAGGATGAACAGACCCGCGACGATCGACGGGATGCCCGTCATGACGTCGACGAAGAAGGTGACGGCCTTGGCGAGCCTGCCCCGGCCGTACTCGACCAGGTAGATCGCGGTGAGCACACCGACCGGCACGGAGATCAGGGCGGCGAGACCGACCTGCTCCAGGGTGCCGAGGATGGCGTGGTAGATGCCGCCGCCGGGCTCGGTGTCGGCGACCACGCCCATGGAGTGGGTGAGGAAGTAGACGTCGAGGACCTTCACACCGCGCTCGACCGTCTCCCAGATGAGGGAGGCCAGCGGGACGACGGCCAGCAGGAAGGCCACCCACACCAGGCTGGTCGCGGTGCGGTCCTTGGCCTGGCGGCTGCCCTCCACCTTCGCGGAGATGCCGTAGGACAGGACGACGAACAGGACCGCGGCGATCAGGCCCCACTGGATGTCGCTGTGCAGGCCGGCCGCGGAGCTGATGCCGAGGCCGAGGGCGACCGAGCCGGCGGCGACCGCCGAGGAGAACCACTTGGGCAGGGTCGCGCCGCGCAGGGAACTGGGCTTGGGGAGGAGGGTTGCGTGGCTCATGCGTTGGCCCCCGAGTACTCCTTGCGGCGGGCGATGATCAGCCGGGCCGCGCCGTTGACCAGCAGGGTGATGACGAAGAGCACCATGCCGGAGGCGATCAGCGCGTCCTGGCCCATCACGGTGGCCTCGTTGAACTTGCTGGCGATGTTCTGGGCGAAGGTGCCGCCGCCCGGGTCGAGCAGGCTGGCGCCGATGTCGAAGCTCGGCGAGAGCACCATGGCCACGGCCATCGTCTCGCCGAGCGCGCGGCCGAGGCCCAGCATCGAGGCGGAGATGACACCGGAGCGGCCGAAGGGGAGGACCGACATGCGGATGACCTCCCAGCGGGTGGCGCCGAGGGCCAGGGCCGCCTCCTCGTGCATCCGCGGGACCTGCCGGAAGACCTCGCGGCTGACGTTGGTGATGATCGGCAGGATCATCAGCGCGAGCAGGATGCCCACGGTGAGCAGCGAGCGGGCGGGGCCGCCCTCCCAGGCGAAGACGCCGGTCCAGCCGAGGTACTCGTCGAGCCAGCTGTAGAGGCCGCCCATGTGCGGCACCAGGACGAGGACGCCCCACAGGCCGTAGACGATGGACGGGACGGCCGCGAGCAGGTCGACCACGTAGCCGATCAGACCGCCGAGGCGGCGGGGGGCGTAGTGCGTGATGAACAGGGCGATGCCGACCGAGACCGGGACCGCGATGACCATCGCGATCACCGACGACACGACGGTGCCGAAGACCAGGACCGCGATGCCGAACTCCGGCGGAACCCCGGAGGGGTTCCACTCGAAGGACGTGAAGAAGTTCGCCTCGTTCTTGCCGATGGCTATGGAGGCGCGGTAGGTCAGGAAGGCCGCGATGGCGGCCATGAGGACCAGGACGAAGATGCCGGATCCGCGGGAGAGGCCGAGGAAGATCCGGTCACCGGGGCGGGTGGCGCCGCGCGCGGCGCGCTTGTCCGCGGGCGCGGCCGGTCCTGGCGCGGTGGGTGGGGCGGTGGTTTGCTGTGTGGTGATGTCCATCGGGTTCTCCGGTCTGCGGAGCCGCCGGGGCGGGCGGCTCGGTCGGAGCCGTCCGGGTCCGGGGACTCCTGAGGGCGGTGCACCGGACGGTGCGGACCGGCTCCGTGGTCGGGGCCGGTCCGCACGCTTGGGTCAGGCGAGGCTCGCGATGGTCTCGCGGACCTTGGTGATGATCTCCTCGGGCATCGGGGCGTAGCCGGCGTCGGCCAGCTGGGCCTGACCGTCCTCGGAGGCCATGTAGTTCAGGAAGGACTTGGTGGTGGGCAGGGTCTCCGCCTTGTTGCCCTTGTCGCAGACGATCTCGTACGTCACCAGGACGATCGGGTAGGCGCCGTCGGCGGACGGGGTGTAGTCCAGCTCCAGGGCCAGGTCCTTGCCGGTGCCGACGACCTTGGCGGCGCCGATGGCCGCGGTGGCGTTCTCGATGGTGGCCTCGACCGGCTCGGCGGCCTCGGTCTTGATGTCGACGGTGTTGAGGCCGTCCGAGGCGTAGGAGAGCTCGAAGTACGAGATCGCACCCGAGGTCTGCTTCACCTGCTGGGCCACGCCGGAGGAGCCCTGGGCGGACTGGCCGCCCTCGGCCTCCCAGGACTTGCCCGGCTCGTACTTCCAGTCGCTGGGCGCGGCGGCCTTCAGGTACTTGGTGAAGTTGTCCGTGGTGCCGGACTCGTCGGAGCGGTGGAAGGCCTGGATCTTGAGGTCGGGAAGTTTCGCCTCGGGGTTGAGCTTCTTGATGGCCGCGTCGTTCCAGTTGGTGATCTTGCTGTCGAAGATCTGCGCGAGGGTCGCCGCGTCCAGGGCGAGGCTGTCGACACCGGGGACGTTGAAGCCGACCGCGATCGGGCCGCCGACCATCGGCAGGTCGATGCCCTGGCCGTCGGAGCAGATCTTCTTCGAGGCCTCGATCTCCTCGGGCTTCAGCGCGGAGTCCGAACCGGCGAAGGCCGTCTGGCCCTGGGTGAAGGCGGTGATGCCCGCGCCCGAACCGGTCGGGTTGTAGTTGACCTGCACGCCCTTGCAGGCGGCGGTGTACTGCTTCACCCAGGCGTCGATGGCGTTCTTCTGCGCGGAGGAGCCGGAGGCCTGGAGCTGGCCCCTGGCGTCACCGCAGTCGATGTTGCCGGCCTGTGCGGTGGCGGAGGCGTCGCCGCCGTCGGTGTTGCCACCGGTGTCGTCGGAGCCGCACGCCGTGAGGGCCAGGGCGCCGGAGACGGCGAGAGCACCGAGAGCGAGGGCCCGCCGGTTCTTGCGCTGAAGCTTCACTTGAGTTCCTTCCAGTGGCCGCCGTCCTGAATTCGGCGGCGTGCGAAGTGGGTGATGGGTCCGCCCCTCGTTCTTCGGGCGATCCGCATCGTGTAAGGCCGAAATTAGGCAGAACAGGTGAAGCGTCCGATGGGCGTAAGTGAACGCCGGGTGAACCCCTGAGGGCGGTGCGGTGAGGTCACGGAACGCTCACGTCGAGGACACGGGGTGATACCGGGCGGTCACCATGCCGGACGGAGGGTGGCGAGGAGGTCGTCCACGAGGCCGGCGTCGTCGGCGCGGGTGAGGTGGGCGCGGGCGGCGTCCGGGGGCAGCCAGAGGAGCCGGTCGACCTCGTCGTTCGGGGTGAAGGTGCCGGCGACGGCTTCGGCGGCCCAGTAGCGGACCCGCTTGGGGCGGCCGTTCGCGAGATAGCGCGCGGTGGGGAGCTCGGCGGCCGGCACGGCGGTGTGGCCCGTCTCCTCGGCGACCTCACGCAGGGCGCCGGCCAGCGGGTCCTCACCGCGCTTGAGCTTGCCCTTGGGCCAGGACCAGTCGTCGTACTTGGGCCGGTGGACGAGGCACAGCTCGAGTGCGCCGGTCACGGGCGAGCGGCGCCACAGGACACAGCCCGCGGCCTGGACGGTGAGGGTGGGCGGGCGAGGCCGCGGACGGGATTCGCCGGAGCCGGGGGTGCTCACCGTGTGCCTCCGTGGGTCTGCCTGTGCCTGCGCCTGCACCTATGTCTGTCCCTGCACCTGCACCTGTGCCTAAGTCTGTCCCTGCACCTGCACCCTAAGTCTGTCCCTGCGCCTGTGCCTGTCCCTTCCGCCAGGCGCGCTGGAACGCGTACCGCGCTGCCTCCACCTCATGCCGCTGATCGGCGTGGAGCACACCCAGCGCGTATGCCGTGGCCGGGGCGATCCGCGGGGTGCGGGCCGCCTGCGCGGCGGCGGCGGCCGCCTCGGAGGCGTCGCGGTGCCGGTCGAGGGCGTCTCCGGCGGCGAGGAGGTGGACCTCGGTGTCGGTGCCCGTGCCCAGGACCTCGC
>NZ_NEUB01000789.1 GCF_002910825.1 Streptomyces sp. SM1 | reverse complement strand
GTCCCGGGCCGTCGGTGCCGGGCCGACCGAACTGACGCTGCTGCGTACCGGGTTGTCGTCGCGGTGGGGCACGATGGTGGCATGGCATCCACGCACGATCACCCGGGTGAGCAGGCCGCACAGGACCCGATCAAGCTGATCGCGATCCGCGACGCGCCGCTGTCGGTGGACGAGGTCCTCCGCGCGGTGGGGGACGACGCGGCCGGCGGGACGGCGCTGTTCGTGGGGACCGTGCGCGATCACGACGGCGGTACCGACGTCGAGGGGCTGGGCTATTCGTGTCACCCGAGTGCCGAGGACGAGATGCGGCGCATCGCCGGGAAGGTCGCCGCCGAGTACCCCGTGCGGGCGCTCGCCGCCGTGCACCGGGTCGGGGATCTCGGGATCGGTGACCTCGCCGTGGTCGTCGGCGTGTCGTGCCCGCACCGGGGGGAGGCCTTCGAGGCCTGCCGGAAGCTGATCGACGACCTCAAGCACGAGGTGCCCATCTGGAAGCATCAGCGGTTCTCGGACGGGACCGAGGAATGGGTCGGCGCGTAGCGCCGTCGTCCAGGGGTGGTGGTCGGGCGACGGGAGGGCGGGTCGGCGTGTGGCGCCGTCGTCCAGGGGTGGTGGTCGGGCGACGGGAGGGCGGGTCGGCGCGTGGCGCCTCGTCGAGGGGTGGGAGCCTGGTGAGAGGGGTCGGACCTCCGGTTGCGTAACCGCACCCCTGAGGTGAGCGTTGTCACTGCGGATGGTTAATCTGCTGATCAGTCAGTCGCGGACGCTCATGGGGTTGGGAGGTCGGCATGGCAGTGCTTGTCTGGTTGCTGATTCCGCTCGTGGCCGCGATCGGAGCGGGGCTCTGGGGCAGTTGGGCCAACAGGACCCGTAAGGTGCGGGGCGACGGCCCCGAACTCATCGGTTACGCCCGGTTCCGGGAAGCCATGGAGAAGCCGCGCTCGGACCGCTGAGGACCGTGCCCCCACACGTCACGGCGCACGACGCTCAGGGCCGCCCGTCCGGGTGGCCCTGACGGTGCGCCGACAGGCCTGTCCCGTACTGTCGAGTCATGCCACGCCGCACCGCGACGATGCTCGCCTCCACCCTGATGCTGATCGCGCTCCTGTGCGCGGGAGTCTTCATCCCCGTGCCGTACTCGGAGATGTCGCCGGGGCCGACGGTGAACACGCTGGGCGAGCACGACGGCGAGCCGGTGCTGCAGATCGCCGGGCACAAGACCTATCCCGCGGACGGTCACCTCAATATGACCACGGTGCGGGTCACGAGTGCCGACTACCGGATGAACCTCGTCGAGGCCGTCTACGGATGGCTCGCGCACGACAACAAAATCGTGCCGCACGAGACCCTCTACCCCGACGGCAAGACGGAGGAGCAGTCCACCCAGGAGAACGCCGAGGAGTTCAGCCAGTCCCAGGAGAGCGCCAAGGTCGCGGCCCTGAAGGAGCTGGACGTACCGGTGAGGTCCTGGGTGATCGTCTCCACGGTCGTCAAGGGGTCGCCGTCCGAGGGCAGGCTGCACGCGGGCGATGTGATCAAGGCGGTCGACGGCAAGGCGGTGAAGGAGCCCGCCGATGTCGCCGAACTGGTGACCGAGCACCAGCCCGGCGAGGACGTCGTCTTCACGATCGTGCCCGCCAAGGAGCAGGCCGCCGCCGAGAAGGAGAAGCGGACCCCTACGAAGACCGAGAAGGTCACGATCACCACCGCGAGCTCCGACGACGCCGGCGAGAAGCGGGCCATCGTCGGGATCTCCGCCGGGACCGACCACACCTTCCCGTTCGACATCGACATCAAGCTCGCCGACGTGGGCGGACCGAGCGCCGGCCTGATGTTCGCCCTCGGCATCTACGACAAGCTCACCCCGGGCAGCCTGACCGGCGGCACCTTCGTCGCCGGCACCGGCACGATCGACGACAACGGCAAGGTCGGGCCGATCGGCGGGATCGAGATGAAGACGGTCGGCGCCCGCGGCAAGGGCGCCGAGTACTTCCTCACTCCCGCCGACAACTGCGCGGCCGCCGCCAAGGACACCCCCGAGGGCCTCACCCTGGTGAAGGTGGACACCATCGACGACGCCCTGGGCGCGCTGGAGGACATCCGCTCCGGCGACACCGCAGGCCTGTCGGAGTGCACGGCGTCCTGACCGGACGGGACGCCCTCTCCTAGTCCGCGAACGTCGCCGTCAGCGCCTCGGCCAGCCCCGGCACCAGGTCGGAGCCGGTGAGGACCTCCGTGGGCGAGTCCTTCGCGCGCAGCCGCAGCGCCGACTCACGAGCGCCGCCGCGCAGCACGGCGACCGTCATACGGACCTCCTGACGTTCCGGATGCTCGGCCACCCACCTGGTCAGCGCCGCCTCGTCCAGGTCCTTCGGGACCTGTGCCTCGGCGGACGGCGGCAGCATCAGCCGCTCCACGGTCAGGGCGCAGCCCGCCACCGCGTCGGGCCAGGCGATGGTGCCCAGGAACTCGTCGAGCGGCTTGCCCGTTGGAATCTTGTCCTGCTCGATCGGGGTGAAGGCGGTGGTCTCCTGTTCGCCGTCCTGGCCGAGCCGGCCCGCGAGCGAGGGCTGCTCGGCGCGCAGCCGGGCGGTGTCTACGAGGGCGAACAGGCGTGCGGGCTGGTCCCAGCCGAGTCCGGAGGCGTACTCGTCGATCTCGAGTACGGCCCGGGTGAGCGGGTTCGCGGCCATGGGTGTGTTGGACATGGTCACAATCCTCTCTCGTTCCCGGCCGGAATCGGGAACCGAGTAAAGCGTGAGTAAGTTGCATAGGTGTGGGCCCACGATCACGGGGGGCCACGGCGGCCCGTGAAACCGCGGGCTGACGAATCAACAGCGAACTTCGAGGTGCCTACCTTGGCTTTCCAGATGCCGGACCGCGGCGGAGGCCCGACGGGGCCACGGATCAGAGTCGGCCACCCGTCCCGGCGGGTCCGGACCCTGCTGATGACACTGGGCGTCCTGGCCGTCCTCGGCATGGTGTTCACCATGTTCGCGGGCTTCTGGACCGACTGGCTGTGGTATCGCTCGGTCAATTACTCGTCCGTCTTCACGACGACCCTATGGACCAAGATCGGCCTGTTCTTCGTCTTCGGTCTGCTGATGGCCCTCGCGGTCGGCTTCAACATCTGGCTGGCCCACCGCATGCGGCCGCCGCTGAGCGCCATGTCGATGGAGCAGCAGAATCTCGACCGGTACCGGATGGGCATCGCCCCGTACAAGAAGTGGCTGCTGCTCGGCATCACCGCGCTGGTCGGTCTGATCGCCGGTGCCTCGGCGTCGGGCCAGTGGCGGACCTGGCTGATGTGGGTCAACGGCGTGCCGTTCGGCCAGAAGGACCCGCAGTTCAAGCTGGACGTCTCCTTCTACGCCTTCGACCTGCCCTGGTACCGGTTCCTGCTCGGCTTCGGTTTCGCCGCCGCGATCCTGGGCCTGATCGCCGCCGCGCTCACCCACTACCTGTACGGCGGGCTGCGCATCACCAGCCCGGGCGCGCGTGCCACGGCCGCGGCCACCGGGCACCTGTCGGTGCTGCTCGGCATCTTCGTGGCCCTGAAGGCCGTCGCGTACTGGCTCGACCGGTACGGGCTGGCGGTGAAGTCCAGCGACTTCAAGGCCACCGACAGCTGGACGGGCCTCAGGTACGTCGACGCGAACGCCTATCTGCCGGCCAAGACGATCCTGTTCTGCATCGCCGTGATCTGCGCGCTGCTGTTCTTCGCCACCCTGTGGCGGCGTACCTGGCAGCTGCCCGTGATCGGCTTCGGCCTGATGGTGCTGTCGGCGATCCTCATCGGCGGTCTCTACCCGGCGATCGTGCAGAAGTTCCAGGTCCAGCCGAACGAGCAGGCCAAGGAAGCGCCGTACGTCGAGAAGAACCTCAAGGCCACCCGCGAGGCCTACGGCATCAACGACTCGCAGGTCACCGAGTACCCGGGTACGGCCCAGACCGATGACGCGACCAAGCTCCGGGACGACGTCCGTGACGCGGCGAGCATCCGGATCATGGACCCGAACATCGTGTCGCCGACGTTCCAGCAGCTCCAGCAGATCAGGAACTACTACGCGTTCCCGACCAACCTGGACGTCGACCGCTACGCCGAGGACGGCAAGGAGCAGGACACCGTCATCGGCCTGCGGGAGCTGAACTACAACGGCATCCCGAAGCGGAACTGGATCAACGACCACTTCCGGTACACGCACGGATACGGCGTCGTGGCCGCGGAGGGCACCAGCGCCGACGCGGGCGGCCGTCCGGCGTTCACCGAGTCCGACCTGCCGTCCAAGGGAGACCTGGGGTCGTACGAGCAGCGCGTCTACTACGGCGAGCGGACGACGACGTACTCGATCGTCGGCGGTCCCCAGAAGGAGATCGACTACTCCGACGACAGCGGCGAGAAGACGTACAGCTACAAGGGCGACAGCGGGGTCAACCTCGACAACCCGGTGAACCGGGCCGCCTACGCGGTCGCGTTCAGCGAGCCGCAGATCCTGTACTCGGGCGCCATCGGTGAGGGCTCGCGGATCCTGTACAACCGCACGCCCAAGGAGCGCGTCGAGGCCATCGCCCCGTGGCTGACCATCGACGGCGACGCCTACCCGGCGGTCGTCGACGGCCGGATCCAGTGGATCGTCGACGCCTACACGACCACCAACGGTTATCCGTACGCGTCGCGGACGACCCTCGGTGACACCACCGCCGACTCGCTGACCGCCACCAACGACCAGCGCGCGGTGGTGGCCCAGCAGAACCAGGTCAACTACATCCGCAACTCGGTGAAGGCGACCGTCGACGCGTACAGCGGCGATGTCAAGCTCTACCAGTGGGACACCGAGGATCCCGTCCTCGAGACGTGGATGAAGGCGTTCCCGGACACGGTGGAGCCGCGGAGCGAGATCTCGGGCGCCCTGATGGACCATCTGCGCTACCCGCAGGACCTGTTCAAGGTGCAGCGCGAGCTGCTGACCCGCTACCACGTCAAGGACGCCACCACGTTCCTGAGCGGCAGCGAGGTCTGGGAGGTGCCGGACGACCCGACGAACAAGACGGGCGAGACGGTGCCTCCGTACTACCTGAGCATGCGGATGCCGGACCAGCAGCAACAGGTCTTCTCGCTCACCACGACGTTCACTCCGAACGGGCGTGACAACCTGAGCGCCTTCATGGCGGTGAACGCCGACCCGGGCACCAAGGACTACGGGAAGATCAGAGTCCTGAAACTGCCGACCAGCACGACGGTCTCCGGACCGCAACAGGTGCAGAGTCAGTTCAACTCCCAGCAGGACATCGCCGAGACGATCAGGCTGCTGAGAGGTGGCGACTCGGAGGTCGAGTACGGCAACCTCCTGACCGTCCCGCTCGACGGAGGACTGCTCTACGTGGAGCCGGTCTACGTACGCGGTGGCGGACTGAAGTACCCGCTGCTGCGGAAGGTGCTGGTGACCTACGGCGGCCAGACCGCGTTCGAGGACACCCTCGAGCAGGCCCTGGACAAGGTCTTCGGCGGAGAGGGCGCACCTGTCGAGCCGCCACCGGGGGAGGACGAGGGAACGGGCGAGGACGAGGGCACGCAGCCACCGCCGCCCGCATCCGACAACCCCACGGTCCAGGAGGCTCTGAACGACGCCCAGAAGGCCTTCGACGCCGGCCAGGAAGCCCTGAAGAAGAATGACTGGGAGGCCTACGGCAAGGCGCAGCAGGAGCTGGAGGACGCCCTGCGCAAGGCCGAGGAAGCCCAGTCGGCCGAAGGGGGTGGCGGCGGGGAGAGCAGGCCCGCTCCCGACGCCAGTCCGACCGGTTAGCGAGCAAGCTGGTCAAAGGCCCCTCCCGCGCCGTGCTACGGTTGCAACACAACGGCGCGGGGTGGAGCAGCTCGGTAGCTCGCTGGGCTCATAACCCAGAGGTCGCAGGTTCAAATCCTGTCCCCGCTACTGAAGTCGCGTGGTTGGCGACAGCAAAGGCCCGGACTCCTCAAGGAGTCCGGGCCTTTGTGATGTGCGAACGCATGTGCCTGGGCGGGTGACGGCCCTGCCGCCGACGGGAGTTGGGTGTTCTGTGTTTGGCTTGTCTCTCTGTGGGCATGTCGACAAAACGCTGTAGTGACTTCACTGACTGCGGTATACCAGGTGTACCCAGGTTGCAGGTGGTGCGACGATGGATGGTATGGGGGACAAGGCAACTCTGTTCAGGACAGGGCGTTTTGTGCAGTCCTCCCCTCGGGAGGAACCTCGCGACGGGGAGGCCGACGACGAGGCCGCGGAGGAGCTGCGTCAGCGGATCGCTGCCGAGGCCGGTGATGTCGAGGCGATGAGTGTCCTCGGCGCCATGCTGCTGCGCCGTGGTGATCTCGACGGAGCCGAACCCCATCTGCGCGCCGCCACCGCCGCGGGCTGCCGCGCCGCCGCCAACAACCTGGGCGTCCTGCTGCACCAGCGGGGC
>NZ_NEUB01000788.1 GCF_002910825.1 Streptomyces sp. SM1 | reverse complement strand
CGGGACGCCTCAGGGCGGGGTGATCTCGCCTTTGCTGGCCAACGTCTACCTGCACGTTCTGGACTCCGGGCTATCGCGGCGCGGAGTGGGTGAGCTGGTGCGGTACGCGGACGACGGCGTCGTCCTGTGCCGTTCGGAACGCCAGGCCAGGGCTGCTCTTGACGCGGTCGGGGAGATCCTGACTTCGCTGGGGCTGCGACTGCACCCGGACAAGACGAAGATTGTTGACCTCAGAGAGGGCCGGGAAGGACTCGACTTCCTCGGCTGCCACTTCAGAGCACGCTTCTCGGGCAGGTCGTGGGAGAAGTACGGGACCGTCCGCTTCTACCTGCACCGCTGGCCCTCGAAAGCGGCGATGAAGAGACTCCGGGACAAGGTCCGGGAACGGACCGACCGCCGTCGGACTGGAATGGATATTCGGGACGTGATTGCGGACCTGAATCCGATCCTGCGCGGCTGGGGTAACTACTTCAGAACCGGGAACGCCGCTGACAAGTTCCAGACCGCTGATCGATATGTCGTATGGCGGCTCCACAGATTGATGGCCAAGAAGCGCGGCCGCAATCTGAGGTCAGGCCAGCGGGCGGAATGGACTGAGGAGTGGTTCAACGGGCATGGCCTGTATCGGCTGGGTGGCACGATTCGCTATCCGAAGGCTGCGTAACCATGTCAAGAAGATCATCGGTAAGCCGTGTGCGGGAAAACCGCACGCACGGATTGAAAGGGGGATGGGGAAACGGGTCCGCGAGGACACCGCGCCCCTGACTACCAATGCCCTACGACCCGTCAGCTTTTCCGCCCTTCGCCGTCACCGTGGACCTGGTCGTGCTGACCGTGCGTCGCCATTCGCTGTGCGCGTTGGCGGTACGCAGGGGCGAACCGCCTTTCCAGGGGCGCTGGGCACTCCCCGGAGGCTTCGTACGGGCCGACGAGAACCTGGCGCAGGCGGCGGCCCGGGAACTGGCCGAGGAGACCGGACTGCGAGTGCACGACCCGGCCGTCCCCGCCCAGGACAACGGCGCACACCTCGAGCAGCTCGCCACCTACGGCGATCCCGAGCGCGACCCCCGGATGCGTGTGGTCAGCGTCGCCCATCTCGCCCTGGCCCCCGACCTGCCCGCACCCCGGGCCGGCGGCGACGCCAGCAACGCCCGCTGGGCGCCCGTCGGGGAACTGCTGCGGGAGGGCGGCCGGGGCAGGGACCCCGAGCCGGTGGCGCCGCTCGCCTTCGATCACGCCCAGATCCTGTCGGACGGGGTGGAGCGCGCCCGTTCCAAGATCGAGTACTCCTCGCTGGCGACGGCCTTCTGTCCGTCCGAGTTCACCGTCGGCGAGCTGCGCCGGGTCTACGAGGCGGTCTGGGGCGTGGCGCTCGACCCGCGCAACTTCCACCGCAAAGTGACAGGCACGCCCGGCTTCCTGGTCCCGACCGGAGGCACGACCACCCGGCAGGGCGGACGCCCCGCCCAGCTCTTCCGGGCCGGCGGGGCCACCCTGCTCAACCCTCCGATGCTGCGCCCCGAGGTCTGACGCGGGGTCCGCCCGGCCCGCCGACGGCCCCGGCAGCACGTACGTCCCGTCCGCAGCGAGCCGCGCGATGCCCGAAAAACCCGAATGGGCACGCTATCTTGCATCGGGTGATCCAGGCCATCGGACTGACCAGCAGCCCCCGCAAAGAGCTCCCGCCCGCCGTCGACGACGTCTCCTTCGAGGCGCACGCGGGACGCGTCACCGTGTTGCTCGGAGCACCGGGAGCCGGCAAGACGGCGGCACTCGGGCTCATGCTCGAACTCCAACGCGGCCGTGGCATCACCTACTTCAGAGGCCGTCCCCTGCACCGCATTCCCTATCCCGCCCGGGAGGTGGGCGTACTGCTGGGCGAGGTGCCGGGACACCCCGCGCGCACCGTCCGCGGGCATCTCCGAATGCTCTGCGCCGCCTCGGGCGTACCGGCCCGCCGTGCCGACGAAGTCCTCGAAGCGGTGGGGCTCGTGAGTCTGCGCGACGAACGACTCGGCACCCTGTCGCGCGGTATGGACCGCCGCCTGGGACTGGCCTGCGCACTGCTCCCGGACCCGCACACGCTCGTGCTGGACGACCCCGCACGGGGACTCTCCGCCCCGGAGGCACGCTGGCTGCACGGCCTCCTCCGGGCGCACGCGGCCCAGGGCGGCACCGTGCTGTGCACCACGCCGGACCCGAAGGAGGCCGCGCGGATCGCGGACCACGTGGTCACACTGGACGGCGGAAGACTCGTCGCCGACCAGGAGGCCCAGGACTTCCGCCGCACCCGGCTGCGCCCCCGAGTGGCCGTGCGCAGCCCGCACGCCGCGCGGCTTTCCGCGCTGCTCGAACAGGAGGCGCGCTCCGCGCAGCGGTCCGTCGAGGTCGTGCGGGAGGGCGGCAACCGCCTCTGCGTCTACGGCAGCACCTGCGCGCACGTCGGCGAGACAGCGTTCCGCAACGGCATCGTCGTACACCGACTGGCGGACGAGGTGGGCGACATGGGGC
>NZ_NEUB01000787.1 GCF_002910825.1 Streptomyces sp. SM1 | reverse complement strand
TGGCCCTTGAGGGTGTCGTTGACCGACTCGATCAGCTGGCGGACCTTCTTGAGCATCGGCTCGCCGGGCCGCAGGATCTCCCTCTTCCTCGACGGCCGCAGCAGCGTGATGCCCTGTACGGACAGTGACCGCTCGAAGGTCTTCGACGCGAAGCCCTTGTCGCTGATCAGCAGCAGGCCCGGCCGCACGCGCACCAGCTCGGCATCGACCTCCAGCATCGCGGCCAGCACCTCGCGCTCGCCGAGCTTCGGATCGGCCAGCGCCCACAGGATCGGCATCCCGGCCGGGGTGCACACCAGGTACAGCCGCAGCCCCCAGAAGAACCGCGAATGCGACGCGCAGTAGCCGTAGTTGGCCCAGCCCGCCAGCTCCGAGCGCTTGACCGTGGGGCGGGACATCCCGCACGGCACCGGGGTCGAGTCCGTGATCCACACCGTGTCGTGCCAGAAGTCGGTGTCCTTGGCGAGCACCCGTATCACGCGTTTGATCTGCGGCAGCGCGGCACGCAGCCGCTTGTTGTAGCCGGCATCCTGCGGGACGAAGGGAAACATGTCCTGGAGGTGTGCGCGGACGTACCGCAGCCAGCGGGCCTCGCAGTGGAAGCCGAGCATCGCCTGCATGACCGCCAGGCACAGCAACTCCGAGTGACTGAGTTTCGGTGGCCGGCCCGGCAGCCGCACGATACCCGCCAAGTCGTCGTCGATCTTCACGTACAGTGCGGTCACGAGGGTGTTCAAGTTCGTCGTCACAAACGATCATGAGCACCCTCTCTTCGTGCCCGCAGGCATTTGGAAAGACTCGTCGAGGCGGCCGGGCGGGCAGGTTTCCCGCGGTCCCGGGAAGGTACCCCGGCCACGAGGAGGCAGCCCTTCACCGGGTGCCGCGAGCGCTTCCGGATGCACGGCGGGCTCCCGCGCTGAAGGCTGAGTACCGGACCCGATGACAGCACCGGGGCCGCAACAGCGATCCGGACCCGAGGAGCCAGAAGATGTCGACGTCCCAGCCCGACGCGTCCCGGCAGCCCGAGGACAGCACGACCCCGGACAGCCTGCTTCACACCCGAACCGGCACCGATGTGTCCCCGGAGGACCTGGTTCTCGCCTCCGGCAAGGACCTGACCCCGCAGAACCTCGAGTGGGCCAGGCGCAAGCTGGCCGAGGAGGGGCCCGCCGCCCTGGACAAGATCCTTCCCTGAGTCCTCCGCGTCCCCGCCCCCGCGGCAGCACGGCGCCGCCGGTCCTTCCCGGGACCGGCGGCGCCGTTCGCCGTGCGCGGTCAGGTTCTGTCCCGGTCGTCCGGCGGCTCCGTCCCGTCCTCGACGACGTGCATCGCGGCTTCCTCCGCGCCGGCGGCCCCGCCGTCGATGCCGACGTCCTCCGCGATCGTCTCCTTGGTGGTGTCGGTGTGCGCGCCCTCGTCGGGGGCGACCAGGCGTCCGGCGCGCGCGGTGCCGGCCTCCGGGTCGACCGGCCCGCCCTCGCCGCCCTGCAGGTCGCCCACCTCGTCCGTGACCGGCGCGGACTCGTCGGGCACCTCCTGGGACAGCCGCCCGTCGAGGGACTCACCGTCGTGCTGCTCGGCGGCCGTGGTGCCGTGCTTGGTGACGCCGAGCGGCTTCTCCGGCGGGGAGTAGCCCTCGTCGAGGGTGTCGTCGTAGGTCCGTTCGTCGAGGGCGTCCTGCATGTCCAGCGGCGCGGCGTCCTCCTGCTCCTCGTTGCTCCCGGTGGGCTGGTAGGCGTCGTCGGCCATTGGTTCGGAGCCCATGGCGTCCTCCCTGTCACGCTGCGTCGGCACACTTCGTCTCCGGTGTCCGGTCCGCGTTTCCCGTCATCCGATCTTTAACCCCGCGCGGCGGCCGGGCGGAGGGCCGGGGTGCGGGGGATCGCCACCCGGTGCCCGGCGCCATGGGAACCGCCCGGCGTTCTTCGGGCGGGGCCGGGCGGGGCATCACCGGGCGTCGTCGCCCCGTTATGTTTTCCGCGGTCCTGCAAGAGGGCCGCTGGCCTCCGGGCCCGGCATGACTGTTGCCCCCTGTCGAAGGCATGACCTGGGGGGTGGTGTCACCGGGCCCGGGAGGTGCCGTCGGAGACGCTGATGAGAGGTCCGGCCACCGTCCGGTCCGGCGCAATGCCGGACAGCTCGCGGGCGGCAGGTCTGCATAACGTGGATGCGCGAGTACGACACCGATGCCGAGGCCGGCACCGTCAACACCCCTTGGGAGGGGCGCGATGTTCGAGACCGAAGACGTGGGCGTGTTCCTGGGCCTGGACGTCGGCAAGAGTGCTCACCACGGCCACGGACTCACCCCGGCCGGGAAGAAGGTCTTCGACAAGCAACTGCCCAACAGCGAGCCGAAGCTGCGGGCCGTCTTCGACAAGCTGACCGCGAAGTTCGGCACCGTCCTGGTGATCGT
>NZ_NEUB01000786.1 GCF_002910825.1 Streptomyces sp. SM1 | reverse complement strand
ATCTGGGTCTCACCGGTCCGCCCGGGCCGCGAGCACGACACCACCTGCGCCCGCCACCACGGCCTGATCGATGCCCTCAACCGGATCGCTGCCGAGCTGGACATGCCGACCCTCGTCGACCTCGGCTACGAGAACGCCGGCGACGGTTTTCGCCACCCGCACAAGAAGCCCGCCGGAGGCGAGCTGACCGAGGCCCAGCAGACCTACAACAAGGTCATCCGCGGCGTCCACGGCGTCTGCGAGCGCGCCAACTCCCTGCTCAAGACCACCTTCAAGGCACTACGCCGGGTCAGCCTCGACCCCAGCCGCATCACGAAGATCGCCGCCGCAGCCCTCGTCCTGCTCCAGCTCGAGTACGACCGCACCATCTGATTAGTCACGCAACGTAATGATTCGTTACTGACAAAGACTCATTGACGGTATCTCGGACGGTGACTACCGTTTTTGCACTTGCGCCCTTAATGGCTTGAGGGCGCGATGAACGGTGCGAGATGTATCATGCCCCGATTTCAGGAGAAAGCCGGTGCAGCACATCGCAAAGTACGACCGGAGTGACCGTCCATTGCCAGTCGGCCGCCGAGCGACCCAGGCGGCCCGCCCCCGCAGACCCGGCGAGCAGGATCGAATATTCACCACCCGGGTCGGCCTCAAGATACCCACCAGCCTCACCTACGACCGATGGGAGAAGGCCGGGCAGCACATCTTCCAGATCGCCGACTCCTCCGCCTGGTGCCTGGGCGACTGGCTCGTCTACGGCCAGGACCGCTACGCGGACCGCTACCAGACCGGAGTCCAGGCCGCGGGCCTCGACTACCAGACACTGCGCAACTACGCCTGGGTGGCACGGCACTTCGAGCTGTGGCGTCGGCGCGAGACACTGAGCTTCGGTCACCACGCCGAGGTCGCCTCCCTGCCGCCGGCGGAGGCCGACACCTGGCTCGACCAGGCGGAGCAGCACGGCTGGCCACGCAACCAGCTCCGACTGCGGCTGCGGGAGAGCCGCAGAGGAGACCGGCCCGCCATTCCGGCGCGGGCCAGCCAGCTCCGGATCAGCGCCCCCTCCGACCGTGTCCAGCGCTGGCGGGAGGCCGCGTCGAGAGGAGACCGCGACTTCGAGGAGTGGGTCATGCTGACGCTCGACCGTGCCACCGTGCACGAGCTCGGCCAATGCCGTCCCCGCCCGACCACCGGAGACCGCCCCAGATGGAGATCCGCATCGACCACCGCACCTGTATCGGGTCCGGGCAGTGCACCCTGACGGCACCCGCCGTCTTCACCCAGGACGACGACGGGTACGCCACGCTCGTGCCCGAGGGGGCGCGGACGGCCACCCCGCGGCAGGTCATCCAGGCCGCGCTGTCCTGCCCCGTCCAGGCGATCGCCATGGGGAACGCACCACCCGGCGCCTGACGACACGACCCCCGCCCCCCCCCGTTATGTTTTCCGCGGTCCTGCAAGAGGGCCGCTGGCCTCCGGGCCCGGCATGACTGTTGCCCCCTGTCGAAGGCATGACCTGGGGGGTGGTGTCACCGGGCCCGGGAGGTGCCGTCGGAGACGCTGATGAGAGGTCCGGCCACCGTCCGGTCCGGCGCAATGCCGGACAGCTCGCGGGCGGCAGGTCTGCATAACGTGGATGCGCGAGTACGACACCGATGCCGAGGCCGGCACCGTCAACACCCCTTGGGAGGGGCGCGATGTTCGAGACCGAAGACGTGGGCGTGTTCCTGGGCCTGGACGTCGGCAAGAGTGCTCACCACGGCCACGGACTCACCCCGGCCGGGAAGAAGGTCTTCGACAAGCAACTGCCCAACAGCGAGCCGAAGCTGCGGGCCGTCTTCGACAAGCTGACCGCGAAGTTCGGCACCGTCCTGGTGATCGT
>NZ_NEUB01000064.1 GCF_002910825.1 Streptomyces sp. SM1 | reverse complement strand
GGGTTCCCGGTACACCCCCTGACCGGTGGAGCGGTCGATCCGGAGCAGCGCGAGCCCGTCCGGGATCACGTAGTCACCCGACTCGGGGAACACCGTTCCGGTCCAGCCTTCCCACTCGGTCACCGCGCCGGACATGGTCCGGGAGGCGGGAGCCGCCGCCAGTGTTCCGGCGCCGAGGCGCTGATGGGTCCGTATCCAGGGGCCGAGGGAAGTCCCGTCCTCGCGGCTCCACTTCATGAAGGTCTCGATCGGCGTGAGCGGATACCGTGCCTTGGCCGTCGGGCGGACCGGAGCGACGACGCGCGCCAGGCCCGCCTCCCGGGCCCTGTCCCGCAGCACCATCAGGATCTCCGCCGCGAGCCCGCGCCCCTTGAGCGAGGCAGTGACGATCGCCCCGCAGATCACCAGGGTGTCGGGCGCCGCCCCCCGCTCCCTGCCCTCGACGGCCCGGACGAGGCTGTCGGTGTATCCGGACGGGAGCGTCCCGGTCAGGCCGTCCCGGCGGATCGGAACACCCCAGCCGGAGGCGACCGGTACGTCGCGGTCGTCCACGAGCGTGAGGTTCCAGTCGGCGAACCACGCACCGACCCTGCCCACGTACTCCTTGACCAGCCGGTCGGCCGTGATGAACTCCGGGAACCCCTCGCTGAAGAGTTCCTTCGTCTGTGCGTCGGGCCAGTCGCGGGAGTCCGTGCGGATGATCTTCCGTTGCATCGGCGGATCCTGACACGCGTGGGCCGGTGACCGGACGCCGACCCTGTTCGTGGACGCGGTGACCGGTGCGGTGCGTCAGGCGATGGACGCCGAGACGATGGCGGACACCGCGAGGTTGCAGGACGCGGTCACCCAGACCGCCGGGTGGGGCTCGGGCTCCACCAGCGTGGCGCCCAGGCGCCCGGGGGTGATGAGATCCACCACCAGGAAGGCCAGGGCCATCATCACCAGTCCCAGCACTCCGAACGCCGCGGTCGACGCCAGCCCCTTGCCGAAGTCGTCGTACGTCGTCCAGATCGAGGTGAACACGATGCCGCCTATGCCGAGCAGCGAGGAGCTGAGCACGACGGCGGCGTTGCGGTTGCGCTCCTGCCAGATCTGCCGGCCGAGCTTTCCGGGCGTCAGCACGTCGACCAGGACGATGCCGAGAACCAGCAGGACCAGTCCGAGTGCGCCGTAGGCGGTGGCCCGGCCGAGTCCGTTGACGATGTCGCTCATGGGTGTGCCGGCTCCGTAGCGTGAGAGATCTGAATGATCGCGGTCAAGGGCGTGCAAAATGTAGGCACCCGTACGGCCGGCCGGCCTCGTGCCAGGTCACGCCCGGCGGCCGATGTCGTCCGCGCGGGCGACGAAGCGGGTGGTGCCGCCGGTGATCCGGTAGAGGAAGCTGCCGCCGTCCCGGTCGGTGTCATAGAAGTGAGCGCCCGGGTCGTAGGCGACTCTGCGCGTGATGCCCTGCCAGGGGTCGCGCAGCAGTTCCGAGCGCAGGGTGCCGGGGCCGTCGTCGCCGGCGGCGGCCAGACCGTGGGCGGCGAACCGGACGGCGTCGTAGGCCTCGGCCGCCCAGGGAGCGGGGGAGCGGCCGTAGCGGTCCCGGTGGGCGGTGGCGAAGGCCCGGATGCGCGGGTCCGCCCCGGCGTCGGCGTAGGCGGTGCCGACCATCCAGCCCTCCGCCTCGGCGAGGAACGGACGGCCGACCACGTGCTCGCCCGCCACTCGCGCACCGCGGTGGTCCGTGTCCCGCAGCGTGCGGGCGAAGGCGGCGGCGCGCTCGGAGCGCAGCCCGACGAACATGACAGCGTCCTGAGGGCGTTCGGCGACGCGGCGGGCGACGGCGGAGAAGCTCTCGCCCGCCCCGACCTCCTCCACCGAGCTCTCGCCCTCGAGCTTCCCGTACACCGTGACGATCCGCACCGACGCGCTGGTCTCCGCCGCGTCGGTGAGATCGTGCACGATCACGGTCCGGTCCGCCTTCACGACCCGGTTGAGGTGGCACAGGATCGCGGGAGGTCCCGCTGTCCGGGTCGTGCGCAGCAACAGCGCGGTGCTGAGGTTCAGGCTGTCCAGAAGGCTGGTGTCCGCCCGGGTGACGACGATGGTCATGCGGGCACGCGAGCATACTTCGACAGCCGCGGGCACGGTCGCGTTCGTACCGGCGCCGAGCACCACCGCCATGTCCGGTGTGGCGACCAACCCGGCCACCGCCGACGCCGCGCCCTTCGCGGTGCCGCGGTCGTCGGCGGTGTGCAGCGCCAGGTCGAAGGCGCGCCGGGCAACACGGTTGTGCCGGTCGACCGCGAGACGCGCACCGTGCTCATGGGCCGCGAAGGCGCTGTCCGCGCGATGGCCGAGCAGACCGACGACATACCTCGGCCGGTTGCCCGGCCCGTCCCGCCGGGGATCGTCGCGGGGCGTGAGCCACCAGGTAGCCGCCGTGGCGGTGCCGGCGCCGAGCGCCGCGCCGGTGACGAGCAGACGCCGCCGGGTGGGGGAGGAGCCGGCCGGTGACGGGCCGGCCGGATCGCGGTCGACGACGGTGGGGCCGGGGACGGGCAGGCCGACGATGTGCGAGGCCTGTGCGGCGATCAACGAGGGCAGCCCGCGCGGCAGCCAGCCGTCCGCGTCGAACCCGCCGAGGAGGGAGCGGAGTTCTCCGACGTCCGGGCGCCTCTCCGGGTCCTTCGCGAGACACCGCCGTACGACCTGCTCGAGGCCGGACGGCACGCCGTCCATGTCCGGTTCCCCGTGCACGGTCCGGTACAGTACCCCGGCAGCCCCGCCGCCGCCGAACACCGCCCGGCCGGTGCCCGCGTGGGCGAGGACGCAGCCGAGGGAGAAGACGTCACTGGCCGGGCCCACCGTACGGCCGCGCGCCTGCTCGGGAGACAGATAGCCGGGGGAGCCTACTACGGAGCCGTCGGCGGTGAGCGCGGTCGACCCTACGGCCCGGGCGATGCCGAAGTCGATCAGCCGGGGCCCGTCTGCGGTGAGCAGGACGTTCGCCGGCTTGACGTCCCGGTGGACCAGGCCCGCCGCGTGCACGTCGTCCAGAGCTTCGGCCAGGGCGGCGCCCAGGGCTCTGAGCTGCTTCTCGCCCCAGGTCCCGTGGCGGGCGACGGCCTCGGCGAGGGAGGGCCCGGGAACGTAGGCGGTGGCGAGCCACGGGGAGGCGGCGTCGGCGTCGGCCGCCAGGACCGGTACGGTCCACCGGCCGCCGAGCCGGGCCGCGAGTTCCGCCTCGCGCCGGAAGCGTGCCCGGAAGCCGGCATCGCCGGCGTGCTCGGCCCGGATGACCTTGAGCGCGCACCAGGTGCCGTGCGGCGAACGCGCCAGATAGACCACGCCCATGCCACCCGAACCGAGCCGGCCCACCAGACGGTGGCCGCCTGTTTCCGAGGGATCGAACGGCCTGAGCCGCTCCATGCCCGCTGCCTCCCCTGCCTACCGGTCCGTCAGGTCCTGTCGTCGCCGTTCCGTCTGCCACGGGACGTCGGGCACACCTCACTGGAAGGGGTGCCCCCACTCGCCGGGCCGGCCGCCATGAGCCGAGTTGTGTCCGGTACGAGGCTCGGAGGGTACCCGGGAGCACGCACCCGACGCCGCGCGGCCCGTCCTCCGGGCGGACGGCGGAACGCGACACGACCCTAGGCCGGGCTCTCCGCCGCGCGCCGGAGGTCGGTGAGCGAACCCCGCTGTACGAAGCGCCCGCCGCTCACCTCGTGGACGAACGTGCCGTCGGACCAGCCGCGGTCGTCGGGCGCGTATTGATGGTACTCACCGAACGTGTAGGGACGGGCGATGCCTTGGTATCTGGCCTTCGCCATGCGCGTGCCGAGGGCGGCCCGCTGCGGACGGCGACCCGTCCCGGCCGGTACGGTGCGCGCGAACTCCGTCAGCAGCATCCGTACCGTGTCGTACGCCTCGGCGGCGTACGGCTCCGGCGCGGTGCCGTACCGTCGGCGCCACGCCTGTGCGAACGACCTGGCCCGACTCGTGGTCAGTGCGCTGGTGTCCGCGGCGGCGGTCACCACGTACCAGCCCTCGCCGGCGGCGCCCGCCTGTCCCGGGAACGCCGTCCCGTACAACTGGTGCTGCATCCACCGCGGTCCGTCGAACCCGGCCGCGGCCAGCTGACGGGCAGCCCGGACCGTGGCGTCCAGCAGACCGAGGTAGGCGAAGGCGGTGACGCCTGCGGCCAGCAGGGAGCGGACGGCCGTCACGCCGTCGTCCGTCTTCTCGGCCACCACTTTCGGCAGGACTTCGCCGCCCAGTACCTCCTGCCACTGTCTGACCAGCAGGATGCCCTGGTCCTGGACGATCGTCCCGCCCGCCCTGTCCAGCACCACGCCGAGCCGGCCCGTCCTCCCGGTGACCAGGGCGTGCAGCACCACCCAGCCCGCGAGGGCCGAATGGGAGGCGCCGCTTTGAAACGACGACTGGGGCGACGTCACGAAGTAGTCCTGCTGTCCCGTGGTGCTGGAGACGTGGGTGAGGCCTGCCCCGCCGTAGAGATTGGCCGCAGCCCGCATCGACACCTCGTCGACCGGTCCGAGGACGGCGAACACGTCCCGGTCGGCCGTGAAGGAAGCGGCCGTCTCTCCGGCGCTCTGTTTGTCGCCCTGGTCCCGAAGCACCCGTACCGCGACGTCGAAGCCGCGGTCCGGGTCGGCGTTGTGACCGGCGGCAGCGAGGCGTGCCGCCCGCTCGACCGGCCTGCTGAACAGGGCCGACGCCGGACCGCTGGTGGAGTGGACTCCCAGCACGTACGAGGGACGTCCGGGCTCCGAGCCGCCTGCGTCTCCGTCACGGGCCGCGAGCAACGCCGCGGTGGTCGCACCGCCCGCTGTGAGCAGCAGTGCCC
>NZ_NEUB01000785.1 GCF_002910825.1 Streptomyces sp. SM1 | reverse complement strand
GGCGGGCCGCTGCCGCCCCGGATCTCTTCAGATGCGCGGCGGTCGCGCCTCGTACGGCGTGGAGAGGACGACCGTCGTCCGGGTCGAGACGCCGGCCAGGGAGCGTACGCGGGCGAGGAGTTCCTCCAGTTCATGCGGCGTGGACACCCGCACCTTGAGGATGTAGTTCTCGTCCCCGGCGACGCTGTGGCAGGCCTCGATCTCGGGGACGCCGGCGAGGCGGTCCGCGATGTCGTCGGGGGCGCTGGGGTCGAAGGGTTTGACCGAGATGAACGCGGTCATGGGCAGGCCGACGGCCTCGGGGTCGACGACCGCGGCATAGCCGCGGATGACGCCACGCTGTTCCAGCCTGCGCACCCGCTGGTGCACGGCCGACGTGGACAGGCCCGTGGCCTTGCCCAGGTCTGTGTAGCTCATCCGCCCGTCCTTGACGAGCAGCTGCACGATCTGTCGGTCCAGCTCCTCCATGGCGCAAGAACCTACAGTGCACTTGATCGTCTCGGATACCTGAATGAGCACCCCGGAGTCGCCGCACCGGGCACCTGCGAGCGGCATGTGACGAACACCACAGCCTTCGGGCCGTCTCCGTGATGTTCTCGTGATTACGCCCCAGGGGTGGCGGGAAGTGCTTGCTGTGGTCGAGGCCGCAGTGCCTTCACGGCCCAGCCCGAGGGGGAGAACCCATGCAGAGTCTTAAGCGCCTTGGTCGTACCACGTCCAAGCGGCAGCAGCCGGTCGTCATGCCCGAGCCGGAGTACATCGAGTCCGACACCCTGGACGACGAACCCGACGCGTACGACACCTTCGAGATGTACCGGGTGATCTGCCCGGACTGTGCGCAGCCCATCGCGCTGCTGGCGGACGAGGACGTTCTGCCGGAGCACGCTCTGTGCGCCTCGCCGTGGAACCCGTTCGGGCTCACGGTCTGCGCCGGCACCGGACGCCGGGCCTCCGAGGCGGGGCCGGCGGACGAGTCCGTCACGCCCCAGGAGCAGGACACCGCCCTGCTGTTGACGCTCCCTCAGGGGCTCGACTGGCGCACCCAGCCCTTCTCGCACGTCGGCGGCCCGGGCTCGCGCCCGATCAGGGTCCCGGGGATGCGGCGCCACGCCGCCTGAGCGGACGCCGGTACGAGGGTGGCAGGGTCCGCCACCCTCGCCCACGCCTCCGTCCCACGCCCGTCCGCTGCCCGCCGGCAGTCCGTCGGCAGTCCTCCGGGAGACGGTGGCGAACGCACGCCCTATTCCGGCCGTCGGTGACCCGTCCGGCCGCTCCCGCGTTGCCCGGGTATGACGACGACTCCCACGTATTCGACGACCGGGCGTCAACGCCACGTCTTCGTGCCGCCACCCCTGGAGGCGGCCGCACCCGTCCCGCCGCCCCGGCTTCCGGATCCACCGATCTACCGCGATCTCCTGCGGACCTGGGCGGACCGGGGCCGGACGCTGCCGGGACGGCACGACCCGGAGTGGACCCGGCTTGCCGCGCCCTGGCGGGGGCCCGGTCGGTTCAGCGCGTCTCCGGCCCCGCGAGATGGCGGGCGATGACCATGCGCTGGATCTGGTTGGTTCCCTCGACGATCTGCAGGACCTTGGCCTCGCGCATGTAGCGCTCGGCGGGGAAGTCCGCGGTGTAGCCGTAGCCGCCGAGGATCTGCACGGCGTCGGTGGTGACGCGCATGGCGGTGTCGGTGCAGTGCAGCTTGGCCATGGCCGCCTGCTTGGCGAACGGCCGCCCGGCATCGCGCAGCCGGGCCGCCGCCAGGTACAGCGCGCGTCCCGCCTCGATCTGGGTGGCCATGTCGGCGAGCATGAAGCGCAGCCCCTGGAAGTCGGCGATGGGCTTGCCGAACTGCCGCCGCTCGGTCGCGTAGCCGAGCGCCTCGTCGAGCGCCGCCTGGGCCAGGCCGATGGCGCAGGCGGCGATGCCGAGCCGGCCGCCGTCGAGCGCCGACAGGGCGATCGCGAAGCCCTGCCCCTCCTCGCCGACGCGCCGCGCGTCGGGGACCCGGACGCCGTCGAAGTGGACCTGGGCGGTGGGTGAGCCCCTCATTCCCATCTTCTTCTCGGGCACCGCGGCGCTCAGCCCCTCGGCGTCGCCGGGCACCAGGAACGCGGTGATGCCGCGCGGGCCCTCCTCGCCGGTGCGGGCCATGACCGTGCAGAAGTCGGCGACGCCGCCGTGGGTGATCCAGGCCTTCGTGCCGGTGATCACCCAGTCGTCGCCGTCGCGCACCGCCTTGGTGCGCAGCGAGGCCGCGTCCGAGCCCGACGCGGGCTCGGAGAGGCAGTAGGCACCGAGCAGACCTCCGCCGAGCATCGCGGGCAGATGCTCCGCCTGCTGCTCCTTGGCTCCGAAGGCGGCCAGCGCGTAGCAGGCCAGGGTGTGCACGCTGACGCCGAGGCCCACGGTGAGGCGGGCCATGGCGAGTTCTTCGAGGACCTGGAGGTACACCTCGTACGGCTGGTCGCCGCCGCCGTGCTCGGGGTCGTAGGGGAGGCCGAGCAGGCCGGACTCGGAGAGGAGTGTGAAGAACTCGCGCGGGAAGCGGCCCGCGTCCTCCTCCTCCGCCGCTGTCGGAGCGACCTCACGCTGGGCGATGTCGCGGACGAGCGAGATCAGATCCCGGGCCTCGTCCGTGGGCAGTTGCCGGTCCACCGGCTGCGGGGCGCGGTCGGGCATGGCGACGCTCTCCTCCCTGTTCGGGCACATCGGCGTGCGCCTTGGGTGGGGGCGGCTCCGCCGGGGTCGTTTCGGTGCCTGGCCGATGCTTGCATTCCCGGGTCTCGGAAGCTGCTGACCAGCGGCTGTGCGCTGTGAGTATGCCCGATCGGCCGAAGCAAGTCACTTGTTAACGACCGCTTACTTCAGGATACCTTCGCCACACTCCTCTCGATCCGCATTGGTCCGCACCATTGACCAACTGGTCTAGTCCTCCTAGGGTCTTGGTCCACCAGTGAGTCACCGTGTCCATGCCAATCGGCTCACTTCCCCGTCGACACCCGTTGATCCCCGACGTCCCCCGAACACCCCCGAAGACCCTCGAAGACTCCCGTCGATCCGCATCGGCCCCCCCGTTATGTTTTCCGCGGTCCTGCAAGAGGGCCGCTGGCCTCCGGGCCCGGCATGACTGTTGCCCCCTGTCGAAGGCATGACCTGGGGGGTGGTGTCACCGGGCCCGGGAGGTGCCGTCGGAGACGCTGATGAGAGGTCCGGCCACCGTCCGGTCCGGCGCAATGCCGGACAGCTCGCGGGCGGCAGGTCTGCATAACGTGGATGCGCGAGTACGACACCGATGCCGAGGCCGGCACCGTCAACACCCCTTGGGAGGGGCGCGATGTTCGAGACCGAAGACGTGGGCGTGTTCCTGGGCCTGGACGTCGGCAAGAGTGCTCACCACGGCCACGGACTCACCCCGGCCGGGAAGAAGGTCTTCGACAAGCAACTGCCCAACAGCGAGCCGAAGCTGCGGGCCGTCTTCGACAAGCTGACCGCGAAGTTCGGCACCGTCCTGGTGATCGT
>NZ_NEUB01000784.1 GCF_002910825.1 Streptomyces sp. SM1 | reverse complement strand
TGCATGTTCACCAGGATCGTGTGGTCGTGCTGAAGCACCGTCAACTGCTCCTGCAGCGAGGCGATCTCCGCGGTGACCCGCTCCTGCTCCTTGACGTTGCGATCCAGGTCGCCCGCCACCTGGGCGGTGTACTGCGAGGTGAGGTCGGTGGCCGCGGTCGCGTTCTCGGACACGTCGGTGCCCCTTTCTTCCCGTTGGTTCCCCTGATGGCCAGCCATGGTACGGCCGGGGGCGGTTGACCGTTTCTGCTGAGCGGCCCCCGGTTGACGCTCCCGGGCGGTGCGGAGGCGGCGCCGGGTCCGCGAGGCGGTTGTGTGCATGCCATTGACAAGACGGGCGCGAGCCGGAAACTCCAGTCCTGGAGTCGCAAGAATTGAACTCTGTATCGCAAAAAGCCCACTTACACATGGCAATTCATGGCATCCCCCTCACGGCCGACCTGGATGGCACCTCATGAGACGCAAGCGTTTCGGCCTGCGCACGATCACCGGCCTGCTCCTGGCCGGCCTCGTCGCCGCAGGGCTCCAATCCGGTACGGCCACCGCCGCGGCCAACGCGGTCCGTGGCCCCGATCTGGCGCTCGGGAAGAGCGTCACGGCCGACGGCGCCCACGCCGGCCACCCTGCCGGCAACATCACCGACGGACGTCAGCTCAGCTACTGGGAGGGCCCGGCGGGCGCGTTCCCGCAGTCGGTCCGCGTCGACCTGGGCGGCACCGTCGAGGCCGATCAGGTCGTGCTCGAGCTGCCCTCCGGCTGGGAGGCCCGCACCCAGACCCTCGCCGTCGAGGGGAGTACCGACGGCAACTCCTCCACCAGCCTGTCGGGTTCCGCCGCCCACCGCTTCGATCCCGCGGACGGCAACACGGTCACCCTGGACTTCACGGCCCGCGAGGTGCGCCACATCCGCGTCCGGCTGACCGCCAACACCGGCTGGAACGCCGCTCAGTTGTCCGAGATCGAGGTCTACGGCAGCGACGACGACGGCGACCCGCAGGAACCGCCTGTCGACGGCACCGACCTGGCCTTCGGCAAGCCCGTCGAGGCCTCGTCCACAATTCACTCGTTCGTGGCGGCCAACGCCAACGACGGCCGGACGGAAACCTACTGGGAGTCCGGCGGCCACCCCGCCACCCTCACCACCGAGCTGGGCGCCGACGCCGACCTCAGCGGTGTCGTCGTCGCGCTCGACCCCGATCCCGTCTGGGCCGCACGGACCCAGAGCATCGAAGTCCTCGGCCGCGCGCAGACGTCGGACACCTTCACCTCGGTCAGGGCCCGCGCCGACTACACCTTCGACCCCGGCTCGAACCGCAACACGGTCACCATCCCCTTCACCGGCCGCTACGCCGACGTACGGCTGAGATTCACGCACAACTCCAGCGGATACGGAGCGCAGGTCGCCGAGCTGAAGGTCATGGGCACCGCCGCGCCCAACCCCGACCTGGTCGTCTCCCGCCCGCGTCACCCACCGAGACGGACGCCGTCACCGTCCGCGCGACCGTGCGCAACGCCGGGCCGGCCGCCTCCGCCGCCACCGTCGATGTCAGCCTGGAAGGCACCGTCGCGGGCAGCGCCCCCGTCGGCGCGCTCGCCGCCGGCGTCTCCGCGACCGTCTCCGCCGACGTCGGCACGCGTCCCCGGGGCAGTTACACGGTGTCCGCCGCGGTGGACCCCACCGGCACCGTCCCCGAACTGGACGACACCAACAACAGCCGCACCGCGGCCGACAGGCTGACCGTCGAGCGGAGCCCAGGCCCCGACCTGGAGGTCCGTGGCATCCGCACCGACCCGGCGAGTCCCGCGACGGGCGCCGAGGTCTCCTTCACCGTCTCCGTGCACAACCGGGGCACCTCACCGGTCCCCGCCGGCTCCGTCACCCGTCTCGCCGTGGGCGACAGGACCCTCGACGGTGCCACCGGGGCGATCGCCGCCGGCGCCACCGCCGAGGTCGCCGTCAGCGGTACCTGGACGGCCACCGGCGGCGCGAGCCTCCTCACCGCCACCGCGGACGCCACCGACATCGTCGGGGAGACCGACGAGAGCAACAACATCCTCACCCGGTCGATCGTGGTGGGCCGCGGCGCCGCCGTGCCCTACACCGAGTACGAGGCGGAGGACGGCAACACGCCGCAGGCGGACGCCCGCCGGCTGTTCGACGAGTCCCACGCGCTGCTCGGGTCCACCTATCCGGCAGGCACCGTCTTCCGGCTCCAGCGCGACACCGCCGCCTTCTACATCGTCGACCTGGAGCAGGTGGCGCCGGCCGCCGGCAAACCCGCCGGATGCGTCTCCATCACCGAGTACGGGGCCGTCCCCAACGACGGGATCGACGACACCGACGCCCTTCAGCGTGCGGTGACCGACGACCAGAACGGGCGGATCGACTGCGTCTGGGTCCCCCCCCCGTTATGTTTTCCGCGGTCCTGCAAGAGGGCCGCTGGCCTCCGGGCCCGGCATGACTGTTGCCCCCTGTCGAAGGCATGACCTGGGGGGTGGTGTCACCGGGCCCGGGAGGTGCCGTCGGAGACGCTGATGAGAGGTCCGGCCACCGTCCGGTCCGGCGCAATGCCGGACAGCTCGCGGGCGGCAGGTCTGCATAACGTGGATGCGCGAGTACGACACCGATGCCGAGGCCGGCACCGTCAACACCCCTTGGGAGGGGCGCGATGTTCGAGACCGAAGACGTGGGCGTGTTCCTGGGCCTGGACGTCGGCAAGAGTGCTCACCACGGCCACGGACTCACCCCGGCCGGGAAGAAGGTCTTCGACAAGCAACTGCCCAACAGCGAGCCGAAGCTGCGGGCCGTCTTCGACAAGCTGACCGCGAAGTTCGGCACCGTCCTGGTGATCGT
>NZ_NEUB01000783.1 GCF_002910825.1 Streptomyces sp. SM1 | reverse complement strand
CGCACGCCCGGCGGCAAGGTCGACGTCAAGGCCCTGCCCGAGCCGCGGTTCGAGGCGTCGAGTGCCTACCGGCCGCCCTCCTCGGAGCGGGAGCGGACCCTGCACGACGTGTTCGCGGAGGTGCTGGGCCGGGAACGGGTCGGCGTCGACGACAGCTTCTTCGACCTCGGCGGCGACTCCGTCACCGCCACCCGCCTGGCGGCCGGGGCCCACCGGGCGGGCCTGAGCATCACCGCCAGGGACATCTTCGGCCGGAAGACCATCGCGCGGCTCGCCGAGGTGGCCCGGGACACCGGTCCCGGGGCCGCGGCCCCGTCCGCCGAGAGCCTGGTGCGGCTCGACGCGGACGAACTCGACGAGCTCGAAGCCCAGTGGGGGACGACACTGTGAAACAGACTTCCTTGGAAGCGGTCCTGCCGCTGACCCCGTTGCAGCAGGGCATGCTCTTCCACGCCCTGTTCGACGAGGGGGCCGGCGCGGCTCCGGCGGACGGCACGGCGCCGCCCGTCGACTTCTACACCGTGCAGACGCCCCTGGAACTGACCGGCGCGCTCGACACCGCGGTGCTGCGCCGCTCCACCGCGGCGCTGGCCGGCCGGCACGCGAGTCTGCGGGCGGGATTCCTGCGGCGCCGCTCGGGTGAGGCCGTACAGGCGGTCGCGCGGTCGGTGGAACCGGCCTGGGAGGAGGTCGACTTCTCCGGATTCGGCGCGGAGGAGCAGCGCCCGCGGCTGACACGGCTGCTGGCGGACGACCGGGCGCGGCGTTTCGACATGGCCCGGCCGCCGCTGCTGCGCTTCACTCTCGTCCGCCTCTCCGGCGAGCGGCACGTCCTGCTGCTGACCCACCATCACATCCTGCTGGACGGCTGGTCGCTGCCGCTGCTGCTGGCCGACCTGTTCCGGATCTACCGGGACGGCGGCTCGGCCGACGCGCTGGAGCCCGCGGTGCCCTTCGGGGACTATCTCGGCTG
>NZ_NEUB01000782.1 GCF_002910825.1 Streptomyces sp. SM1 | reverse complement strand
GTCAGCCACGGCCGTACCTCTCCTCGGACTTCCAGAAGTAGACGAAACCGGCCGCGCCGGCCAGCAGTGCCCAGCCCACCGCGAACGCCCACACGTGCGGGGGCAGGTAGGAGGTTCCGTAGTCGTCGATCAGCGCGAAGCGGACCAGGTCCATGTAGACCGCCGCCGGGTTCCACTGCAGCACGTCGGCCAGCCGGCCGGGGACGTCCTTGTCGCGCAGCATCGCCGGGATGCTGAACATCACGCCCGAGGCGTACATCCAGGTACGCAGCACGAACGGCATCAGCTGCGCCAGGTCGGGCGTCTTGCTGCCCATCCGCGCGAAGACCAGCGCGAGACCGGTGTTGAACACGAACTGCAGCGTCAGCGCGGGCACCACCAGCAGCCACGACAGGCCCGGGAGGTTACCGAAGGCCAGCATGATGACGACCAGCACGATCATGGAGAACAGCAGCTGCTGGAGCTGCTGGAGCGCGAACGAGATCGGCAGCGAGGCCCGCGGGAAGTGCAGCGCCCGCACCAGGCCCAGGTTGCCGGAGATGGCCCGCACACCGGCCAGCACCGAGCTCTGCGTGAACGTGAACACGAACACGCCCGTCACCAGGAACGGCACGTACACATCACTCGGAATGCCCCGGTTGGCGCCCAGCAGCAGACCGAAGATGAAGAAGTACACCGCCGCGTTCAGCAGCGGCGTCGCCACCTGCCACAACTGGCCGAGCTTGGCCTGGCTGTACTGGGCGGTGAGCTTCGCCTGCGAGAAGGCGACGATGAAGTGCCGCCGCCCCCAGAGCTGACGCACGTACGCGCCGAGGGACGGCCGGGCGCCGCTGACCGTGAGGCCGTGCCGGGCGGCGAGGGCCGCGAGGTCGCCCTCGGCCGGTATCGGGGGCGGTGTGTGGAGGGCCTGACTCACATCCGCTGCTTTCGCTAGGGGGAGGGGTGGCAACGGGTTTCCGACGTCGGGACGGGACCGTATCGTCGTGACGGAAGCGTAGGTCGAATAGACGTCGGAACGCAACCGTATCGTCGCTACGGTGGCGGCCTATGCTGGCCGCATGACGACGAACGCCGACGAGCCGCAGCCGCGTCCGCGCCGCCGGGCGCCCGCCGGGGCCGCCGTACTGCGGGAGGACGTCACGGAGGCGATCCGGGCGGCCGTCTTCGAGGAGCTCGCCGCCGTCGGCTACGCGCGGATGTCGATCGAGGGGATCGCGCGCCGCGCGGGCGTCGGCAAGACCGCGGTGTACCGCCGCTGGCGCTCCAAACTGCACCTGGTCCTCGACCTGGTGTCCGCGATCGCCGTCCAGGGCCTGCCCGCCCCGGACACCGGCTCCCTGGAGAGCGACCTGCGCCTGCTGTACGAGGTCTCCTCCCGCGCCCTGCGCCACCCCGTCGCCTCACAGATCCTCCCCGACCTCCAGGCCGAGGCCGCCCGCAACCCCGACATCGCCGAGGCCCTGCAGAAGGCCCTGCGCGAGGGCCAGGACGGGGTGGCCAAGGGCATCGTCACCGCGGCGCAGACCCGCGGTGAACTCCGCCCCGGCACCGACCACGACCTGGCCCTGGACCTCATCTCGGGCCCCCTGTACTGGCGCTCGGTCGTCATCCGCAGTCCCAAGCTCCCCAAGGGCTACCTGGCCGCCCTGGCGCGGGCGACGACCGCGGCCCTGAAATCGCTCTGACCCCCGGCGGTC
>NZ_NEUB01000781.1 GCF_002910825.1 Streptomyces sp. SM1 | reverse complement strand
GCCCTTGGCGGCCCAGCGCGCGTCGGTGTCGTAGGGGGAGGCCAGGCGGATACTGCCGGGCGGGACGCCGTCTGTCTCGGCCTCCCGCTTCCTGACCACCTCCCGCCCGCGCGCATCGGTGTGCAGGTAGTAGGTCTGCACCAGCACCTGCCGCAGGGTCTGCACGGCCTCGATGTCGCGGATCCAGGGCGGGGCGGCAGGCGCGTAGGCCGCCCGGCACAGCGTCAGGGCGTCCTGGCCGAAGACGTGGGCCAGCTTCTCGCGCTTGGTCTGGGACGACGGCATCGTCCAGCCGTTGATCCGCTCGCCGTAGCGGTGGGCGAACTCCGCCACGTCGATCGTGTCCGACAACCAGGACGGTGCCGCGACCGCGAGTGCTTCCAGGGCCGCGCGGACGCTCTCCCCGGCCAGCTCCGTGCGGTTCAGGTCCCGCACCGCGCCGATGACGTGGGTGGCGTCGGTGCGCTGCCTGCCGCCGGCGGCCACCAGGCCGGCATCCTTGCAGTACTCCAGCAGCCGGTCGAACACCACTCGTTCCAGGCCGTGTTCGGCAAGGCGGGCGCGGAAGCGGGGCAGCACGGTGTGATCGAAGCCGGTGTCGGCGAGCTCCATCCCGAGGGCGTACTTCCAGTCGATGGCCCGCACCGTCATGGCCGCGGCCTGCCGGTCGGTCAAGTTCTCAGCGAACTGCAGCACCGTCACCAGCGACAGCACACCCGGCGACAGCCCAGGGGCGCCGCGCGTACCGAACGCCTCGGCGAACGGCTCGTCGGCGAACACCTCGGCCAGCCGGTCGCGGACCCGTATCGGCAGGCTCCCTTTGGGGAAAGCCTTGCGGGCGATCTTCGCGGTCTGCTCCGGTACCGGTGGCAGGGCCTTGGGCTGCATCGACATCTCTCACCCCTGCGGCCGAGGAACGGGGAAACCGGCCGCAGGGCCGATCATGCCGCAGCCATCGGACTCCGCGTCAGGAATTGCGCACCAGAGTCCAGCTCCAGCCCAAAGCCGCTCCACCGACCTTGCTGGGCAGCCAACCCTGCGATTTAACACGATATGGATGCAGTCTGCACTGCACGCTCGGCCGCACCGCAGCCGCCGATGCCAGCAGGGCACCACTTGCGCAACGCAGCGTTGTTGTTTGTTACAGCGTGCAGTCGTAAGATCCACGCATGGCGAAGCCCTTGTCCCTGAACGAGATCCGCATTCGTGCCGCAAGGTTTTTTGGTGAGTGGAAAAACTCGCCTGGAGATGAGCGGCAAGATGCTCAGTCGTTCGTGCGTGATCTCCTGAAGGTCTACGGCGTTACCGAGACCCGCGCTGCGTTCTATGAGAAGCGTGTCAGGAAAGCTTCTTCAGGTGGACAGGGATACATCGACGCCCTCATACCAGGCTTGGCCCTGATCGAGATGAAGTCGGCGGGAAAGAACCTCGTCGTTGCCGAACAGCAAGCTTTGGACTATGTGAACGGCCTGACCGAGGCCGAGTCCCCACGCTGGATACTCACTAGCGATTTCAAGAAGTTCCGCCTTCTGGACCTAACCGCCCCCCAAGGCGAAGACGTCACTGAATGGAGCATCGAGGACTTCCCCAAGAACTCGGATCGCTTGGCATTCTTCGCCGGTTATGGGGTGCGGCAGTTCGCTTCACGCGCGCAGGAGCAGGCCTCCATCTCAGCCGCACAACTCATGGCCGACCTTTACGAGAGCCTTGAAGGCTCAGGGTACGACGATCACTCTGCCAGTGTCTTCCTGGTGCGCACACTGAACTCTTCTCGGTAACGCCTCGTGACGTTTTGTGATCTTCGTTCAGGCGGTGCGGTCGTGCTCGAGCTGGAGCAGGACGAGGGCGGCTCGGGCGATGCGGGTGATGGCCGAGGGGTCGAGGCTGACCCTGCGCAGGGCCTTGAAAGTGACCTTCAGCAGGGCGTTGGCACGTTCGGCGACGGCGTGGACGCCTCGGATCACGGCGTTGAACGCCTGGTCGGGCTCGGCGAGTTCACCGCCCTTGGGCTTCTTGACCGGGTGACGGAAGCCGGGCCCGGCGTTCTCGTAGCCGAGGTCGGTCAGGGTGGGGACGCCCAGGGTGGCGGCGAGCCGGTTCAGGGCGTCGACCAGTCCGTGGGCCCGTGCGCAGGTGGTGTCATGCTCGCGGCCCGGGCGGACCGGGGAGACCCAGAGGGGCCAGCCGTCCGG
>NZ_NEUB01000780.1 GCF_002910825.1 Streptomyces sp. SM1 | reverse complement strand
AACCCTCGGGAATTGCATCAGACGGGCGAGAAGTCGCAGGTCGCCAGGTCACGGCGAGAGCTTGAAGGACTCCGAGGCTACTACGACCTAGCTGCCTGACCAGGCATGTTGCCGATCGTATCCCTTCTGATGCATGATCCTCCCTCCAGAAGGGATGGTCTGGAGTGGTGCATCAGCGCAAGGTGGCCCTGGCCGGGGCGGCTCAACTGGAGCTCGTCTCCGGGGTGGTCCAACTGCGTCCTGAGGACGCGATGTTCGACGCGATGCTGAGGGGCTGGCGTGCTCAGCAGAAGTCGCGGGGGTTGAAGGACGACACGATCGATCCGCGGGAACGACTCATACGCCGGTTCCTGGAGTTCGCGAACGACTACCCGTGGCAGTGGACGCCGGCCCACGTGGACGAGTGGTCGGTCTCATTGACCAGTGAGAAGCACCTGGCACCGTCGACGATCCGCAGCTACCAGGGCACCGTGCGGCTGTTCAGCGAGTTCCTCATCGATAGCCGCTACGGATGGGGCCCTGCCTGCGAGGAAGCCTTCGGCACCTTCCCGGTGGCGGTCTGTCACGAGTGGAACACCATTGCCCACCTCAACGATTACGAGGGCGACCCGGAGGCCAAGCCCTTCACCCGGGAACAGCTGCAGCTCTTCCTCGACTACGCCGACGACCAAGTCGAACGAGCCCTGCGGGCGAGACGCAAGGGCGCCCTGGCGGCCTACCGTGACGCCACCCTCTTCAAGGTGATCTACGGGTGGGGACTTCGCCGGACCGAGACCTCCAAGCTCGACGTGGTCGACTTCGGGCGCAACCCGCAGGCCCGGCAGTTCGGCCGGTACGGCACGCTCAACGTCCGCTACGGCAAGGCCAAGAAGGGCCAGCCGCCCCGGCGCCGGAACGTCTTGTCGGTGATGGACTGGGCCGTCGAGGCAGTTGCCGACTACGTCGAGAACGTCCGTCCGCGCTTCGGATTCCCCGACCACCCCGCTCTGTGGATCACCGAACGTGGTGGACGCCTGCGGCCCGGCTCGATCAACGACCGGTTCGAGGCATACCGCGACGCCCTGGGCCTGCCGAAAGAGCTGGTCCCGCACTCCTTGCGGCATTCGTACGTCACGCATCTGACCGAGGACGGGGTGGACCGCCGCTTCATCCAGCAGCAGGTCGGCCACGAGAGCGACAGCTCCCTGGCCATCTACACGCACGTCAGCGACGACTTCATGAACACTTCCCTGCACAAGGCACTGGCCCCGGCGTTCACCGGGGTCTGACAGGAGGGACCCGGCGATGGCCGCCAAGCTTGATTACCACTGGCACCTGCGCAAAGTCATGGCCGACCGCGGGATGTTCTCCACCACCGACCTCATCCCGCCGCTCGCCGAGCGCGGTATCACGCTGTCCTCCAGCCAGGTCTACCGGCTCGTCGTCGAGCGACCGGAGCGACTGAGCCTGAAGATCCTCATGGCCCTGCTCGACATCCTGGACTGCACCATGGACGACCTCATCGAGCCCATAGCGGTGGCCGGAGCCGTGAAGAAGCCGAAGAAGGCCGCCGCCGGCGGCACGGCCCCCGACACGGAAGGGCTCGGCGGACTGCGGCCAAAGCGAGCCCGGATCAAGGGTATTGACCGGCCGTGACTACCACCGGCTCTCTCGACCGCTCCGTCACGGACCCGATCGGCCTGATCACGGACCTGGTCGCGGATGCCGAGAGCGAACTCGGCTCCGAGACCATCCGGACCGTGGTCACCGCGATCGCGGGCGGCCGCGCGAAGTCACGGAACCTGGCCAAGTTCCTGGCGACGCGCCCCGCCGCTCTGACCGATGGCCGGTCCCCGGCGCCACGGGCCGTCGGCGATCTCCTCATCGCCCTTCGCAGGGCCGGCGCCTCGGCGATCTCGCCACCGGTCTGCGCGGACTGTGGGAAGGGGCTGCGAAGCCTCCAGCGGCAGGGCCAGGACTGGTACTGCTCGGTCTGCATCAAGGAGACCACCGAGTGCGCCGCCTGCGGCAACACCCGGCGCGTCACCTTCCGGGACCGCAAGGGCCTGCCCCGCTGTTCGATGTGTCCCGACCACGATGACCGCGACCCGGCCACGGTCGTCCACACGGTGATCAACACGATCGCCCCGGGCGCCGACCCCGACGTGGTCGCCGAGGCTCTGCGCCGGTCGGCGCCCCACCGTCCCCACTATCGCCAGCGAGTGGTCTGGGCCCTGGAGGAGAACCCCCGCCTGCTGACCGGCGAGGCCCATATCGCCCCGCACCGCGCCATCTTGAGGTTCATCGACCTTCTGCACGAGGCCGGTGTCGCCGGGATCGTCCGGCCGTCCTGCCCTCGTTGCCACCGAGTGGTTCGCATCGACAAGCCGCTCGACGGGCAGCGGGTCTGCCGCAACTGCATCGCCAAGTCCCGCATCGAAGAATGCGTACGCTGCGGAGCCCGACGCGAGCCGGCCACCCGCGACGAGCAAGGGCGACCGCTGTGTCCGAACTGCCTGGTCACCGACCCTGCGAACGCCGAGGTCTGCATCGGATGCAAGGAACGGCGGCGAGTACACACGCGCACCGCCGAGGGCCCGCTCTGCCCCAACTGCTGCCCCCTGCCGGTCCTGGTCTGCTCCATCTGCGGCCTCACCGCTCCCGGCAACCA
This sequence comes from Streptomyces sp. SM1, assembly GCF_002910825.1. GTDB lineage: Bacteria > Actinomycetota > Actinomycetes > Streptomycetales > Streptomycetaceae > Streptomyces > Streptomyces okerensis. The sequence goes on along the minus strand of NZ_NEUB01000780.1, from coordinate 4,108 downwards.
CTCGAAGCTCACCGGCCTGCCCCGCTGTCGCGGCTGCTTCCAGCGCCAAGCCCGCTGCACCACCTGCGGACGCGTCCGTGGCATCCATTCCGGCACCGCGGACGCTCCGGTCTGCGGCCCCTGCACCAAGCCGGACGCCGAGCTCTGGCACCCCTGCCCCACCTGCGGGCAGGCCGAGCGGCTGCGTTCACCGGGGCCATGTCGTCGTTGCATTCTCAAGCAGCGGCTCCACGAGCTTCTCGCCGACGACTCGGGCTCCATACCCCCGAAGCTGCAGGCCCTCAACGACGCCCTGGCCAAGACGGAACGGGTCGGCACGGCGATGCGCTGGCTGGCCGGTGGCATCGTCTCCACCGTCCTGTCCGATCTCGGCTCCGGCCATCGGCCCCTGACACACGAGGCCCTGGACGAACTCCCGGCGGGCAAGGTCGTCGAGCACCTCCGCAGCGTGCTCGTGGCCACCGGCACGCTGCCCCAGCGGGACGAGCAGATGGTCCGCCTGGAACGGCACGTGAACGATCTCGTCACCTCCCACGCCACTGCCGAGGGACGGAAAATCCTGCACCGGTACGCGACCTGGCATCTCCTGCGACGGCTCCGCCGCCGCAGCCGCGGCAACGACATCACGCACACCCAGCTCACCGTCGTCCGCCAGCATCTGCGGGCAGCCATCCATCTCCTCAACTGGATCGAGGTCCAGGGCCTGACACTTGTGACCTGCCGTCAGGCCGACCTCGAACGCTGGATGACCAGCGACGATGTCCGTCACCGCCGGGAGGCGGGCCACTTCGTGCGCTGGGCTCTCGCCCAGAAGATCGCCCGCGATCTCAGCTTCCCGGCCGTCCGATGGAACGGCCCGTCCCAGGCAATGGACGACGAGGCCCGCTGGGCCACCGCTCGCCGTCTGCTGCACGACGACACCCTCAAGTCCGAAGACCGATTCGCCGGCCTGCTGTTGCTCCTCTATGCCCAGTGGCCCGCGGCGATCTCCCGTCTCACCGTCGACCACATCGAGGAGACCGACGGAGCCGTCCATCTCCGCCTCGGCGCCGTCCCCGTCGAGCTGCCCGCACCCGTCGCTGAACTCGCCCTCCACCAGGTCGCGGTCCGCCGCAGCCATGCCGTTCTCGCCCGGACGGATTCCCCCTGGCTCTTCCCCGGCGGTCAGCCCGGGCGCCCGATCAGCGTCTGGGCCATGGGCGAACGACTCCGCAAACTCGGCATCCGGCTCGCCGAGACCCGCTCAACTGCCCTGTTCCAACTCGCCACCGAGCTGCCCGCCGCGGTCCTCGCCCGCACTCTCGGCATCGACATCACCGTCGCCGTCAAATGGCAACGAGCCGCCGCCGGAGACTGGGGCGCCTACGCAGCCGAGGTCAGCCGCCGGAACAGCCAACCCGACCCGATCAGGAACGGACGATGACCACCGACCAGCAGCACCTTTGGACCCTCCTGAGGAAGCTCGACACCTCCGGAGACGCGGAGTTCCCGCGCAACTTCGACCGATCTGCTACCCGAACGCGGTTCAACAAGCTTGCTGCCGACATCGACAGGGAGTTCGCCTGCACCTGCACTGTCGAACGGGACGTTCAGGAGGCCAGCTACCACGGAAGGATCACTATCCCCGTCGCGGCCACAGCGAGTGCCGACTTCATCACGGTAATCGTCAGCAACTTCGGTGATCTGGCTATCGTCACTCTCGGCAACCCCATGAGCTACGACGAGGAGGAGACCAGTTACCTGCTCGATTCCACCGACCTCAGCCGTCTCATCGGGATACTCAGCGAACTCGGATACGTCACCGTCCCCGAACACTTGACTTGGGCCGACTACGACGGCGCGTTGGAGCTCCGCTCTCACGCCAGGAGCTGGTTCGACCGCTTCTTCTTCTACACGTGATCTCAGCCCGTGAGGGCTAGGCATTCGGTGAGTTCCAATACCCGACTCCACCATTAAAGGTCTCCCTGGAACGTAAGCGCGCCGCGGTGGCCACCATGCGCCTGCAGGTTGTCGACCGTTCCGGGCGACCCGCACCCATGGCATCAACCACCGCCTACCAAGCGCGCTCTGTCGCCGTGCCCTACGGCAATTGCACCGAGCCTACCAACATTAAAGCCGGCGGGAAGAGCTGCCCGCTGCGCTTCCAATGCGCTGGCTGCGGCTTCTACCGCCCCGACCCCTCCTACCTGCCCGCCATCGAAGAACACCTCCACCAGCTGCGCACCGACCGTGAGACCGCCAGCGCGCTGGACGCAGCCGGCTTCGTCACCCGCAACCTCACCGACCAGATCGGCGCCTACACCGAAGTCGCCGAGAAGATGCACGAGCAGCTCGCGGAACTCCCCACCGAGCAGCAGACCGAGATCGAGGAAGCCGGACGGATCCTACGCAAAGCCCGCGCCGCCGACGGCCACATCCTGCTCCCGCTCACCGTCATCGACCGCGGCCAGGGGGCCTCGTGACAAGTCCACGAACCCCCGGCCAGGTGCTGCGAGAGGCCCGCCGCAAGGACAGCCGCGACAAACGCGCCCGGGTCCTCCACACCCTGGATGAACTCCTCACCCGCGGCGAGCCGGTCACCTTCACCACTGTCGCGAAGGCCGCCGGCGTCTCCACATGGCTCGTCTACGCCCCCGGTGTCCGCGAGCACATCGAGTCTGCCCGCGCCCAGCAGGCCCGCACCGCAGCCAGCGGCGACGAACCCCGTTCAGCGAGCGGGGCCATGAGTATACGGACCGACCTGGAAGTTCTACGCGCCGACAACCAAAGGCTCCGCGGCCAGGTCAGCGACCTGAAGGAAGCCCTGCAGCGCCAGCTCGGCCGACAACTCGACCAACTCCAAGCGACCGACCTCACAGACCGGATCGGTGAACTGACCGCGCAGAATCAAGAGCTGCAAGGCCAGCTCACCCAGCTCCAACACGAGAATCAGGAACTTGAACGCAGACTTGTCGAGTCCAACGACGACCTCGTCGCCGCTCGCGCAAGCCTCCGGCGCATGATCCGAATCGAGAACTCATAGCAGCAGGCAGCCACGCACATCCAGACCGGGGCCGGGCTGCTCTCGGGTGGACTGCTACAGATTTGGCTCATCGTCGTCCGCCACCGGGCCATCGCCCCGATCGACTCGCGTTCGCCAATCCAGCATCAGTGTCCCGCAGGTACCTGAACCCGCCCCGGCCCGATTGGCGTTCAGGCGTCACCCAAGCGTTGAGAGAGCGTGGCCCGGAATTCTGGGACGTTCATGCCGCACTCGCCCAGCAGCGACACGCTGTCCGTGTCGTTGTCCAGGATCAGGGCCAGCAAGTGGCTGGAGGTGAAGGGCTTCTTGGTGTAGCTCTGGGAGAGTTGGAGGATGTGCTCCATCGATCTGGACCACGGGAGCTCTCGCTTATGGGTCGGCTTGGCGGCCGGTTGACCGGCCGCCAGTGCCGCATACAGGGCCGAGTAGTCGACTCCTGCGGCCTTCAGCAGGCTGCTCGCATCGCTCTCATGGTGAGCGACGCAGAGGAGCACGTGCACGGGGAAGACTTCGGTACGGTGCAAGGATCGAGCTTCGGCAGGGGCCTGTGCGAGGTCTCGAACCGCGTCCTCTGACATCAATTCGGGCATGTGATCAGTATTCTGCCGCGTCTAGTCCACCGTCTACCGGTCTCTGAACAATGGCTGAAGCCTACTGAACTCTTCTCGGTAACGCCTCGTGACGTTTTGTGATCTTCGTTCAGGCGGTGCGGTCGTGCTCGAGCTGGAGCAGGACGAGGGCGGCTCGGGCGATGCGGGTGATGGCCGAGGGGTCGAGGCTGACCCTGCGCAGGGCCTTGAAAGTGACCTTCAGCAGGGCGTTGGCACGTTCGGCGACGGCGTGGACGCCTCGGATCACGGCGTTGAACGCCTGGTCGGGCTCGGCGAGTTCACCGCCCTTGGGCTTCTTGACCGGGTGACGGAAGCCGGGCCCGGCGTTCTCGTAGCCGAGGTCGGTCAGGGTGGGGACGCCCAGGGTGGCGGCGAGCCGGTTCAGGGCGTCGACCAGTCCGTGGGCCCGTGCGCAGGTGGTGTCATGCTCGCGGCCCGGGCGGACCGGGGAGACCCAGAGGGGCCAGCCGTCCGG
>NZ_NEUB01000779.1 GCF_002910825.1 Streptomyces sp. SM1 | reverse complement strand
ATCTGGGTCTCACCGGTCCGCCCGGGCCGCGAGCACGACACCACCTGCGCCCGCCACCACGGCCTGATCGATGCCCTCAACCGGATCGCTGCCGAGCTGGACATGCCGACCCTCGTCGACCTCGGCTACGAGAACGCCGGCGACGGTTTTCGCCACCCGCACAAGAAGCCCGCCGGAGGCGAGCTGACCGAGGCCCAGCAGACCTACAACAAGGTCATCCGCGGCGTCCACGGCGTCTGCGAGCGCGCCAACTCCCTGCTCAAGACCACCTTCAAGGCACTACGCCGGGTCAGCCTCGACCCCAGCCGCATCACGAAGATCGCCGCCGCAGCCCTCGTCCTGCTCCAGCTCGAGTACGACCGCACCATCTGATTAGTCACGCAACGTAATGATCCGTTACTGACAAAGACTCACTGCCTGACGGCGGTCAACCGCCTAACTCTTCCCTGGGCCGGACCGGCCCATGCTGACTTGGAGAGCAATGACGACCACATCCGTTCCCGGCGAGCTGCCCGGCACCACCATGACCGACGAGGCGTATGGCGCGCTGCGCGCGTCGGCCGCCCTGTGGGTCGGCACGTCTGTGCTGATCACCAACCCCTTCGGCCAGGTCCTGGTCCAGCACGTCGACTATCGCGACACCTGCCTCCTGGCCGGCGGCGCCGTCGACAAGAACGAGTCCCCCGCCCGCGCAGCAGCCCGTGAACTGGTCGAGGAGCTCGGAGTCACCGCCACCGTCGACCGCTGTCTCGCCATCGACTGGATCGCCGCCGACAGCACCGACGCACCCGCCGCCATGCGGTTTCCCGGCGAGATTCTGCACGTCTTCGACGGTGGCACCTGGGACGACGACCGCATCGGCGAAATCCGGTTGCCGCCAAGTGAGATCACCGGGATCGAATTCGTCGAGCCCGCGCGACTGCCCGATCTGCTCTCCCCGGCCGACGCCCGCCGCGCCCTGTCCGCGCTGCGCGCCCGGATCGACGCTGGCGGGACGGTGATCCTGGAGAACGGTCTCCCGCTCGCCCCGAGCATTCTCGACCGCGCTGCCGTACTGCAGACCGCCCGCCCCACCTACCACTACCCCTGGCACCATGGGCCAGCCCCGCACGACCTCGCCGTCACCCAGGTATGGGCCTGGTGCTTCGCGCCGGACGGACGCGTCCTCGTCCTCCTCGAACCCCACACCGGAGTCGCCATCCTGCCCGGCGGCACACCCGAGGAACAGGACCAGGGCGACCCCGTAGCCACCCTGCGTCGCGAAGTTAAAGAGGAGGCGACCGCCCGCATTGGTTGCCCGCTGCTCCTGGGACACGTCACCGACCCCTCCGTACGGCGCGGATACCTGCGCTACGCCGCCGCACTCACCAACGTCGGCCCCGCGCAGCCCGATCCAGCCACGGGCCACACCTACATCCGCATCCTGGCCACCCCCGAACAGGCCATGGAACTCTTCGACTGGGGGCCACCGGCCGTTGACCAGCTCGCGGTCGTCCACTGGGCCCGCCAGCAGCTCGGCGTTCCCCGGGCCGTCCGCCAACCTGTCACCGAACTCTCCGGCCCCACTGCCTGGTAGCCGCCGCTTCGTGTTATTTGGGACAACTGGGCGAAGAACCCGGCTCCCTTCAACAGCCGCCTCGACCGCTACCCAGGGCGCCAGCGATTCGCCGACGCCCTCGAACTCCCGCGCCAGGCGTTCGGCCTCGCTCCGCCCGCACCTCGCCCGGAGATACGACACGGTCAGCCGATCGGAGCATCTGCGGCCTTCCCCTGGATGCCGACCCATAGGCTCGGCAGTCCAGGACAGGAGGACGGTGAAGGTCCGTTGCGGCGAAGGAAGTTGATCGCGGGCTTTTCTGCCACGGCCGCGGCAGCCGCCGGCTCCCCACTCCTCGGGAACAGAACAGCCCAGGCAAGCGAGGCCCTGCTCGGAGAGCTGCTCGTCGCCCGTCTGCGTGATGCCATGCTCGGCCTAGGGCAGCCCCCTGTGACGCCGCCGGCCGAGACACTAGCGACGGACTTCACCCGCGCCCTCGCCGACTTCGACGCCTGCCGCTACGCCAGCCTCGCGGTGCGCCTGCCACGCCTCATCCGCTCCGGACATGCGCTCACCGCCAGCGCCCGTGAGGCCGGGGACTACGTGCTCCTGGCCAAGAGCTACCTGCTGGCGACCCGCATGCTCGTCAAGTTGGACGAGCAGCAGCTCGGCTGGATGGCCGCCGACCGCGCCCGCCAGCTCGCCGAAGCAGGCGGCGCACCCCTCGCTGTTGCCGAGTCTGCCCAGCAATTGGCCGTGCTCGCTCGAAAAGCTGGATGGCATCAGGAAGCCCTGTCGATCGCCCTGACCGCCGCCGACCACCCGGACCTGCGCAGTGCCGGACGCGCGGGAACGGCCCTACGAGGGCTCCTCGTCCAGAGCGCGTCCTACACCCTGGCCAGGCGGGGCGACCGGGACGGGATGCGTGAGCTCACGGACGAGGCCGCCGCGATCGCCACGGAACTCGGCGGCCGCACCATGCTTCGCGACCACGGCGGGGGCTTCAGCCCCCTCACCGTGCAGCTCCACCGGATCAGCGCCGAAAACCATGCGGGTGATCCTCTGGCCGCGCTTGATGCTGCCCGCAAGATCTCGCTGAAGGCGCTGCCCAGCGTCGAACGTCGCTCTCGCGCCCTCGGCGACATCGCCGTCACCTACGACCGTCTCGGCCGCCGCAGCGACTGCGTCCGAACCCTCCTGGCGGCGGAACGATGCGCTCCCGAGGAGACCCATGCCCGCCCAGCGACGAAATCGCTGATCGCGGGCCTGCTGGTCTTCGGGCCCACATCGACCGAGCTACGCGGCCTTGCCGAGCGCAGCGGCGTTCTCGCCTGAATGCGAAGGTCCTAACCCACTGCGGAGGGCCGAAGGCCGAACCTGATCCACCGGTCGGCCCGGAAGGAGCGCGTCCGGAGAAACCGCCCAGGCCACTGGTGTCGAGCTACGCGTCCTGCGGGTCGAGGTCGGCTGCCCGGATGATCACGCGCTCGCTTGGGGCCCCGGGGACTCCCCCTGACTCACCGCCCAAGGTGGCTGCCGCCACCCGCCGCGCTCCGTCGCCCGAGCCGTGGGGACGGCAACCCCGCCCGGGCCGTCGCCGCGCACGGCGTGCTGTTCCTGGGCGCGTTCGCAAGGTCGTCCAACTACCGTCCATCACGCTCGGCTCCGGCCCGCCGGCCCTGAGCGGTCGGAGTCAGCGGTCGGGGTTTTGACGCCTGAGGAACTCCCGGGCTCCGCGAAGGCGGATGGCCAGGCGCTTTTGGGTGGCGCGGCTGTCGAGCTGAACGCAAAGTCCGCCGGGGAGGCCGCTGTCGGCACGTCGACCGGCCGGAAGCAGCGATGCGTCAAGGCCATCCCGCTGCGCAATGAGGGTGCCCAGCTCGTGACGGCTCAGGGCGTCCGGGCCGGCGAGGTGGAAGACGCCGGCAGCGTCGGAGCGGGTGATCTCCCACAGGGCGGCGGCCAGGTCCGTCACGTGGACGGGGCAGCGGATGTCGTCGGTGAACAAGGCACCCCGCCGGGTGCCGTCGGCCAGCGCGTGCACCAGCTGCTCGTGCTCGGAGTGGCCGTTGCCGATGATCAGGGAGGTGCGGGCGACGGCCGCGTCGGGGCACAGGAGGCGTACTGCGGTCTCGGCTGCCGCCTTGCCGGCCCCGTACGGGGTGAGCGGGTCCGGAAGACAGGACTCGTCATAGCGGTCGCGGCCCACGTGGAGAAAACGGCGTCACTGGAGACGTGTACCAGGCGGATACCGCGCTCGGCCGCGGTCAGGGCGAGGCGGATGCCGCCTTCGGCGGTGATAGTCCAGTCCGCTCCGCCGCTCGTCACGTTGATCACCGCGTCCGGAGCCACCGTGGTGAGCACCTCCTCCAGGTGGAGGGGATCGCGAAGGTCGAGATGGTGCCATGCCGCCCCGTCGTAGTCGCCGGGACGGGAATGGTACGTGGCGGCCGGGTGACGGCCCGCGGATACCGCCTGGCGTACTAGCTCGGCCCCCAGGAAGCCGCTGCCGCCGATGATCAGCACAGTCATGCCGCCTCACGCTACGGGCGAGCGCCACCGCCCAGAGCCGCTTCAGCAGAACTCACGCGTCCCCTGGAGACGGTCGCGGTGTTCAAGCGGACCCTCATGTGACGAGGCCCTGATTCTGTACGCGGTATGACTGGCAGGTGGGCGGGGCGGTGTCAGAAGGCCATGCGGGTGTCGCTTCGTGGGTCCCCGGTTACCAGATGTTCGTCGTAGAGCCCGTTCTGTGCCGAACGGCGCCAGGGCCGGGCGTAACGGAGGGCCACGTCGATGTCCGGGTCGGTCGAGTCGAGGTCGATGTCCGCGACCGCGAGAGCGGGTTGCCCGTCGGCGGGGCATTGCGCCAACCACCGGCCGCCGGGTGCCACGATCCCGGACGGCACCGTGGCGCTGTACTGGGCTGGGATGGAGTAGCCGAGCCAGTAGTTGTAGAGCGTTCCGTAGGCCTGGGCGACCCGCGCCCGCGGCGCGTCGTCGACCATCACGGAGAGCAGGACGCAGTCGACGTCCAAGCGTTCGTATTCGGCGAAGAGCGGCGGGAAGTTCGCCTCGACGCACAGCGCACAGCCGATGCGAATGCCGTCCACCTCAAAGACCACGGATTCACGCCCCGGGGTGTACAGGTAGGAGACCTCGGTGTGCGACAGGAAGCGCTTGTCATATCGCGCGACCAGCTCGCCACGGTCTGAGACGATGAACAGGCTGTTGTGGGGCCGGTTCGGGGGTGTGAGCGGGTGGATCGACCCGAACGCCGTCCACAGCCGCAGTTCCCCCGCCAGCGCAGCGATCGACTCGGCCTCTTCGCGCAGGACGTCCCAAGCGGCACGGCTCCAGTCGGCCGGGGTCAAGCCGCCGTCCGGGGCGGCCGCCATCACGTGCTTGCTCGGGTAGGTGATCGCCCCCTCAGGGAACTGCACCAGGCGCGCGCCCGCGCCGACGGCCTCAGCCATCAGGGCCCGGATCTCCTCCCCGGCCGCTCGCAGCGTGCCTCGGTCGGTAGGATCCTCCGACACAATGCTCTGCGCGACAGCCAGCCGCAATGTCCTCGCCATGACGTGGACGCTATGGCATCTCCACCGCCGTGGCGTGAAGCTCTGGCCGGCCCGTCCGGATCCGCGCAGTTCCTGTCCGGTTCGCCGACTGTGACCGGTGAGCTGGCACGCCGACCGCAGTGAGGGTCGGCCCACGTCCAGACCGTGACCACGCGCCTCGTCGACCTTCGGCGCCCCGTTCCACACAAAGTCCCGGCCGTAGGCCCGGCGTTCTGGACCGGAGCGGCGCCGGTGGTGCCGCCGGGGTACTCGATGCCGGCAGGTCGTCGTGGACTTGGTGTAGATGACGAGGCAGTCCAGGGGACGGCCAGCAGCAACGTCGATCTTCAAGTTCTCGCGAACGGATCGCCGCCGTCGGCTGACGCGCACCTACGGAGGCCCGGGCGGGTCAGACGTCCGGTGGGCGGCCGGCCCGTGTCAGTCGCCACACCGTGCACCAGGACATCGCCCGCCACTCCCCCCGCGCCCCCGCAAAGCCCCTCGGCGAACCCCCGCAACAGGGCGCGATCACATAGACCCCAAAGGTCACTCCACGGCGCGCCGTGCCCACCAGCATGCGACCGAGACTCACATGCATGGCGAGCTGCAGAGATTCAGGAGCCGAGGGATTCAACAGGAGGTCAATAGCGATCGACTGAGCGAGTGAGTAGCGACTCGTCCCGAAGGGCAGAGGATCTGATTGACGAGTCGATAGGCCAGTCGTTAGGCTTTCAGGGTGATCCTTGATAGGCGAACCGGAGCACCACCCATGAGGACTTGACACACACCGGGAACTGACTCGACATCATCGCTGCAGCACAGCGTCGGCAGTGCCGCAGCTTAAGGTGCGCTCCGCGCTGACACGTGAGGAGCAGCCGTCTACAAGTTCGTACGAGTTCCTGCGCTCGCTTCATGCCCGGGTGCCTCCCAGCTGACGCAGCACCCCAACAGCCCAAACGGAAGAGGTGCCATGACTAGCCCCGAAACGAACCGCACCGGCGCCGAGCGCAAGGCCATGATCGATGCGGCCATGCGGGCCCTTGAGCAGGGCGAGGTGACGCTCGACCCAGGGGAGGCGGCCCGCGTCATCGGCTGCGGCGAGAGGTGGCTACGAGATGGGGCCAACCAGCGCGGCTTCCCTCACCACCGCTTCGGCAAATTTCTGCGGTTCAGCCTCCAGGACTGCCGCGAAATCCGGGAGATTCATCACAAGATGACCCGGCCGTCGGAGCTGGCCAAGGCCCGCCGCCGCAAGGCCACTCCACGTAAGTCTGCTGGCAGCGACCCGGCTACGCCGGCCACCGTCCGACTCAAGCCCGCCGTGTGAGGCAATCCCTGAGGGTATGCCACGACCGGCAGCCTCACCCCCACTTGCTTCTCCCAGACGAAGGAGCGCATAGGTCGGCTCGCTCCGCCGAACCCGCCCTGACGTGAGAAAACTCCCGGACCAGGGCGGGTTTTCCCATGCCCGGCAACCTGCGCGTCACCCCAACGCGGCTTCCGTAACTCACCAAGTGATGATGTGTCCGTTGCGGACGGTCCGAGTCGTGGGGTGTATCCCGGCCGTTCCACGCCAGGCTCCGGGCCACACCCAAGGGGTGCATGCATGATCCCCGCAGTCCCACACCCCGCGACACATCTGCCTCATTCAACTGCCCGAACTCTGCCCCTACCGCCCAGAAAGAGAGACACCTGATGCCCTACACCGAGTGGCGCGGCAACTTCTGCCGCGTCCGCTGGAAGACCGGCCGCATCAAGCCGAACGGGAAGCCCGAGTACGACAGCCAGGGTGGCTTCACCGACGAGGATGTCGCCTACGCGTACGGACTGGATCGGGAATCCGACGTTCGCAACGCGCGCTACGTAAGCCGCCGCGACGGAAGCATCCTCATGTCCACCTACTGCCCCAAGTGGCTCAAGACGCAGGACGTTGGGCACCTGCGATGGCGAACGATCGACGGCATCCTGCGCAACCACATCGTGCCCTACTGGGGCGAGACCTCCGTGGGCGACATCAAGGCCTCCGACTACCGCGTGTGGAGTCTCCATCTAGACGCCCAGCCCGGTGTCGGTGACGCGTACGCCAGAGAGATCCGGCTCGTGTTCAGCATGATCATGGACGATGCGGTCGATGACAGCCTACGGGCCGAATCACCGGTGAAGAAGAAGTCCCGACGCGGCAAGTACACGAAGAAGCCCCGGGAGAAGAAGCAGGACATGCAGATAAAGGAGGTGCACCAACTTGCCCTCAATGCACTTACCTTCTGGGGTTTCGCCGGCTACGTCTTCTTCCTGACGATGCCGTTCACGGTCATGCGGCCTGCCGAGCTCTACGCTCTGCGCCGCGAGTTCTGCCACCCGAACTGGCCGACCTCAGACCCCGACCTTGAACGGCGGAAAGAAGCCCTGGAGCGCTACGGGCCAACGGCACTGCCCGTGCTGCGCGTCCAGTGGCAGTTCCAACGCGAGTTCGGCAAGGGACCGGTGAAGCTCTTCCCGCCAAAGTACGAATCCCATCGAAATCTCTCTCTCCCCGGATTCCTCGCGGAGCTGCACACTGCGCTCCTCGCCACCCATGACAACGAGTACCTGTTCCCGGCCATTGGTGGCGGGCTGCTGGCCAACGCAAACTTCAGCTACTCCTACTGGCAGCCGGTCTCGCGCGGTCGACCAGCCTCCGAGGAGTTCGAGAGGGTTCGCCTGGGCCAGCCCCAGCTGGTCACCTCCCGCCGTCCCCTTCCGGAGGTCCCTGCGACCGCATACGCCGGGAAGCGGCTGTACCTGCTTCGTCACGGCGGCAAGGAGTGGTTGGACGAAGATCGACACAGTCGCATCGCCGTGGAGACCCGCATGGGCCACGAGGTCGCTGGCGTGGAAGGTCTCTACTCGCACGTTACCCTGACCATGGAGCAGGAGATTGCCGATTCGCTGCAAACCAGGTGGCTGCGCTTCGTGGCCAGCGAGGGAGAGCACTGGAAGGTGCCATCTCCCACTGCTCTCCCATTCGATCTTGAAGAGTGGTGGAAACAGCAGGTCAAAGCCGCTCAGGACCTCGACGCTTGAACTGGTTCATGAAGTTCATCTCGACGAAGAGCTTCATGCCGTTCGTCTGGTACCGCATCGCGCTCGGGATCATGATCATCATTCTGGTCTCCATGGGCACCCTCAGCCCGCACGCGGCGGAGTCGGCCGGCTGAGACCGTGCGGCGGGGAGGTGACCGGGGCACGTGACCGAACACATACGGGTCGGGTAGCCGTCCGGTAGCGCACTGTCAGTCCGTGGCCCTAGGCTTGTCCGCATGTCCCCCGATTTAACGACCCCTGGTTCCGCGCGGTCCGCCGCCGAGGTCAACGAGCAGATCCGCGCCCTGTGGCTGCGCGCGGGCGGCTCCCTGTCCGCCCAGGAACGCGCGGAGTACGAGTTGCTGGTGGTCGAGTGGGCCGCGGCGATCCGCAGCCGGGTCGCCGAAGCGGTCTGAACGCCCCCGCGGTCCCGACACGTCCCGGCGTCCGCCCGCCCTCGTGCCTCCGGTACGCCTCGGTGCCCGCCCGTGCCCCGCGCACCCGGTGCCCTCAGCGTCCGCCCGCCACCCGCAGTACCGTTCCCGTGGTGTACGAGGCGTCCGGCGACATCAGCCACGCCACGGCCGCCGCGATCTCCTCGGCCTGTCCGGCGCGCCGCAACGGGATCGCCCCGGCGACCTGCCGGGCACGGTCCGGGGCACCCATGGCGGCGTGCATCTCCGTGTCGATCACGCCCGGGGCGACCGCGTTGACCCGGATGCCGTCCGGACCGAGCTCCTTGGCCAGGCCGAGGGTGAGGGCGTCGACGGCGGCCTTGGTCGCCGCGTAGTGCACGTACTCGTTCGGACTGCCCAGCGTGGCGGCGCCCGACGAGATGTTCACGATGACCCCCTCGCCCCGGGGCACCATCAGCTGGGCCGCCCGCCGCGAACACAGCAGCGTCCCCATGAGGTTGACGTCGACGACCCGCCGCAGGGTACCGGTGTCGGCCTCGGTGAACCGCCCCAGCGGCCCGGTCACCGCCGCGTTGTTCACCAGCCCGGTCACCGGACCGAGCTCCCGCTCCGCCACCTCGAAGAGCCGCTCGGCGTCCGCCTCGACGGCCGTGTCCGCGCGCACGGTCACGGCTCGAGCCCCGGCAGCCCGCACCCCCTCCGCCACCGACTCGGCGGCAGCGGCGTCGCGGACGTAGTTCACCACCACGTCGTGCCCCTCCGCCGCGAGCCGCAGACAGGTCGCGGCCCCGATCCCCCGGCTTCCACCGGTGACCACCGTGACCAGACGCTTCATGACTACCTCCTGGCGAGAACGCGGGACGAAGGTCTCAGGCTCGCAGATGCGCGAGCAGTTCCCCGTCAAGACGGAGAGGACGCTCCCCGGGCAGCATCCCGGCCGCCCGCTCCGGCTCCCCCGCGCGCACCAGCGCACGGATCTCGGTGGCGAGCCGCGTCACGTCCTCGATGCCCACGATCCACTCGTCGGCGTACCGCGCGGCCGCCTCCCCCGCGAGCCCCAGCTGGAGCGAGCGGTACGGCAGCGGACGGAGCCACAGATCCCGCTCCGGGTCCCACTGCACCCGCGCGGGCGCCTCCCGCAACCGCCGCTTCCAGGCCGCCGCGTCACCGTGCAGGCCGGGGACGTAGTGCGAAAGACACGAGTTCCGCAACGCCCACACCAACCCCTCCCGGCCGATCTCCACGGCCAGCACGGTCTCCTGGTCCTTCTTCGTGCCCCAGCCGCAGCGGTACATCATCCACAGGAAGGACGGCTTGATCCATGTCAAGGCGCGTTCACAGACCTTGTACCCGGGTGGTAGCGGGGTTTGATCAACGCGATGTCGCGCCTTCCCCTCACTCGAAGCCTTGAGTCATCAAAACGACAGCACCGGTCTGTCACCACGCGTACCATGTCAGATGGTTGGCAACATACGTCGCGGTGGCCCACATTGCTTCACCCGCCCCGGGACTATGCCGGGATGCTGGGAGGGGTGTACGGCGCTGGGCGGCAAAACATGGTCCTCTGATGGGGGACACCACGCCATCAAGGGCTTCGCTTTTCAGTTCGATGCATCATTGCTGCAAGTCCTGACGAACCCTGGTGTAGCCGTCGAGATCGAGGGTGCACAGGATATTGGCGTTCGCACCTTTCATATCCAGGTCAAACACAGAAGCACCTCTTATAGCCTTTCACGGATCGCGCCAGCGGTGCGACAAATGATGAGCCAGTTCGCCACTGACAGTACACTCAGATTCGCGCTCTATGGACATTTCCCCGATCGGATCCCTGGCGAGACATTGCGAATCAACAGGGAAGAGTTAGAAACCGCACTCGGGAAATTTTCTGACGACTACAGTAATGACATCAAAGATTGGTTCACGAAATCTTTCGAGGTGATTTTTGCACCGGACTTCGTGTCACAATTCAGTTCAGTCCTTGATCATCTGAAGCGAACGCTTCGGGCACGGAGTGAAGCGGAAGCCCTTTGTTGGCATGCGGTAATCCATGGATACCTGCGTGATGTCATCCTGAAGCGACCACTAGGAGAGCGGAGCATCACTCTTCGCGACCTGAGAGATCTAGTACACCAGGCTCGCACGGCCGTCTTCGAGGCCAGTTACGCTCAGGTTTGTGGCCACGAAAAGTATTTGAGGTTGATTCGCGAGGAGTACAAGAGCGTCACCGCACATGTGCCACCTCGAGAACGACTTATCCTCGTTGAATGCGACGATCAGACTCACCCGCTGGACCTAGTCGACGTAGCAGTATGTCTCCAGCGTCGATACTTCGCCGGCGAGTCGCCGGCACCATATGTATGTTTCCGCGGCCCAATTGGATTGCTCTCGATTAAGCATGCTCTTTGGCAGCAAAGAGTGCACTTCCATGACGGGTTTGACTATGGTGGTGCAGAGTTTAGCGTCCAAAGTCTTGTCTCCCCGCGCCTTCCTGGCCACGGAATCAAGCTGGTCGATCCCTTAGTTCTGGCGCAACTGGTCGGCCATGTGAAAATGAACGAAGTGCATGACTTCTACCTCACTGAACCAACAGGGAATCTATTCCCTGATGCCAGGGTGCGGCATGTGATCGTCCAGTCACCTTCTGATCTGCGTGAAGTCTTCAAGAGTGGGGGTAGCGGTGTCAAGCGCTGAGGTTGTAGGGGTTTACCCCGACCGCATTAAAATCGCTGTCACTGATATCAAGGAGCTTTCCGAGGGAGATCCCCTCAAGGTCGGCTCTTATTTGCGAGTATTTGATAGTGCTGATTGTTCCATCATTGCCATCATTGAAAACTTCTCGATCGAACTAAAGCCCATTGCTTCAGGGAATGGATCGGGCCCTTCGGATTACCAGCGGGTGTACATTCTGGAAGCCTTGCCTCTCGGATTTCTCGACACAGACGGCAACTTCGAGCGGGGTGGAGGAAGTATCGCTATTCCTCCTAAATCGGTTGAAGTGGCGACGCGCAGCGAGGTCCAAAAGGTGTACGACACCGTTCCGGAAGAAAAGAAATTCCTGTTTGCTCGGCTAGCGCACGAGCGTCACGTAGATGTCCCGGTTGACGGGGACAAGTTCTTTAACCGACACCTCGCGATTGTTGGTTCCACTGGATCTGGAAAGTCGCATGCAATGGCTAGGATCATCCAAACCGCGACTGGCATGAGAGATTCCCAGCATGGGGACTACCAGCTCAACAATACCCATATCATTATTTTCGACATTCACTGTGAATATCGGACCGCTTTTCCCGATGCGAACTTTCTAAATGTTCATCAGCTCACGCTACCCTTCTGGTTGCTAGATTCCGAAGAACTTCAGGATCTTTTGATCGAGAGTAGTGAGGAGCAGTCGCATAACCAAGTCGCCGTCTTGAAGCGCGCTGTAACCGACAGCCGGCGAGCGCATTTTGATGGCGAAGAGAAACTAAGGGAGCGCATCCACTACGATTCGCCTCTTCGGTTCGATTTCGAGGATGTATTGACGGCAGTCCGCGACAAGAATGAGGAGATGATCGACGGGGCCCGCGGCCCGAAGCAAGGGCAATTGCACGGGAAGCTGGATAATTTCCTCACCCGTCTGGAGAATCGCTTCAACGACCGCAGGCTTGACTTCTTGATGGGACAGCGAGCGAAAGAAACAACTCTTGAGGAGACTCTGAGGCAGTTCACTGGTTACACAACTGAATCCACATCCAATGTCACCGTGATCGACCTCAGTGGCGTCCCGTTTGAGGTCTTGAGTATCACCGTTTCACTCATTTCTCGGCTTCTCTTTGACTATGCGTATTACTACAAGAAGACGCATCCCGAAATGCGAACGGATACCCCGCTTTTGGTGGTGTACGAGGAGGCACACAAGTACGTCCCGAAGGGTGGGCCGGCGAAATTTAACGCCGCCCGCAAGGCGATCGAGCGGATCGCTAAAGAGGGCCGCAAGTACGGCATCACGGCTGCGATTGTCAGCCAAAGGCCATCAGAGATCTCCGAGACAATCTTCTCCCAATGCAGCAATTTCCTTGCAATGCGGTTGACGAACCCTGAGGATCAGAACTATGTGAAGCGACTAATTCCTGACTCTCTCGGGCCGTTAACGCAGTCGCTTCCTATGCTTTCCTCGGGTGAGGCACTGCTCATCGGAGACGCCGCTGTCATGCCTTCACTCGTACGCTTGGAGGAAGCGCTGCCGGTGCCTTCTTCCAGCGACGTACGGTACCTTCAGGAATGGGTGCGCCCCTGGCATGATGTACTGTTTCCGCCAATCGTTGCTGATTGGGAACACTAACCTCGACGCAGCCAAGAGAACGTCCTCTATGGGGTAGGTGAAGGTTACCAACCAGAAGGAGATACAGCAGTGAGCGGAAGATTCCCGGAAGTCGATTGGTTCTGCGACCGGTGCCACGAGCACCTGAATAATCAGTCCGGCTTCGACGACAACAAATATACCTGGAAGTGCACAGACTGCGGCCACAAGAACAGCATTTCGAAAGACAATATATACGAATCCCATGAGAAATTCCTCGGATCTGAATAACCTATAGCTCAGGTCACTCTCGTGTACGCGGGTTGTCCCGGGTACGGTCGTAGTCGTGTCTGGCGCACGCAGGGTTGGTCACCCGAAGCGTGCGCAGGGGATCGCGCGACTAGGGGAGCTGGTACGGACATGGCGGCTGATGCTGCTCGAACGCAAGAGGGGTTCACGTCGGCGAGGGCTACGCGGGTGATGGTTGGCGCGTGCCGGTCGGCGGGGCTGAATGACGGGGGCGCGGAGCTGATCCGGTTCGGGGAGAACGCTCTGTTTCGTCTGGCATCGGTGCCCGTGGTCGTACGGGTGGCTCGGGGCGAGGAGTGGCTACCCAAGGCGCGTACCGAGGTGGCCGTGTCACAGTGGTTGGCGGGTGAGGGCTTCCCCGGGGCGCGCATCCTCGACGATCTCGAACAGCCGCTCTTGATCGACGGACACCCGGTGACCTTCTGGCATCTCATCCGTGAAAGTGACCGTAAGGCAACCTATGGGGAGTTGGGCGGCATTCTTCGAGAGCTCCACTCGATGACGTTGCCGGCCGGGGTGGAGTTTCCCTCGTTTGATCCCTTCGGCAAGCAAGACTTGCGGATCGACCGGGCTCCGATTCCGGAGGATGACCGGGTCTTCCTGCGGAAGCGCTGGCGTGAGTTGCGTGATCAGTTCGAAGAGCTGAGCTTCGAGACTCCCAAGGGGCCTGTCCACGGTGATGCTCACGTGCAGAACCTCATGGTGGACGATCAAGGGCAAGTCATTTTGATCGACTTCGAGGCGTTCTGCTTCGATCGCCCGGAATGGGACCTGATGGTCACGGCAACGGAGCATCACAGCCTTGGGTGGCAGACGGGCGAGCAGTACGCCGACTTCGTGCGGGCGTATGGGCGGGACCTGTATGACTGGCCCGGCTACGACACGCTGCGTCGGCTTCAGGAGTTCGGCATGACGACGTGGCTCATGCAGAACGTGCGGGAGGACGAGGGGACAGCTGCCGAGTACCGCCGGCGCATCTCGGCGTTGCGTAACGATGATGCGCCTCGGGACTGGCGGCCGTGGTAGCTGCTACTCGTCGTCGTCCAGACGGGCCATTGCCTCGCTCACCTTCTCGTTGAACGCGACTACGGCGGGGTGGGCCGCGTGTGTGCTCACCTCGGCCTGGAAGTCGGTCACGTAGCGCTGGAAGCGGGAGGACTGGAGGGAGTCTCCGCCGTCGACGGCCAGGCTCGCGGTGGTGACCGCGGCTTCCAACTCGCCGTCTATGAGCTGGCTCTGGGCGAGCACCATGCGGCAGAAGCCGAGGGTGCGGGCGTATGCCGGGTCGGTGCTGTCGACGGCGCGCTGTGCCTGCTCGACGGCTTCGCGACGCATCCGCAGATCGCGGAAGCAGTGGCAGAACTCGCCCGTGAGTTCCGCCTCGTCGAAGTAGTTCAGCCATGCCGGGTCGTCTGCGCTGTCGGCGTGCTCGAAGTGGCGTTCCGCTTCGTTCATCGCGCGGGCCGCGCCGGCCTTCTCGCCTGCGTTGGAGAGGGCGCGGGCCTCCATGGCCCAGTAGTTGGACATAGCGCGTGGGGTGGCTCGGCCCTTGGCGCCCTCGACGGCGGCGCGGGCGAGTTGGACGGCTTGGGCGTGGTTGCCGAGGTAGTTCGCTTGGTGGCTGAGGTTGCCGAGGATGCGGGCGCCGAACATGCGGTCGTCGATGACCTGGGTAAGGCGGAGCGTGGACGACAGGTAGCGGTGGGCGAGTCGGTGATTCCCGGTGTCGTACGCGGTCCACGCGAGGAGCTGGGAGACCTCGGCGGCGGCGCCGAATAATGCGGTGCCCACCTTCTCGCTGTAACTGACGTCCAACAGCGGCAGCACTTCGTGGCGGAAGTAGTGGCGTAACGCCTTGTGGCCGTGGCCTCCGCCGTACTTGAAGTCGAGTTGCATGAACATGCTGGCGGCGTCTCTGATCGCGCGTACGTCGCGCATGCCGACCCGTTGGCGTCCGGGACGGTCGGCCTGGATGCCGTCAGGGCGCGCGATCATCCATGAGAGGACAGCGGAGCTGAGGTCACCGTCCGCAACGATCAGCCGGTCGTCGACGGGTGTCCCCACGTTCTCGTCTGCAAGGCTGCCCAGCGTGGAGAGCACTTCGGGAACAGTGCTCGGGTAGCCGACCGGCTGAGGGGCGGCGGGCTGCGCGTGGTCGAAGAAGCCGAGATCGCCGGGCGTGATGCGGCGGCCGAGTTTGGTGCTCAGTACGTTCGCCATGATCGCTGCGGCCTGGGGCTGGATGCCTGTGCCGTCCCGCCATCGCTGTACGGATACGTGCGTCGTTCCCAGGTTGATACCGCGTGCGGCGGCGGTGTCCTTCATGCGCTTCGCAAGGCCCTTGTTCGAGACCTTGGCCTGCTCCATGACGGCAATCAACTGCGCGTTCGGCTCTCGGCTCATGCTCCCCTGCCAACCCGAGAATGACGGCGAGTGTTCATCGTGTCACAGCAGTATCAGCCTCGGGGGTTCATTGGTGAACCCCCTTGGCCTTTGCCGGTGTTCACGTGAACCCCCTGGTGAACGTTCCCGGTCACGCCTGCTTCGCCGTGTACTGGCGTGCGTGAAGCAAGCGGTGCCTTGAGGGCCGCGGGGTCTCGGAAGGGGAAGTGATGGATGCGGGGAAGACCGAACGGCTGGCGGGTGAGCTGGACGCGTATGCGCACTGGTTCGCGTCGCCGGAGCCGTACTCGGACGGGCACTTCCTGTCGTTGACGTTGTTCGCCGAGTTCAGCGACACGGCGCGCGTCGCGCGATACATGACGGCCGTGTTCCTCCGGGGCGCGGGCGCCTGTGCGGTGGTGGACGATGCTCGGTTGGTTGTCTCGGAGCTGGTCGGCAACGTGGTGAATCACGCCGTACCGGACCGGCACCTGTCCACTCCCGGTGGCTGTCGGCGCATTGACCTGATCTTCAAGCTGTGGCCGAAGTGGCTGTTCATCGGTGTCGCCGATGAGGACTCGACCCCTCCGCTGCTTCCGGTGGGAGAGGTGTTCTCCTCGGGACTGCTCGGAGAGCTGCCTGAAGCGGTGCTGCCTGACAGCGGTCGGGGACTGCTGATCGCTCAGCGCCTGGCGGCGGCGGTCTGGTGGACGCCGGAGGAACGCGGCGGGAAGACGGTCTGGGCCCGCTTCGATCTGAACGGCGAAGAAGCGCCCGTACCGCACTGATGATCTCCGGGCCGCTGCCCTGGTTTCGCTCCTTCGCGATCGGGAGCGGGCGGCGGCCTGGTAACCGGCCGGAGCTTGACCCCTCCGGCCAGGGCGCGGCTCCTCCGGACTTCCGGGAGCTCCCCTCCCGGCCGGAGGGCCGCGCCTGACAACCACAAACCGAGACCGGGCCACCCCATCAGCCCTGGAAAGCGAAGGGTGGCCCGGCTGGGAACGCGGCGGTTCCCGGTGCCTGATGGTACCGGGGCCGCCGCGCTGCGTGCTTGCCCTGGTCCAAAGAGATGTGACGACTCGTTACCTGGATCGGGACAGAGGTGGGCAAGGTGACTGGCTCGGGTGAGAGCTGGCTGAGCGACGGTCTTGATGACGTTGCAGGGGACGACTACTGCGGACTGTGGGTGCCGGGAGTCGACTACGTATCGGGCTGGCGCACGGCGCGTGAGGCTGCCGACCGGTTGAACCGAGCGCTCCTCGGGGTGGGCATCGAGCTGTCCGCCGTGCGGGCGGTCGCCTCGACGGACGGGGACGGACGCGGGGTTGTGCGGCTGGCTGGCCGGCCGGAAGCTTCTGAGCTCCTTGCCGGGCTTCTGGAAGAGCTCGCTGACCGTAGCGGCGGTGCGGCATGAGGGGCCTTCTCGCCAGTGAGCGGCGCACGTGGGCACGTCGCCTGCCGGAGAGACTCTGGGCGGTAGCTGCCATGGGGCGAGTGAACAGGGGGCCCTACGCTGGCCCGGCGAATCGGGCAGGCACTGGTCCTGCCCGCGTTTGTGCCCGATGGGCCCCCTGTTCTTCGAGGCTCGCCCCGTGGGAGCTGCCTAAAGTCTCGGAGGC
>NZ_NEUB01000778.1 GCF_002910825.1 Streptomyces sp. SM1 | reverse complement strand
TTGGTAAGGTTCTTCGCGTTGCGTCGAATTAAGCCACATGCTCCGCCGCTTGTGCGGGCCCCCGTCAATTCCTTTGAGTTTTAGCCTTGCGGCCGTACTCCCCAGGCGGGGCACTTAATGCGTTAGCTGCGGCACGGACGACGTGGAATGTCGCCCACACCTAGTGCCCACCGTTTACGGCGTGGACTACCAGGGTATCTAATCCTGTTCGCTCCCCACGCTTTCGCTCCTCAGCGTCAGTATCGGCCCAGAGATCCGCCTTCGCCACCGGTGTTCCTCCTGATATCTGCGCATTTCACCGCTACACCAGGAATTCCGATCTCCCCTACCGAACTCTAGCCTGCCCGTATCGACTGCAGACCCGGGGTTAAGCCCCGGGCTTTCACAACCGACGTGACAAGCCGCCTACGAGCTCTTTACGCCCAATAATTCCGGACAACGCTCGCGCCCTACGTATTACCGCGGCTGCTGGCACGTAGTTAGCCGGCGCTTCTTCTGCAGGTACCGTCACTTTCGCTTCTTCCCTGCTGAAAGAGGTTTACAACCCGAAGGCCGTCATCCCTCACGCGGCGTCGCTGCATCAGGCTTTCGCCCATTGTGCAATATTCCCCACTGCTGCCTCCCGTAGGAGTCTGGGCCGTGTCTCAGTCCCAGTGTGGCCGGTCGCCCTCTCAGGCCGGCTACCCGTCGTCGCCTTGGTGAGCCATTACCTCACCAACAAGCTGATAGGCCGCGGGCTCATCCTGCACCGCCGGAGCTTTCGACCCTCACAGATGCCCGTGAGGGTCAGTATCCGGTATTAGACCCCGTTTCCAGGGCTTGTCCCAGAGTGCAGGGCAGATTGCCCACGTGTTACTCACCCGTTCGCCACTAATCCCCACCGAAGTGGTTCATCGTTCGACTTGCATGTGTTAAGCACGCCGCCAGCGTTCGTCCTGAGCCAGGATCAAACTCTCCGTGAATGTTTACCCGTAATCGGGTGCACACATCACGAGAGCGGAACCACCGGAGGAATAATCCGATGGTTCACAGCGTCCTCGCTGTGTTTTCTTCAAAGGAACCTCGTCCATCCGAAACCGGATGGACGGGGTATCAAC
Source organism: Streptomyces sp. SM1 (assembly GCF_002910825.1). Taxonomy (GTDB): domain Bacteria; phylum Actinomycetota; class Actinomycetes; order Streptomycetales; family Streptomycetaceae; genus Streptomyces; species Streptomyces okerensis. The sequence continues at coordinate 15,249 of NZ_NEUB01000778.1, read as the reverse complement.
ATATCTGGCGTTGACTTTTGGCACGCTGTTGAGTTCTCAAGGAACGGACGCTTCCTTTGTACTCACCCTCTCGGGCTTTCCTCCGGGCTTCCCTTCGGTGTTTCCGACTCTATCAGTGTTTTTCCGACTCCCTGACCACTGTCCCGCAAACACACAGGAAGCGACCCGTGGATAGGATCTGACGAGTTGGATTGCTGCTGGGTGAAGGACGCTGACCACGTCACGCATCCCCAAGCAGGGCTACGACTCTACACGGGGTCGCAGACCGCATGCAAATCGACTACTGTGGGGTGGTCTAGACCTCTCGTCTAGACCATAGATCCGGATCTGTCCTCCGGAACCGGTACGACGTGTGACATACCCTTCTGAACAGCATACGCCGGCGACAGGCAGTGACGGCGCTCGTACAGATCTCCACTTCTGGGAGGCTTCCCCATGACCACCGTGACGTCCCCGCTCGCAGGGCGGGCCATCGGACTGGCGTCCGTGCCCGATCCGGTCTTCTCCGGGGCCATGGTCGGCCCCGGGACGGCCATCGACCCCGCGCGAGAGCCCTCCGAGGCCGTCTCCCCCGTCGACGGCGTGATCGTCTCACTTCACCCGCACGCCTTCGTCGTGGTCGACGAGAGCGGACACGGGGTACTCACCCACCTCGGTATCGACACCGTTCAGCTCAATGGTGAGGGCTTCGAACTGCTCGTCAACAAAGGCGACACGGTGACACGCGGTCAGGGCATCGTGCGCTGGGACCCGGCCGCCGTGGAGGCTGCCGGCAAGTCCCCGGTCTGCCCGGTCGTCGCTCTGGAAGCCACGTCGGACGCTCTCTCCGAGCTTCGTGACAGCGGCGATGTGAAGGCCGGCGACAGTCTCTTCCTCTGGAAGTGATCCAGCGCCGTTCCGGACGGCCACCAGGACAACCAACGCGGCGGCTGGTGCCGCCGCACTAGCGGAGACGGGTGAGATGGACACAACGTTGCGAGGCGTCGGTGTCAGCCACGGTGTGGCGATCGGCGAGGTCCGGCACATGGGTACGGCGGTGCTCGAGCCGCCGGCCAAGCAGATCCCGGCGGAGGACGCGGAGCGCGAACAGGGTCGCGCCCGCCAGGCCGTGGAGGCGGTGGCGGCCGATCTGACGGCGCGCGGAAACCTTGCCGGCGGCGAGGCCCAGGCGGTGCTCGAGGCACAGGCAATGATGGCCCAGGACCCCGAGCTGCAGGCCGACGTGGAGCGGCGGATCGCCGTCGGCAGCTCCGCCGAACGCGCGGTGTACGACGCGTTCGCCTCGTACCGCGAGCTGCTGGCGAACGCCGGCGAGTATCTGGCGGGCCGCGTGGCCGACCTCGACGACGTCCGCAACCGGATCGTCGCCCGGCTGCTCGGGGTGCCGATGCCCGGGGTGCCCGACAGCGACGAGCCGTACGTCCTGGTCGCCCGTGATCTCGCTCCGGCGGACACGGCGCTGCTGGACCCGACTCTGGTGCTCGGGTTCGTCACCGAGGAGGGCGGGCCCACCAGCCACAGCGCGATCCTGGCGCGCGCGCTCGGTGTCCCCGCCGTGGTCGCGCTGCCGGGTGCCGGTGAACTCGCCGAGGGCACTCTGATAGCGGTCGACGGCAGCAGCGGCGAGATCTTCCTCGACCCGAGCGACGAGAAGAAGGCGGAACTCGAAGCCGCGGCCGCCGGGCGCAGGGCGGCGCTGACCGCGTCGACCGGGCCCGGTGCGACCGCCGACGGTCACAAGGTGCCGCTGCTGGCCAACATCGGTGGCCCCGCGGACGTGGCGGCAGCAGTCGAGGCAGGTGCCGAGGGCGTCGGTCTCTTCCGTACCGAGTTCCTGTTCCTGGACGACAGCGAGAACGCTCCTTCCGAGGAGAAGCAGGTCACGGCGTACCGTCAGGTGCTCGAGGCGTTCCCCGAGGGCCGGGTCGTGGTGCGGGTGCTGGACGCGGGAGCGGACAAGCCGCTGGACTTCCTCACCCCGGCGGACGAGCCGAACCCGGCGCTGGGCGTGCGTGGTCTGCGGACGCTTCTGGACCATCCCGCGGTGCTGCGCACCCAGCTGACGGCGCTGGCCAAGGCCGCGGAAGGGCTGCCCGTCCACCTCGAGGTCATGGCGCCGATGGTGGCGGACCGGGCCGATGCCAAGGCCTTCGCGGACGCGTGCCGGGAGGCGGGGCTGCGGGCGAAGTTCGGCGCGATGGTCGAGATCCCGTCGGCAGCGCTGCGGGCGCGCTCGGTGCTGCAGGAGGTGGAGTTCCTGTCGCTGGGCACGAACGACCTCGCGCAGTACACGTTCGCCGCGGACCGCCAGGTGGGTGCGGTCTCCCGGCTGCAGGACCCGTGGCAGCCCGCGCTGCTCGACCTGGTGGCGCTGTCCGCCGAGGCGGCGAAGGCCGAGGGCAAGAGCTGCGGCGTCTGTGGTGAGGCCGCTGCCGATCCCCTGCTGGCGTGTGTGCTGACGGGTCTGGGTGTCACCTCGCTCTCCATGGGCGCGGCGTCCCTTCCGTACGTACGGGCGGCACTGGCGAAGTTCACGCTGGCGCAGTGCGAGCGGGCCGCGGCGGCCGCCCGGGCGGCGGACAGTGCCGAGGATGCCCGTAACGCCGCGCAGGCGGTGCTGTCGGGCGAGTGACCGGATCGCGACCGGTTCCCGGAAGGGGCGTTGCACCTGGGGTGTGACGCCCCTTCCGCGTTGTCCGGCTCAGTGGTCGTGGGCCGGGCTCGGTCCGCCCTCCTCCCCCAGGTCGGGTGGCTCGCAGTAGTCGACGTTGGACTCCGGGGCGATGAGGTCTCCGGATTCGGCGTCGGTGCAGTAGGCGTCGAAGACCTCACCGGCCGTCAGCGGTTCGAGGCCGTAGGCGCGCAGCCGCCAGCCGTGGACCCGGTCGGGGGTGCCGGTCCTGCTGGTCCGCATGACCAGTCCGCCGGGGCTCGCGGTGGCGAGGCCGAGGGCCAGGACGGTGGTGAATTCGAGGGCTTCGGACTGGTCGAGTTCCAGCCGGCCGGAGATGTCGTCGGCGTGCAGGGCGGCGACGAGTGTTTCGGGTGGGCCGGAGACACTGCACACGAGGTGCCGCTCCCCGGGAGGCGCCGTGTCGAGGATCCGCACCAGGAGCTGCGAGGCGCGGGTGAAGGCGGCGCGGCCCAGGTCCTCGCCGCAGGAGACGCAGGCGCCGAGGCGGGCGAGGAGCGTGGTCGCGTACTCCCGGGTCGCCTGGCGGACGGCCTCGTCGACGAGGCCGGCCAGGAGGTCGGCCAGCGGCCGGCCGTCGTAGGGGACCGTGGGCCCGGTGGAGGCGAGTTCGGCCGTGAACCGGGTGCGGCTGGTGCGGCTGTCGGGGTCGAGGCCCGTTCGCTCGCAGAACTCGGCGTAGTCCGCGGGGTCGAAGAGCGCCACGGTGGTGTGGCTGCCCCGCAGGGCGCGTGTCCTGAGGACGGCTTCCATCTGCCGGAGGTAGACGGTGTGGTCGTCGAAGACGAAGCTGCGGTAGCGCCGCATGGCGCGGAAGTCGTGCTCGTCGGTGAGCAGGCCGATGGTGCCGGTGATTTCGCGGCGCAGGACGCGTCGCAGGGTTCGGTGGTCGGTGGACGTCATGTCTCCCCCTCTGCACAGTCGATCAATGCTCACTCACAGTAATCGGAGGCACTGACAACGGGGCGGGGGAGACGATGGCGCACGTGGAGGGCCCCGCGCGGGGTCAGGCGCGGTTGCGGGCGATCTCCTCGTAGAAGGCGAGCAGGTCGAGGTTGTCGATGGAGCCGGGGTTGACCGCTTTCTCCAGGGGGGTGCCCTGGAGGAGGCGCTTGACCGGGACCTCGATGCGTTTGCCGGTGAGGGTGTGCGGGACTCCGGGCACCTCGATGATCTCGTCCGGGACGTGGCGTGGTGAGAGCTGCCGGCGGATGGTCTGCTTGATGCGGTCGAGGAGGTCCTCGTCCAACGTGGCGCCTGGGGACAGGTGGACGAACAGGGGCATCCAGTAACCGCCGTCGGGTTGTTCGACGCCGATGACGAGGGACTCCCTGATCTCGGGGAGGCGTTCCACGGCTTCGTAGATGTCGGCCGAGCCCATGCGGACGCCCTGGCGGTTGAGGGTGGAGTCGGAGCGGCCGTGGATGACGACCGAGCCCCTCGGGGTGATGGTGATCCAGTCGCCGTGCCGCCAGACGCCCGGATAGGTGTCGAAGTAGCTGTCGTGGTAGCGGCTGCCGTCGGGGTCGTTCCAGAAGCGGATCGGCATGGACGGCATCGGGTTGGTGACGACGAGTTCGCCGACCTCGTCGGTCAGGTGCTTTCCGCTCGGGTCCCAGGACTGCAGGTCGGTGCCGAGACCGGGTGCCTGGAGTTCGCCGACATGGACGGGGAGCGTGGGTACGGCGCCCGCGAAGCAGGAGCACACGTCGGTGCCGCCGCTGACGGAGGCGATCCACAGGTCGTCGCGGACTTCGTCGTGGAGCCAGCGGAAGCCGTCGGGGGGCAGGGGTGATCCGGTGGTCGCGACGCACTTGACCGCGGAGAGGTCGAAGTCTCGCGAAGGGTGCACGTCCGCCTTGCGGCAGGCCATGACGTACGCGGCGGAGGTGCCGTAGAGGGTGGCCCCGGTGCGTTCGGCGATCCTCCACTGGGCTCCCGTGTCGGGGTAGCCGGGGCTGCCGTCGTACAGGACGATCGTCGTTCCGGTCAGGAGGCCGGAGACGAGGAAGTTCCACATCATCCAGCCGGTCGAGGTGTACCAGAAGAAGCGGTCCTCGGGGCCCAGGTCGCAGTGGAGTCCGAGTTGCTTGAGGTGTTCGACGAGGATGCCGCCCTGGGACTGGACGATCGCCTTGGGCAGGCCGGTGGTGCCGGAGGAGTAGAGCACCCAGAGCGGGTGGTCGAAGGGCACCTGTTCGAAGACCGGCTCGGTGTCCGCGGAGGTGAGTGCGGACCAGTCGAGCGCGCCGTCGGGGGCCCCGGTGCCGAGGAGGGGGATGTGCACGACGGCGCGCAGGGTGGGCAGCTCGCGGCGCAGTTCGGCGACGACGTCGCGGCGGTCGTGTTCCTTGCCGCCATAGCGGTAGCCGTCGACGGTGAACAGGACGACCGGTTCGACCTGCTGGAACCGGTCGAGGACGCTGCGGGCGCCGAAGTCGGGAGCGCAGGAGGTCCACACGCCGCCCACGGCCGCGGTGGCGAGGAGCGCGACGACCGCCTGGGGGACGTTCGGCAGATAGCCGCTGACACGGTCACCGGGGCGTACACCCAGGGAGCGCAGTTCGGCGGCGAGGGAGCCGACCTGGCGGCGCAGCTCGGCCCAGGTGACCGGGGTCACGTCATGGGTCTCGTCCACGTGGAGCAGGGCCGGTTCGTCCGCGCGGGACTCGCTCGCGCGCAGGGTGTGCTCGGCGTAGTTCAGCGTCGCTCCGGGGAACCACTGGGCACCGGGCATCGCGCGGTCGCCCAGGACGCGCGCGTAGGGCGTCGAGAAGCGGACGTCGAACCACTCCGTGATCGCTTGCCAGAACGTATCCAGTTCCGCCACGGACCAGCGGTGGAGCGCCGCGTAACCACCCTCGGCGGGGGCGTCGTGGTGTGCGGCGGCCCATGCCTGGAACGCGGTGATCCGTGCCTGGGCGATGCGTGCCGGATCCGGCTGCCAGAGCGGCTGGGGGTTCTCGGTCGACATGGGGCGGCTCCCGGACTGTGCGCGTGGTGTGCGTCCTGCGCGCACGGGCGGGGGTGTGCGCGTGACGCGGCTGAAAGGGACGATGCCACGTGATCGACTTCTGCACCAGGGTGACCCCCACATACTCCGTGTCGTGAAGATGTGGTCCGATCACGGATGAACGGGAGTTGAACGACGCCCGCGCGGGACGCGATCGATGGCAGGGTGAGCAGCATGGACGGTCGTGACCTGGTGCGTTCGGTGAGAGCGGTCGCTTCTGTGGGGGCGGCTCAGGGGTTGCGTACCGTACGCGCGGCATGGCGCAGGCGCCGGGCGGACGCCCGTGGGCTGCCGCCGCGGGGTCCGGTGCGGGCGCGGGTGCCCGGGACCGTGCGTGAGGTGGAGCCGGGGCCCGGTGGAGGGCTGGTCAGGTTCAGCCGCTCGGATCTGCGGATCTTCGTCGCGGTGAACGGGGCGGTCTTCTGGGGCTGGGACGGGGCTGCTCCCGAACCGTCCTACGCGCTGGCCGGCCGCTGCCCCGGTCCGGACCCGCGTGCCGCGCTGGAGCCGGACAAGGACGGTGGCTGGCGTGTGGTGGCCGAGCGCGTGACGGTGGTGGTCTCCCGGCACGGCGCGGTCGAGGTGCTCACCCCCGGCGGTGTGCCGCTGCGGCGTGATCTGCCGCCGCGGTGGTGGGAACCGGCCGGAGGTGGCACCGCGCGGTGGTCGCAGCGGTCGGAGGTGGCGGCGGACGCCCGCTTCTTCGGTCTCGGGGGGCGCGCGTCGGGGCCGCGGCTCCGGGACGGGGCGTACCGGTTGTGGAACACCGGCCCCGACCGAGTCGCCCGGCGCGGCGTCGGTCCGTTGTCCGTCACGATGCCGGCGCAGATGGTGGTGGCCGACGCGGGCACCCATCTGGTCTTCCACGACAGTTCCTGGGACGGCACGGTGACGCTGCGGGAGGGCGAGGAGGGGGCCGGTTCCGGACACGACCGGGCCGGGACGAGTGAGCTGCGGATGGACGGCGGCCCGCTGCGCTGCTGGGTGATGGTGGGCACCCCCGCGCGGGTGCTGCTCACCTGGGCGTCGCTCACCGGGGCTCCGGCGCTGCCTCCCGCGTGGGCGCTCGGCCACCAGCACGCGCGATGGGGTGGCGGTGGGGAGGAGGAACTGCGGACGGTGGTCGAGGGTCATCTGGAGCACCGGCTGCCGCTGGACGCCGTGCACCTCGGCGCAGGCCATTTCGACTCCCGGCGGGTGTTCACCGTCGACCAGGACCGGTTCCCGAAGCTGCCGGTCCTGGCGGACGAACTGCGGCGCGAGGGGATCAGGCTGGTGTCGGTCGTCGGCCCCGCCGTCGAGATGAGGCCCGGCAGCCCCGTGTACGACGACGGGGTGGGCCGGGACGCGTTCGTGCGGGGTGCCTCCGGGGAGGTCGTCCGGGGAGTCTCGTGGTCCGGGGACGCGGTCTTTCCGGATTTCACGCACCCGCGCGTGCGCGCGTGGTGGGGTTCGCTGTACGCGGAGCGGCTGGCACAGGGGTTCACCGGCTTCTGGCACACCCTGGACGAGCCGACCCCGTCCACGGTCTTCGGGGAGGGGACGTTGCCGCGGTCGGCCGGGCACGCCCTGGACGGGCGGCGTGGTGATCACCGCGAGGCGCACAACGTGTACGGGCTGTGCATGGCCCGGGCCGCCTACGAGGGGCTGCGGAGCCGGGTGCCCGAGGAGCGGCCGTTCGTGCTGGCTCGCTCCGGGTGGGCGGGTGTGCAGCGCTACGCGGGCGTGTGGTCGGGCGAGGTGGGGGCGGGCTGGTCCGGGTTGCGGGCGTCGCTGGCGCTGGTGCTGGGCCTGGGGCTGTGCGGGATTCCGTACTCGGGCCCGGATACCGGCGGGCCGGACGGGGCCCGGTCGGCGGAGCTGTACCTGCGCCGGCTCCAGCTGGGGGCGTGTCTGCCGTTGTTCCGCACGTGTGCCGGTACCGGCGGCGGGGAGCCGTGGGAGCTCGGTGCCGAGATTCTGGAGCACGCCCGCGCGGCGCTCGCCGAACGCCGGCGGTTGTTTCCGTACTTCATGACGCTGGCGCACCTGGCCAGGCGTACCGGGGCGCCCTACGTGCGGCCGTTGTGGTGGTCGGCGCCGGAGGAGCGCCCGTTGCGCGACTGCGAGGACGCCTTCCTGCTCGGCGACTGTCTGCTGGTGGCGCCGGTGCTCGGCCCGGGGGTGGACCGGCGGGCCGTCCAGCTGCCGCGCGGGAGGTGGTACGACACGGCGACGGGACGGGCGTACGAGGGGCCGGCCCGGGTGCTGGTCGACGCGCCCCTGAGTCGTATTCCGGTGTTCGCGCGCGGTGGCGCCGTACTTCCGGTGCGGGGGGAGGACGGCGGTACCGAACTCGAGGTGTGGGCGCCCGCCCGGGGGCGGACCGGGAGCGGGCTGGTCGTGCCGGATGCCGGTGACGGCTGGGAGGAGCCGGAGATCGAGCGGTTCACCGTCCGCTGGTCGGGTGCGCGGATCCTCGTCGAGCGGGAGGGCGAGGGCGGCTCCGGCGAGCCGCCCTGGCCGGTGCGTGTGCGCGGGCTGGAACCGGGCGGGGGTCAGATGTAGCGGCCCTCGAACCACGCCCGTACCGCCAGGGTGTGCAGGGGGAAGGCGAGTTCGTCGGCGCGGCGCAGCAGGTGTCTGCCCTCGGTCTCGTCGGTGGGGGTGAAGGGCGGCAGGTCCTCCGCGGCACGTTCCGGCAGGAGCCCGAACAGCAGCAGGTGTCCGTCGGGTGAGCTCATGGCGTCGGCGAGGCGGACGTCGCGGCTCGCCGCTTCGATGCCCGTCTCTTCGCGCAGTTCACGGACGACCGCCCGGCGCCAGTCCTCCCGGTGGTCGATGAAGCCGCCGGGCAGGGCCGTGCCACCGCGCGCGGGGGCGATGGCGCGGGTGATGACGACCAGGGCGGTGCCCCGTGTGTCGTACACGGGCTGGAGGGCCACGGCGACGGGGAGGGGGTTGCGGTAGGCCGTGGCACGGCAGGCCGGACAGGTGCGGGGCCAGCCGGAGACGCCCTCCCCGTAGGGGGCGCCGCAGCGCGAACAGTGAGAGTCCGGCGCGGAGTTGGGGACCGGGGCAGGAGTTTCGGGCACGCGCGGGACTGTATCCGATCACGGCGGGGGCGTCTCCGGCAGGTCGGTCAGGGGCGGCCGGCGAGTGACCTGTGGGACACCGGGAAGTCGAAGTAGGTGTCCGGGTGGGACTCGGGCTTGAAGGTGTAGTGCCACCACTCCTCGGCCAGGTTCACGAATCCTAGGTCCTCCAGGGTGTTCTTGAGCAGCAGCCGGTTGGCGCGCTGTTCGCCCTGGATGCGCGGGTCGAGGGTGTGGCTGAGGGTGTCGAAGCAGTCGTAACCGGTGCCCATGTCGACGGAAGTGTCGGGGTAGCGCTCGTTCCTGGGAGCGAAGCAGGGCGCGAGGGGCGGCTCGGGACGGTGCGGCCGGACGGGCCGGACGGGGAGCTTCACGAGGGTGAGGTCCACCGTCGAGCCGCGGCTGTGGCCGGACTTCTCCGCGATGTAACCGTCGGCGAACAGCCGGCTCTTGTCGACGTTCGGATAGAACTCGGCCTTCATCCTCTGGTCGTCGAGGTCCTTGGCCCAGCGCACGAAGTGGTCCACCGCGCGTTGCGGCCGGTAGCAGTCGTACACCTTGAGGGAGTAGCCGTGGCGCAGCAGCTTCCGCTGTGCGGTGTGCAGTGCCCGCGCGGCCGGGCGGGTGAGGATGCACAGCGGCTGCCGGTAGCCGTCGACGGGATCGCCGACGAAGTTGTGCGGGGTGAGGTAGCGGATCTCCTGGATGATCGTCGGGTCCACGCTGTTCAGCGCCACGAAGTCGCGGGGGGCCTTGGGTTCGGGCTTCGCACGGGCGGGGGCGGACGCGGCGGTCGCGGCGAGCAGGGCGGCGACGGTGACGGCCAGTCCGCGTACCGCGGTCGAGAGTCGTGTCATGTCTCCTGCGTCTACCAGGAGACGGCACGCCGGGGAAGCCTGAGGAGGGCGACGACTGACCTCGCGCGGTGCTGTCGTGCTCCGCGCGGCGGCCCGTGCTCCGGTCGGCGGGAGTACGGGCCGCGTGTCCCGCGTCTCCTCAGGTGGTGACCACCCGTCGCTGCGAGGCCTGGGCCATGGCGTGCTGGACCACACCGATGAGGACCTCCTTGACCGACTCGCGGTCCCGCGCGTCACCCGTCAGCAGCGGTACGTGTTCGTCGAGGTCGAGGGCCCGGCGGATGTCCTCCTCCGGGTAGCGGGCCGCCCCGTCGAAGCGGTTGACTCCGACGAGGAACGGTATGGAGCGCCGCTCGAAGTAGTCGATGGCGGCGAAGCAGTCCTCCAGACGCCGGGTGTCGGCGAGGACGACGGCTCCGAGGGCGCCCTCGGACAGTTCGTCCCACATGAACCAGAACCGCTCCTGGCCGGGGGTGCCGAAGAGGTACAGCACCAGGTCCTCGCGGAGCGTGATGCGGCCGAAGTCCATGGCCACGGTCGTGGTGTTCTTCGCCTCCACACCGCTGGTGTCGTCGACCGGGCGCCCGGCCTCGGTGAGGAGTTCCTCGGTGCGCAGCGGCCTGATCTCGCTGACCGCGCCGACGAGCGTGGTCTTGCCGACGCCGAAGCCGCCGGCTACGAGAATCTTGAGCGTGACGGGCTCGACCGGGGGCTTGCCGCGCTCAGAACGGCCGAAGATCATCGATCTCTTCTCCTGCTTGATGGGATTCGGGCGGCGGGCCGTATCCCCCGCCGCCGGGGGTTTCGATGACGAGTACGTCGTCGGCGCCGAGGTCCGCGGAGTCGCTGCCGGCGAGCAGGGTGACCGTGCCGTCGGCTCGTTCGACCCGGTTGGCGCCCAGGGCTCCGGGCGCTCCGCCCGCCATACCGTACGGGGCGACCCTGCGGTGCTGGGACAGCGTGGAGACGGTCATGGGTTCCAGGAAGCGCAGTCGGCGCACGGCTCCGTCGCCGCCGCGCCACCGTCCGGCGCCTCCGCTGCCGCGGCGCACCGCGAACTCCTCGAGGCGGACGGGCAGTCGCCACTCGAGGATCTCGGGATCGGTGAGCCGGGAGTTGGTCATGTGGGTCTGTACGACGGACGCGCCCGGGAAGCCCTCGCCGGCGCCCGAACCGGACGCGACGGTTTCGTAGTACTGGTGGCGTGTGTTGCCGAAGGTGACGTTGTTCATGGTGCCGGAGCCCTCCGCCTGGACGCCGAGGGCCGCGTAGAGGGCACCGGTGACGGCCTGTGAGGTCTCCACGTTGCCCGCGACGACGGCGGCCGGCGGTTCGGGCGCCAGCATGGAGCCGGGCGGCACGATGATCCTCAGAGGGCGCAGGCAGCCGTCGTTGAGCGGGATGTCGTCGGCGACCAGGGTGCGGAAGACATACAGGACGGCCGCGTTGACCACCGAGAAGGGGGCGTTGAAGTTGGTGGGCAGCTGTGCCGAGGTCCCGGTGAAGTCGATGGTCGCGGTCCGGTTCGCGCGGTCCACCCGCACGCGTACGCGGATGACGGCCCCCGAGTCCGTCCGGTAGGCGTACTCGCCGTCGTCGAGGGCGTCGATGACGCGGCGTACCGCCTCCTCGGCGTTGTCCTGCACGTGCCTCATGTAGGCCTGGACGACGTCGAGTCCGAAGTTATCGATCATGTGGCCCACCTCGTCGACGCCCTTGTGGTTGGCGGCGATCTGGGCGCGCAGGTCGGCGAGGTTGGTCTGCGGGTTGCGGGAGGGGTGAGGGGCCTCGGTGAGGAGGCGGAGGGTCTCCTCCTCACGGAAGCGGCCGCCTTCGGTGAGCAGCCAGTTGTCGAAGAGGATGCCCTCCTCGTCGATGGTGCGGCTGTCGGCGGGCATGGATCCGGGGGCGATGCCGCCGATCTCCGCGTGGTGCCCGCGCGAGGCGACGTGGAACAGGACTCTCCGGTCACTCTCCGTGCCGTCTGCGGGTGCCTCGCCGAAGACCGGGGTGATCACGGTGACGTCGGGCAGATGGGTGCCACCGTGGTACGGGTCGTTGACGGCGTAGGTGTCACCGGGACGCATGGACGGGCCGCGCCGCCGGATGACCTCTTTGACACCGGTGCCCATCGACCCCAGGTGGACGGGGATGTGCGGAGCGTTGGCCACCAGGTTTCCGTCGGGGTCGAAAAGGGCGCAGGAGAAGTCCAGGCGCTCCTTGATGTTGACGGACTGGGCGGTGGACTCGAGGCGGGCGCCCATCTGTTCGGCGATGGACATGAACAGGTTGTTGAAGACCTCGAGGAGGACGGGGTCGGCTTCTGTGCCGATCTCGGAACTCTGCGTGACCGTGGCCCGTTCCATGACCAGATGCCCGTCGTCCCTCGCCGTGGCCCGCCAGCCGTCGTCGACGACGGTCGTCGCCCCGGACTCGGCGATGATCGCCGGGCCGGTGACGGTTTCGCCGTGCGGAAGGTCCTCCCGGCGGTGGAGGGGTACGTCGCGCCAGGCGCCACCGGTGTGGAGGCGGACGGTCCGTGGGACAGCGGCGTCGTGTCCGGGACCGCGCCCGGCAGGGGCGAGGGCGGAGAGATCGGGGGGGTCCGTGATGCCGGTGGCTTCGACGGAGAGAGCTTCGACGACGATCGGGCGGTCGAGGGTGAACGAGTACGTGGCGCGATGACGTTCTTCGAAGGCACGCCGCATCGTGGCGGGTCCGGTGAGCTCGACGGTGAGGGCGGTGTCGGTGCCGCCGTAACGCAGCTGCGCGCGGCGGGTGACCTCGATCCGCTCCCCGGGGACGTCCTCGGCGAGGAGTTCGGCGCGGGCCGCTGTCTCCAGGTCGTCGGCGGTCCTGTGGACGCCGGGCATCGCACCGGGCTCCAGCGGCGCTTCGACGGACCGCTCCCGCATGGCCGTGGTGTCGGCGAGGCCGATACCGAGTGCGGACAGGACACCGGCCATGGGCGGGACGAGGACGGTGCGGATGCCGAGCGAGTCGGCGACCCTGCACGCGTGCTGTCCGCCCGCCCCGCCGAAGGTGGTGAGCGCGTACCGGGTGATGTCGTGGCCCTTCTGGACGGAGATCCGCTTCACCGCGCCGGCGATGTTGGCGACGGCGATCTGCAGGTACCCCTCGGCGACCTGCTCGGGCGTGCGGTCGTCGCCGGTCCGTTCGTGGATCTCGTGGGCGAGGGCGGTGAAGCGGTCGCGGACGAGGACGTCGTCGAGCGGCCGGCCGCCGTCCGGGCCGAACACCGTCGGGAAGTGGGCGGGCTGGATCCGGCCGAGCATGACGTTGGCGTCGGTGACGGTGAGCGGTCCGCCGCGCCGGTAGCAGGCGGGGCCCGGGTCCGCGCCCGCCGAGTCCGGCCCCACCCGGTAGCGGGAGCCGTCGAAGTGGAGGACCGAGCCGCCGCCGGCGGCGACGGTATGGATGTCGAGCATGGGGGCGCGGAGCCGGACCCCGGCGATCTGTGTGGTGAAGACGCGTTCGTACTCGCCCGCGAAGTGCGAGACGTCGGTGGAGGTGCCGCCCATGTCGAACCCGATGACGCGGTCGAATCCGGCCAGCCGCGACATGCGTGCCATGCCGACGATGCCGCCGGCCGGTCCGGAGAGGACGGCGTCCTTGCCGCGGAACTGCCCGGCCTCGGTGAGACCGCCGTTGGACTGCATGAACATCAGCCGCACGCCCCGGAGCTCGTCGGCGACATGGCGGACGTAGCGGCGCAGTACGGGCGAGAGGTAGGCGTCGACGACGGCGGTGTCGCCACGCGGGACGAGTTTCATCAGAGGGCTGACCTCGCTGGACAGCGAGATCTGCGGAAAGCCGACGCGGGCGGCCAGCTCCCCGATCCGCTGTTCGTGAGCGGGGTGCTGATGGCTGTGCACGCAGACCACGGCGACGGCCCGGATCCCGTCGTCGTACGCCTGCCGCAGTGGTCCGGCGAGGGCGTCCAGGTCGGGCGGACGCAGGACGGTGCCGTCGGCGGCGAGGCGTTCGTCCACCTCGACGACCCGTTCGTACAGCAGCTCGGGCAGGTCGATGCGCCGGGCGAAGATGCGGGGGCGGTTCTGGTAGGCGATGCGCAGGGCGTCGCGGAAGCCGCGGGTGATGACCAGCAGCGTTCGTTCGCCCTTGCGTTCGAGGAGGGCGTTGGTGGCGACCGTGGTCCCCATGCGCACGGCGTCGACCGGGGCGTCGGAACCGGCCAGCAGCGCGCGGACGCCGACGACCGCCGCGTCCGTGCTGCCGGTCCCCCGGCTCGCGCCGGAACCGGAGTGCTCCGGATCCGGGTTGTCGGACAGCACCTTGTGGGTGAGCAGCCGGCCGTCGGGGCGGCGCGCGACGATGTCGGTGAAGGTGCCGCCTCGGTCGACCCAGAACTGCCAGCCTGTCACGTCAGTACCCCGCTTCCGCGCCGGTCACAGCGCCCGGAGGCCGTTGATCACGTCGCGCAGAATACTCTCGTCCGGCAGTTCGGCCGGGGGTACGGGCCGGTTCACATGGACCAATTCGCAGTCCACGAGGTCTCCGACGAGCACCCGGACCACTCCGATCGGCAGGTCGAGTTCGGCGGCGAGTTCGGCGACCGTCTGCGAGGTGCCGCGGCACAGTCCGACGATGTCCACGTGCTCCGGGGCAAGGGTGGGATCGTCCTCCGGGTCGTCCGCGTGCGGCTCCGCGACGACCACCGCGATCAGGTCGAGGCGGTGCTGGGCCGCACTGGTGGTGCGGCCCCGCGTCATGGCGTACGGACGGACGACCGGTCCGGCCTCGTCGTCGAACCAGTGGCTACTACCCTGACCGTCAGCGCTCATGTCATCCCACTACCCGCCCGAGGACAGATCGGTGCGCGGTGCGGCGCCCAGATGCACACCGACCCGCTTCACGAGGAGCGTCATCTCGTAGGCGACCTGTCCGACGTCGGAGTCGGCGTCCGCGAGGACGGCGAGGCAGCTGCCGTCACCGGCGGCGGTGACGAACAGGAACGCCTCGTCGAGCTCGACGACCGTCTGGCGCACGTCTCCGGCCTCGAAGTGGCGGCCCACCCCCTTGGCGAGGCTGTGGAATCCGGAGGCGACGGCGGCCAGGTGCTCGCTGTCCTCGCGGGTCAGGTCCTTGGACGCGCCCGTGGGGAGGCCGTCGCCGGACAGCACGATCGCCTTGCGGATACTGGCTACGCGGTCCACCAGGTCGTCGAGGAGCCAGTTCAGCTCCCCCTTGTCGGTCTCGTCGTGGCCGGTGGCCTTCGGTGCGGTCATCGACCGTCCCCCTTAGTCGTTCGTCGTGGTGCTGTGCCGCTGTCGGCTTCGTCGCCCGCGGCGTTCTCTTCGCGGCCGCGCTGCCAGCCCCGCTGCAGCGAGGCCATGCGGCTGCGCACTTCGTCCGCGTCCCGTTCGACGGGCTCGGCCCTGTTCTCGTTCAGCGGTGCTGCGCCGCGCTTGAGCTGGGGAGCCAGACTGGCCTGCCGCACCCGCCGGGGCAGCGATCCGCCGCCGGGCCCTGCCTCGGCGGTGTCCGTCCCGTCGGAGCCCTTCCCTCCGGAGCCCGTCGGGGAGCCGTCGGCTCCCTTCGCCGGGGGCGCGGGGGGCCGGGTGCGGCGGG
>NZ_NEUB01000777.1 GCF_002910825.1 Streptomyces sp. SM1 | reverse complement strand
CCCTCGTGACCGCACTGTACGTGAAGATCGACGACGACTTGGCGGGTATCGTGCGGCTGCCGGGCCGGCCACCGAAACTCAGTCACTCGGAGTTGCTGTGCCTGGCGGTCATGCAGGCGATGCTCGGCTTCCACTGCGAGGCCCGCTGGCTGCGGTACGTCCGCGCACACCTCCAGGACATGTTTCCCTTCGTCCCGCAGGATGCCGGCTACAACAAGCGGCTGCGTGCCGCGCTGCCGCAGATCAAACGCGTGATACGGGTGCTCGCCAAGGACACCGACTTCTGGCACGACACGGTGTGGATCACGGACTCGACCCCGGTGCCGTGCGGGATGTCCCGCCCCACGGTCAAGCGCTCGGAGCTGGCGGGCTGGGCCAACTACGGCTACTGCGCGTCGCATTCGCGGTTCTTCTGGGGGCTGCGGCTGTACCTGGTGTGCACCCCGGCCGGGATGCCGATCCTGTGGGCGCTGGCCGATCCGAAGCTCGGCGAGCGCGAGGTGCTGGCCGCGATGCTGGAGGTCGATGCCGAGCTGGTGCGCGTGCGGCCGGGCCTGCTGCTGATCAGCGACAAGGGCTTCGCGTCGAAGACCTTCGAGCGGTCACTGTCCGTAC
The DNA here is from genome assembly GCF_002910825.1 of Streptomyces sp. SM1. Taxonomy (GTDB): domain Bacteria; phylum Actinomycetota; class Actinomycetes; order Streptomycetales; family Streptomycetaceae; genus Streptomyces; species Streptomyces okerensis. Next base: position 2,334 of record NZ_NEUB01000777.1, on the reverse strand, counting down.
AGGGCATCACGCTGCTGCGGCCGTCGAGGAAGAGGGAGATCCTGCGGCCCGGCGAGCCGATGCTCAAGAAGGTCCGCCAGCTGATCGAGTCGGTCAACGACACCCTCAAGGGCCAGCTCGACCTGGAACAACACGGCGGGCGCACCGTCGAGGGCGTCGCTGTCCGTGTCGCTCAGCGTGTGCTGGCCCTGGCCGCCGCGATCTGGCACAACTTCCAGACCGGCCAGGCGATCAGCCGCTCACTGACCGCCTACGACCACTGACCGTATTCGGAAAGACTCGTCTAGAAGGGCGTGAGCGTCAGCCGAAGGCCCGTGGGAGCCGTGTCCTGGATGTACGAGGCGAAGTCGGCCACGTCGTCGAAGGCGAAGCCGTACGCCCTGCCGTCCTCGGTGGCCGCGTGCATGGCCTTGGAATAGTGGTTGGTGAGCTCGGTCCGGTAGAAGACCGAGGGGTCGGTGGTGGGCTGGGAGGGGTGGCTGAGCAGCGTGGACCGGTTGAAGCCGGAACCCAGCACCGCGGCGACCGGTCCGGTGGTGCCGTCGTTCGGGGCGGCCAGGGCGCCGTCGCAGAAGAGGACGTCCCGCGTGGAGGGCTTGCCGAAGGAGACCTGGGCGGGCCCGTCGAAGGAGAACCTCTCCCCGCGCACCCGGCCGGTGAAGGTACCGGCGTTGGTGGTGACCTTGAGATCACGGCCGGTGTAGGTGCTCCACACCTCGTCGATGTACGGGGCGAGGTAGTCCTTGGCGAACAGGCCGGAGTCCAGCCCGTGGCCGGGGGCGATGATCCGGGTGTCGTCCACGACCAGCCGGGAGAACGCCTCCACCTCCCTGACGGCGGCGAACGCCGCCGCGCGGCCGCCCTCGCGCACGGTACCCGTCGTCCGGTCGTCGGAGCCGGTGAGCCGGATGCTCAGCGGCACGCTGAACATGTCGACCATCGTGGTGTTGCAGAACATGCCCGACGCGTTGTAGGTGAACTCCGCACAGTCGTGCAGCACACCGTAGTTGGGGTCGGAGGTGACCCAGCCGGCCGGGTACTGCAGCGCCGCGTTTCCGTTGCCGTCGGTGACGGCCTTGAACTTGAGCTTCGCGCCGAGGGAGACATAGATCCGGCCGGACATGTACGGCAGGGACAGCTTGGTCTCGCCGCTGCCGGAGAGGCTGATCGCGTAGTCGGTGAAACCGTCGGGGCCGTTGTCCGAGACGGCGATCGGAGCGACGGTGCCCTCGGGGGTGAGCCGGACCTGACGCCCGTCGGCGTTGCCCACGACATACAGGTGGACGCTCGGGTTGTCGAAGGAACCGCTGTTGTTGACGACCGTCAGCGGCAGGGGCCCCGCCGCTGACGCTGCGGCCTTCTCCTCCCCGGACTGGTCCGCGAGGGCGTGCGGGGCGATCGCCGCGGCGGCGGGCAGGGCCACGGCGGCCCCGCCGAGCGCGAAGAGGACCTTGCGGCGGCCGAGGGTGCGCTGGTGACGAGGAGTCATGTGGGGGTCTCCTGAAGTGGTGGTGCGGGTTCCTTGCCGTGTCGGCCGACGGGGGAGCACCTGAGAGAGCGCTCTCAGACTGTGCGTCGGGACCGGCGCGCGGCATTGATGCTAGGGACACCGACGGGCTCCCGCCAGCGGTCCGACTTGTCCTCAACCAGCCCTGACCTGCGCATACGTAAAGAGACGGGCAAGCCCCCACAAGCGCTTAACCGGCGTTTAAGGGCCACTTAAGCCGCTCGGGCCCGGGCGGCACGGAGCGCGTCGGGAGCACTCCGGTGCGCAATCGGCGCATGCGTCAGGACAGGTGTGTCCCGCCCCGCAGCAGCGCCTCCGCCGAGGCCAGGATGTCCGTGATGCGGAGGGCGAACGCCGCGTCGCGGGGGTCGGGAACGCCGGTACGGGCCGCGGTGAGCAGGGCGTCCGCGGCCCGGGTGAGGGCGGGGACGACCCCTTCCGAGGCCTCCGGGAGGAGCGTGATCCCCGCGTCGCCGCGCAGTTCGACCATGGCGCCGGCCGCCGCCGGCGGCGCGGTCAGGCTCAGGGTGAGACTGCTCGACGCACCGCTCGCATGGTCCAGGACCAGGTGCACGGTGTCCCCGGGACCGTACGCCGCCGCCGTCACCCGCCGGGGCTCGCCGAGCACGGGAAGCAGTACGGACAGGGCGTGCGGGCCGACGTCCCACAGGGCGCCCTTCTCCTGCCGCCACGGTGAGGCGGCGAAGGGGTTGTCCGGGTCGGTGAACACGGCCCCGAGCCACTGCGCCCGCCCGGTGAACCAGCCGCCCGCACCGGCCTGTTCGGTGATCCACGCCTCCGGCGCGGACTGGAAGCGGGTGGTGAAG
>NZ_NEUB01000776.1 GCF_002910825.1 Streptomyces sp. SM1 | reverse complement strand
GTCCTCGGCCGGTGGACGTCGGTCAGGCCCATCAGGGTGCGGATGGCGGGCGCTTCCTTGAGGAGCGTCATGGTGGTACGTCCCCTCAGCCGGCGAACGCGGCCTTGGCCTCGCCGAACAGTGCCTTGGCGGCGTCGGCCGGCCTGGTCCTGCCCTGGGCGACCTCGCCGCCGATGCGCAGGAACGCCGCCTCGATGACGTCGGCGCCCGACGGGTGCGGGGTGATCTTGCCGAGGACGCCGGCCTCCGCGACCTCTTCCTCGTAGGCCGCGACGCCCTTGTTGTTGGCGTCGGTGGGCTTGAACGCCTCGTACTGTTCGGTGGTGGCGAGGATGCCGCGGTCGTAGCCCATGATCTTGCCGATCTCGGGGTCGTGGACCATGAAGTCGATGAACTGGGCGACCTCCTTCGGGTGCTTCGTGCCGGAGAAGCCGCTCAGCATCAGCGAACCGAGGTACTGGCCGGTGCTCTTGCCGTCCGTGGTGGGGATCGGCGCCAGCCCGTAGTCGGACTCGCCCTCTCCCTCGTAGCGGATGGAGAAGTTGTCCCAGGTGAATTCGGATGCCGCGAGACCCGCGGAGAGCGCCGACTTGGGCTTGGCCTGCTCGACCTTTTTCGGGTCGGCGACGAGCCCGGACCTCACCCGCTTGTAGCCGTCCGCCCACCACTCGGTCAGATCGTCCTCGGTGAACCCGAGATCGGTGTCCGTGAAGAAGGCCTTGCCGTTCTGACGGAGGTAGAGGTCGTACAGGTACATGATGCTGAAGGAGCCGGTGTCACCGGCTATCTTCAACTTGTCCTGGATCTTCTGCAGCGCGTCGAAGTACTCGTCCCAGGTCCAGCCGAACTTCGCCTCCACACCGGCCTTCTCGAAGGCCTTGAGGTCGATGACGAGCGCCATCGTGTTGGCGCCGACGGGAACGGCGATCTGCTTGCCGTCGACCTGACCGTTCGCCAGGACTCCGTTGCGGAAGTTGTCCAGGCTCAGATGCCCGGCGTCCGCCTGCGTCCTGAGGTCCAGCAGAACACCGCGCTTGCCGTACTTGCGCAGGAATCCGACCGCATTCTGGAATACGTCCGGCGGATTCCCGCCGGAGGCCTGGGTCTGGAACTTCTCCCAGAACGCCTCGTAGTCGGTGAATTCCGGCTTGATCTTGATCTTCGGATACTTCTCCTCGAAGAGCTCGATCGTCTTCCTGATCGCGATGGTGCGGGGCTCGCCACCCCACCACGCGTAACGGATCGTCACCGTCCCGTCGCCCGAGCCGCTGCCGCCCCCCACAGGCGGTGGCCGTCGCACCCAGGCCCGCGACGGCCAGCGAGGCCCCCGCGGCCTTGAGGACCGTCCGCCTTCCGGTGCGCCTCTCCGCGCCCCTGCCCTGCTGCATATGAGCCTCCCCGCGACGTTCGCGTCCGCTTCATGAATCGTTTCAAGTAAGCGCTTGCTGGCACAAGTTACGGAGGGCCCAGGGGGACGTCAATGATTCGGACAGGAATTCATGGCCACCGCGGGCGCGCGAGGACGGTGACACGCTCGGCCCCGGGGTTTCCGCCGGGCCGAAAACCCCAGGTGGGCACCCCGCGGCCGACGGGCCGAACGTCACGGCGACGGCCGGGGGCGGTGGGCCCGGGGAAAGTCACGGTTGGATGAAGGCGACCGAAAGCGGAGCGGCCGGGCGGGCGCGCCACGACCCTCCCGGGCGCCCATGACAGAGCGGCCCGGCTCACGATTCGTGAGCCGGGCCGCCTGATGATCCGGTGGGCGATACTGGGTTCGAACCAGTGACCTCTTCGGTGTGAACGAAGCGCTCTCCCACTGAGCTAATCGCCCGGACGCAGGGAGAACATTACCCCATGTCAGGGGGTGCGCGTGACCAGCGGGGGCCGGGCGGGCCGGCCCCCGCGAGGGTCACTGGTTCTCGATCTTCCAGGGCATCACGAGGCCGAACTTCCACAGGTAGAAGCCGGACACCGCGGCCACGATCACCACACCCACCGAGGTCAGGATGATGTTCCGGCGCCGCACCCGGGGGTCCAGGGCACGCTGGGCCGCCTCGGTGACCTTGCGCTTGGTCCAGCGCAGCACCAGCTGGGCCCAGGCGAACTCGGTCGCCCAGATGGCCATGCCCCCGAAGATCACGACCCACCCCGGTCCGGGCAGCACCAGCATGGCGGCACCGGCCGCCACGACCGCGAGCCCGACGACGAAGACGCCCACCTGCCAGCTGATGTGCAGGGCGCGACGCGCTTTGACGAACTCCGGCGCCCTCGATCCGAGCGCCCGCTCGCCCCGGCTCCCGCTCTCGTCCACCGTCACCCCGTGAGCCGCCGCCGTGGCCTCGATAGACTTGTTACTCCCCGTGTTCATACATCCAAACACTACCCGCGCGAATCACTTCACCGGAATGGGCGCAGGACCCGAACGATCTCTCGGCCGGAAGAGTTACGTAATCCCACGCAAAACACTCAGAGGGGTTTACAACGGCACCGTAGGTGGCATGTCGATTTCGCCGACGTGCGAATCCCCGAGCGCACACTGAGCGAAAGGCCCTGGCGCTTATGAACACCACGGTCAGCTGCGAGCTGCACCTGCGCCTCGTTGTGTCGAGCGAGTCCTCCCTGCCTGTCCCCGCAGGCCTGCGGTACGACACGGCCGACCCCTACGCCGTGCACGCCACCTTCCACACCGGAGCCGAGGAAACCGTCGAGTGGGTGTTCGCCCGCGACCTGCTCGCCGAGGGACTTCACCGCCCCACGGGCACCGGCGACGTCCGCGTCTGGCCGTCGCGCAGTCACGGTCAGGGCGTCGTGTGCATCGCCCTGAGCTCACCGGAGGGGGAAGCCCTGCTCGAGGCCCCGGCACGGGCCCTGGAGTCCTTCCTGAAGCGCACAGACGCCGCCGTGCCTCCCGGCACGGAACACCGGCACTTCGACCTCGACCAGGAGCTCTCGCACATCCTGGCGGAAAGCTAGGCGAGGCTCACCAAGCCGCCCGGCGCCGTCGACTCGGGGTGACGGCTCGGGCCCGGACAGCCGCATACGGGCACCCGCATACGGCTCACACACAACGGCGCCGACGCCGCGGACCTACCGCGGCCGGCGCCGTTGTGCCGTGCGGCGCTTGCGCGGAGG
>NZ_NEUB01000775.1 GCF_002910825.1 Streptomyces sp. SM1 | reverse complement strand
TCCTGCCGCCGGTGCCAGCGGGCGGCGGCGACGAGGGGGCGACGCAGCTCATACCCCCGGTGGGTCCGGGTGCGCTGCCGCCCGAGATGCCCGCCGCACACGACTCCGAGGAGACCCGGTACCTCGGGCTCCCCCAGCAGAACGCGCCCGGCGCGGCCCACCTGCCGCACCACGGTGGTCCCGACGCCGAGGCCACCCAGTACATCGCCCCCGTCACCGACCAGCCCCCCGGGCAGCCCTACGGCGCCCCGGCCCAGCCGNGGGAGACGGTAGCCGGCAGCCGCCCGCCGAGTTCGACAGCCTCTTCCGCGACGACGCCGCCGGCCCTGCCGGCTCCACCCAGCAGCTTCCGCGCGTGGAGTACGGCGGGCCCGTCCAGGCCGGGCCCACCGCGCACCCGGCAGGCCCGG
>NZ_NEUB01000774.1 GCF_002910825.1 Streptomyces sp. SM1 | reverse complement strand
CCCACCCCCGCACCCGGCCGCGCTCGACCGGATCCCCTCCGCCCCGGCGGCACCCCCGATCACCCGGGACCGGGTCGTGCGGGATGATGGTGGGGAGCGCCCTGCTCAGACACGGACACAGCAACGAGGAGCAAGCAATGGCGGGCAGCAACCACGGTCACACCCCGGCCGCCTGGACCGGTGTCATCATCGCCTTCATCGGTTTCTGCGCCGCGGGCGCGTTCATGGTCATGGACCAGCCCGTGGGCTTCTGGGCGAGCCTGGGTGTCGTCCTCCTCGGCGGTGTCGTCGGCTTCGTCATGCGCTCGATGGGCATGGGCCAGCCGAAGGACGCCCACCCCGTGCACCGGACCACCGGCGACTCGGCCCCGGCCGGCGCCCGGAGCTGAGCACCACCCGGCACCCAGGAGCAGGGGCGGCGGCCCGCACGGCGGAGCCGGAACCGCCCCTGACCCGCGTCCGGGGCACAATGCACTCTGTGAACGCCCCCAGCCCCAGCGTGCCCCGCGGCGGCGGCAGGACGGCCCGGCTGGCCGTCCCCGCCGGGCTCCTCGCCGCCGTCACCGGAGCCTTCGCCTACGTCGGGGCCGTCGACCCCAACGAGCCCGGTCACTACCCCGTCTGCCCGCTGCTGCATCTCACCGGCCTGTACTGCCCCGGCTGCGGCGGTCTGCGCAGCGCGCACGCCGTCGCCCACGGCGACCTCCTGGCCGCCCTCCAGGCCAACGCGCCCGCTGTCCTCGGCTACGCGGGCTTCGCCGTGCTGTGGACCGTCTGGGTGGTCCGCGCGGCACGCGGCGGACCACCCCTGCGGATCGATCCGCCGCCGGTCCTGCTGTGGTTCCTGGGCGCGTCGCTGCTGGTCTTCACGGTGGTCCGGAACCTGCCGTTCGGCGGCTGGCTGCATCCCTGATCACCGTGGTGGAGCGTCCGGGTGGTGGGACCGGCGTCAACCGGATGCGGGGCATCCTCCCTGCTCCGGATACCATCGCAGTGACCAGTGACATCGAAGACCGACCGTAGGGAAGGGGGCCGCTCGCGTGAGTGTGCTCGACGAGATCATCGACGGAGTCCGTGCCGACCTCGCGGAGCGGCAGGCGCGCGTCAGCCTCGACGAGCTCAAGGAGCGCGCGGCGAAGGCACCCGCGGCCAAGGACGGCGTGGCCGCCCTGCGCGGCGACGGCGTCAAGGTGATCTGCGAGGTCAAGCGCTCCAGCCCGTCCAAGGGCGCGCTCGCCGCGATCGCCGACCCGGCCGGACTCGCCGCCGACTACGAGGCGGGCGGCGCGGCCGTCATCTCCGTCCTCACCGAGGAGCGCCGCTTCGGCGGCTCGCTGGCCGACCTGGAGGCCGTCCGCGCGCGAGTGGACATCCCCGTGCTGCGCAAGGACTTCATCGTCACGTCGTACCAGCTCTGGGAGGCCCGCGCGTACGGTGCCGACCTGGCGCTGCTGATCGTGGCCGCCCTCGACCAGCCGGCCCTGGAGTCGCTGATCGAGCGCGCGGAGTCCATCGGGCTCACCCCGCTCGTCGAGGTGCACGACGAGGACGAGGTGGAGCGCGCGGTCGACGCGGGCGCCAAGATCATCGGCATCAACGCGCGCAACCTCAAGACCCTCGAGGTGGACCGCGGCACCTTCGAGCGGGTCGCCCCCGAGGTCCCCGCCCACCTGGTCAGGGTCGCCGAGTCCGGTGTCCGCGGCCCGCACGACCTCATCGCCTACGCCAACGCGGGCGCCGACGCCGTGCTGGTCGGTGAGTCCCTGGTCACCGGCAAGGACCCCAGGACGGCCGTCTCCGACCTGGTGGCGGCGGGCGAGCACCCGGCCCTCCGCCACGGCCGCGGCTGATCCGCCCCGGTAGGCTGACCCCGATGACCGCCCCGATCACCCCGGCCTCCAGGGACCCGTACGCGCGCCTGGCGAGAGGCTGCCGCCCGCGCGGCTGCCGCGCTCCCGCACGCAGGGTCCACGGCCGCAGGGTCCGGTACGTGATCGGGGACGAGCCCGGGCAGGTCAACGGCATGCGATGGCAGCACCCTGCTGTTCAGGGGCGCGGGGAACTGCGCGACCGGCCACCCACGGCCTGAAGCAGGCCGGCAACCCCCGCCCCCACGGCGAATCGTGCCCGACACAAACTCACCGTGAGGTACCCGCATGCCCAGCACCTTCTTCATCCCCGACCCCGAGGGGCGGATCCCGAGCACCGAAGGCTACTTCGGCGCCTTCGGCGGCAAGTTCATTCCCGAGGCCCTCGTCGCGGCGGTCGACGAGGTGGCCGTCGAGTACGACAAGGCCAAGTCCGACCCCGAGTTCGCCCGTGAACTCGACGACCTCCTGGCCCACTACACCGGCCGTCCCTCCGCATTGACGGAGGTCCCCCGCTTCGCCGGGCACGCCGGCGGAGCCACGATCTTCCTCAAACGCGAGGACCTGAACCACACCGGCTCGCACAAGATCAACAACGTGCTCGGCCAGGCGCTCCTCACCAAGCGCATGGGCAAGACCCGCGTCATCGCCGAGACCGGCGCCGGGCAGCACGGCGTGGCCACGGCCACCGCCTGCGCGCTCTTCGGCCTCGACTGCACGATCTACATGGGCGAGATCGACACACAGCGCCAGGCCCTGAACGTGGCCCGGATGCGCATGCTCGGCGCCGAGGTCATCGCCGTGAAGTCCGGCAGCCGCACCCTCAAGGACGCCATCAACGAGGCGTTCCGCGACTGGGTCGCCAACGTCGACCGCACCCACTACCTCTTCGGCACGGTGGCGGGCCCGCACCCCTTCCCGGCGATGGTCCGCGACTTCCACCGCGTCATCGGAGTCGAGGCCCGGCGCCAGCTCCTGGAACGCGCCGGACGGCTGCCCGACGCCGCGATCGCCTGTGTCGGCGGCGGCTCCAACGCCATCGGACTCTTCCACGCCTTCATCCCCGACCCGGACGTGCGCCTCATCGGCTGCGAGCCCGCCGGACACGGCATCGAGAGCGGCGAGCACGCGGCCACCCTCACCGCGGGCGAGCCCGGCATCCTGCACGGCTCCCGCAGTTACGTCCTCCAGGACGACGAGGGGCAGATCACCGAGCCCTACTCCATCTCGGCCGGCCTCGACTACCCGGGCATCGGACCCGAGCACGCCTACCTCAAGGACAGCGGCCGCGGCGAGTACCGCGCGGTGACCGACGACGCCGCCATGCGGGCCCTGCGCCTGCTGTCGCGCACCGAGGGCATCATCCCGGCCATCGAGAGCGCGCACGCCCTCGCCGGAGCCCTGGAGGTCGGCAGGGAGCTGGGCAGGGACGGACTGATCGTCGTCAACCTGTCCGGACGCGGCGACAAGGACATGGACACCGCCGCCCGCTACTTCGGGCTGTACGACACCGACGCCGAGGTCGCCGCCGACGAGGCCGGCACCGCCGAGATCGAGGGGGACGCCAAGTGAGCGGGAACGTGCGGCTGCTGGACGACACCCTCGCCGCGGTCAGGGCCGAGGGCCGCTCCGCCCTGATCGCCTACCTCCCGGCCGGGTTCCCGACCGTGGACGGCGGCATCGAGGCGGTCAAGGCCGCGCTGGAGGGCGGCGCCGACGTCGTCGAGGTGGGTCTGCCGCACAGCGACCCCGTCCTCGACGGCCCCGTCATCCAGACCGCCGACGACATCGCCCTGCGCGGCGGTGTGAGGATCGCGGACGTGATGCGCACGGTCCGGGAGGCACACGCGGCCACCGGCAGGCCGATCCTCGTCATGACCTACTGGAACCCCATCGACCGCTACGGCGTCGAGCGGTTCACCGCCGAGCTCGCCGAGGCGGGCGGCGCCGGGTGCATCCTGCCCGACCTGCCGGTGCAGGAGTCGGCGCTGTGGCGCGAGCACGCGGAGAAGCACGGGCTCGCCACCGTCTTCGTGGTCGCGCCCAGCAGCAGGGACGAGCGGCTCGCCGAGATCACCGCGGCCGGCAGCGGATTCGTCTACGCCGCCTCCCTGATGGGTGTCACCGGCACCCGGGAGTCGGTCGGCGCGCAGGCCGAGGACCTGGTCCGGCGTACCCGCGCCACCACCGGCCTCCCGGTCTGTGTCGGCCTGGGTGTCTCCAGCCCCGCCCAGGCCGCCGAGGTCGCCCGCTTCGCCGACGGTGTGATCGTCGGCTCCGCCTTCGTCAAGCGGATGCTGGACGCCCCGGACGACGCGGCCGGCGTCGAGGCCGTCCGCGCGCTCGCCGGCGAACTGGCCGAGGGCGTGCGCGGGCGGGCCTGACCGGGCCGGTTCCGGCAGGGGGACTGGCCGGCTCCGGCCGGGTCCCGGCCGGTTCTGCAGGTAGTCATACGGGTCCCTCGTACGGGTGGACCTGCGACCGGGGAGGCGCTGAGCGCCTCCCCGGTTCGTTCTGCGGGGTGTGAGCGAGAAGAAGCGAGAGGGAAAGCGCACCGCCAGGGAGCGGCTGGCGGCCGAGCGCGAGAAGCAGAAGGCGGCGGACAAGCGACGGCGCGCCCTGATCGTGGGCGCGAGCGTGGTCTGTGTCCTGGGGCTCGCGGCGGTGATCGGTGTCGTCGCCGCCAATTCCGGCGGCGACGACACCGAGAGCGACTCGGCGGGCCCGGTCGTGGCGCCCTCGGGCGCCCTCGGCAAGGACGGCACCGCCATCCCGGTCGGGAAACCGGACGCCAAGGCGACGCTCACGGTCTGGGAGGACTTCCGCTGCCCGGCCTGCAAGTCCTTCGAACAGGTCTACAGCCCCACCATCCATGAGCTGACCGAGGCCGGTCAGCTGAAGGTGGAGTACCACCTGGTCACGCTGATCGACGGCGGAATGGGCGGCACCGGCTCGCGCAACTCGGCCAACGCCGCAGCCTGCGCCCAGGACGCCGGGAAGTTCGCCGCGTACCACGACGTGCTGTTCGAGAACCAGCCGGTGGAGAGCGACGACGCCTTCGCCGACAAGGACAGACTGATCGACCTGGCCGGCAAGGTCGAAGGACTCGACACCCCCGCCTTCCGCGCCTGCGTCGAGGACGGCACGCACAACAGCTGGGTCGCCAAGTCCCACGAGGCGTTCCAGAAGGGCGGCTTCAGCGGCACACCGACCGTGCTGTTCGACGGCAAGAACATCTACGCGGACCGCGCGATGACCCCCGAGAAGCTCCGGCAGATGGTCGAGGAGGCGAACAAGGGGTAGCGCCGATCCTCCCGGGAATTCCGGGGTTCCTGTTATGGAGCCGTTGCCGGGCCGCCCACCGCGCGGCCGGTCCGGCACGGTAGCGTCGACCTTGCCATGGAACTTGCCTACATTCCCAGCCCGTCGAGCGGGGTGCTGTACCTCGGCCCCGTCCCGCTGCGCGGCTACGCGTTCTGCATCATCATCGGCGTCTTCGTCGCCGTCTGGCTCGGCAACAAGCGGTGGGTCGCCCGGGGAGGGCGAGCCGGCACGGTGGCCGACATCGCCGTCTGGGCGGTGCCCTTCGGCCTGATCGGCGGCCGGCTCTACCACGTGATCACGGACTACCAGCTGTACTTCAGCGAGGGCCGTGACTGGGTGGACGCCTTCAAGATCTGGGAGGGCGGCCTCGGCATCTGGGGCGCGATCGCCTTCGGCGCGGTGGGCGCCTGGATCGGCTGCCGGCGCCGGGGCATCGCGCTGCCCGTCTACGCCGACGCCATCGCGCCGGGTATCGCCCTGGCACAGGCGATCGGCCGCTGGGGCAACTGGTTCAACCAGGAGCTGTACGGGCGGTCCACGGATCTGCCGTGGGCGGTGGAGATCACCTCCTCCGCCGACGGACGGGTCCCGGGCACGTACCACCCGACGTTCCTGTACGAGTCGCTGTGGTGCGTGGGTGTGGCACTGCTGGTGATCTGGGCGGACCGCCGCTTCAAGCTCGGGCACGGGCGGGCGTTCGCGCTGTATGTCGCCGCGTACTGCGCGGGGCGGTTCTGGATCGAGTACATGCGGGTCGACGAGGCGCACGAGATCCTTGGCCTGCGGCTGAACAACTGGACCTCGATCCTGGTGTTCCTGCTGGCGGTGCTGTACATCGTGCTGTCCGCGCGGAAGCGGCCGGGGCGGGAGGAAGAGATCGAGCCGGGCGTCTCCGACGGGGGTGCGGCTTCTCCTGGGGAGGGGGACGCGGCTGCCGCCGGCGAGTCGTCGGAAGGCGGTTCCGAGGGCTCCTCTGAAGGCTCCGAGGGTGCTGAGGGCTCCGAGGGTGCTGAGGTTTCCGGAGGTTCCGAGTCCTCCGAGGACTCCAAGGACGGGGCCGGGTCGGCGAAGAAGGGCTGACCGGGCTGTTGTACGACGTCGAGGGCGCTCGGGTTTTCCGGGCGCCCTCGGTGTGTGTCGGGCGGGGGTGTCGCGCGACCCGGCGGTTGCGGAGTGCCGTCGCGCCCGCCCTCCCCCACTCTCGGCTTCGCTCGAGCGGGGGGACCCCCATCGCCCTGCGGCACGATTGCCCGCGGAGGTGCGGAGGTGCGGAGGTGCGGAGGTGCCGTCGCGCCCGCCCTCCCCCACTCTCGGCTTCGCTCGAGCGGGGGGACCCCCATCGCCCTGCGGCACGATTGCCCGCGGAGGGTGTGGGGGGCTAGGGGGTCTGGGGGAGGGTCAGGGTGCGGTGGGCTGTGGTTACCACTGCTTTGTCGATGAAGGTGCCGTCGGGGAGGGCCTGGGCGCCCTGGGTCATGGCGGCCGCCTTGAGCACGGTCTCCGCCTGTTCGATCTCCTGCTCCGAGGGCAGGTAGGCCCGCTCGATGACCGGGAGCTGCCGGGGGTGGATCGCGGCGCGGCCCAGGAAGCCCAGGGCGCGGCCCCGGGCGCAGGAGGCCATCAGACCGTCCAGGTCACGGGTGTCCGGGTGCACGGACTGGGTGGGCGGGGGCAGACCCGCCGCCCGCGCGGCGACGACCACCCGCGAGCGGGAGTAGTCGAGGCCGATGTCGTCACGTACGCCCAGGTCGGCCCGTAGATCCGCCTCCCCGATGGCGATACCGCGCAGGGACGGATGGGCGGTGGCCACCGCGTGGGCGCTTTCGATGCCGAGGGCCGACTCCAGCAGGGCGTACAGGGGCGGCACTCCACCGCGTGCGGACACCACCCGGCGTGCGACGCGTACGACGTCGGACGGGGACGACACCTTCGGCAGCCGCAGACCGGACAGTCCGGGGGCCGGGGCGACGGCCTCGAGGTCGGCGCGCCCCCAGGGGCCGGAAAGGGCGTTGACGCGGACGTGGACCGGGACCGGCTGGGGATCGCGCAGCAGCTCGGCGGTGGCCGACCGGGCGTAGGCCTTGCGGTCGGGAGCCACCGCGTCCTCCAGGTCGATCACCACGACGTGGGCCCCCGAGGCCAGCGCCTTCGCGACCACGGGGGGACGGTCGCCGGGCGCGTACAGCCAGGTCAGCGGGAAGCCCCTCACAGGGCGCCCTCCGCGCGCAGCTCCGCGAGGTCGTCCGGGTCAAGACCCAGTTCGGTCAGGACCGCCTCGGTGTCCGCGCCGTGCGGGCGGCCGGCCCAGCGGATCGCGCCCGGGGTGGCGGAGAGCCGGAAGAGGACGTTCTGCATGCGCAGCGGGCCCAGCTCGGGGTCGTCGACCGTGGTGATGGTGTCCAAGGCCTGGTACTGGGGGTCGGTCATCACGTCCCGTACGTCCTGGACGGGGGCGACGGCCGCCTCCGCCTTCTCGAAGGCCGCCAGGACGTCGGTACGGGTGTGCCGGGCGATCCAGCCGCCGACCGCCTCGTCCAGGACGTCCGCGTGCCGGGCCCGGTCCTCACCGCTGGCGAACCACGGCTCGTCGATCAGGTCCGGGCGGCCCACCAGCACCATCACGCGCTCGGCGATCGACTGGGCCGAGGTGGAGACGGCGACCCAGGTGCCGTCGGCGGTGAGGTAGGTACCGCGCGGGGCGTTGTTCTGGGAGCGGTTGCCGGTGCGGGGCTGGACGTGGCCGAGCTGGTCGTACCAGGTGGGCTGCGGGCCGAGCGCGGTCAGGATCGGCTCGATCAGGGCCATGTCGACGACCTGTCCCTCCCCGGTGCGGTCGCGGGCGGCGAGAGCCGTCATGATCGCGTACGCCGTGGTCAGGCCCGCGATGGAGTCCGCCAGACCGAAGGGAGGGAGGGTCGGCGGGGCGTCCGGTTCGCCGGTGATCGCGGCGAAACCGCTCATCGCCTCGGCGAGGGTGCCGAAGCCCGGCCGGTGCGCGTACGGGCCGAACTGGCCGAAGCCGGTGACCCGGGCCAGGACCAGACGGGGGTTCACGGCGGACACTTCGGGCCAGCCCAGGTCCCACTTCTCCAGGGTGCCGGGGCGGAAGTTCTCGACGACGACGTCGGCGGTCCCCGCCAGCCGCAGGAGGGTGGACCGGCCGCCGGGGGTGGACAGGTCCAGCGTGATGGTGCGCTTGTTGCGGCCGAGCATCTTCCACCAGAGGCCGATTCCGTCCTTCGACGGGCCGTGGCCGCGGGAGGGGTCCGGTTTCCTCGGATGCTCGACCTTGACGACCTCCGCGCCGAAGTCGCCGAGCAGGGTCGCGGCGAGGGGGCCGGCGAAGAGGGTGGCGAGGTCCAGGACGCGCAGGCCGGTCAGCGGTGCGTCGGCGGAGGTGGGGGAGGGGGAGGGGGCCGGGGGCGCCGCGGCGGGGGCCGGGTCGGAGGGCGTCATGGGCGGGAGGCCTCCAGATGGGTCAGATGGGCCAGGGTGTCGAAGCCGGTGCCGTTGAAGTCGCCCACGGAGGTGGCCAGGCGGTTCTTCAACGGTGCCGTCCAGCGTTCGGGGAGCGCGTGCGGCGACCCCGCGAGCAGGCCGGCGACGCTGCCGGCGGCGGCACCGTTGGAGTCGGTGTCCCAGCCGCCGGAGACCGCGCGGCAGACGGAGCCGGTGAAGTCGCCGTCGGCGTGGGTGAGCGCCGCGGCGATCAGGGCGGTGTTGGGGATGGCGTGCACCCAGTGGTGGGTGGCGGCGTAGGTCTCGTGAAGGAGGTCGACGACGGTGGTGAAGTCGGCGTGGGCGTGGGCCAGTTCGATGGCCTGCCGGACGGCCCGGGCGAGGCGGGAGCGGGGTGGGACCACGGTGAGGCCGGTGCGCAGGCAGGCGTGGACGTCATGGTCGCCCGTGGCGGCGGTGGCGATGACGGCGGCGGTGAACATCGCCGCGTAGACGCCGTTGGCGGTGTGGGTGAATGTCGCGTCGCGGTGGGCCTGCCCGGCGGCGGCGGCCGGGTCGCCGGGGTTGGTCCAGCCGTGCACGTCCGCGCGGATCAGGGCGCCGATCCATTCGCGGAAGGGGTTGTGGTGACGGGCGGTCAGCGGGGGCTCCAGGCCGCTGAGGAGGTTGCGGTAGGCGACGCGTTCGGCGGTGAAGGTACGGCCGGCGGGGAGTTCGTCCAGCCAGACGCGGGCCACGTCGGTGGTGGTGAACGCGCGGCCGTGGCGCTGGAGGAGGAGCAGGACGAGAAGGGCGTGGTCGAGGTCGTCGTCCTCCGGCATGCCGTCGATGTTCTCGGCGAGGGAGGTCGAGGCGGAGCGGCGGTTCCAGGGGTGGCGGGTGAGGAGGTCCCGGGGGACGCCGCGGGCGGTGAAGTAGGTGGCCAGGGGCCAGTTTCCGGCGGCCCGGGCGAGTTCGCGGATGGCGGTGAGGGGGAGTTTCTCCACCGGTTTGCCCAAGAGGCAGCCGACCGCTCTGCCGAGCCAGGCGGCTTCCAGGCGGGCCGGGGACGCCGGGCGGGACGACCCGCGTCGCCCGCCCGCGCCGTCCCGGG
>NZ_NEUB01000773.1 GCF_002910825.1 Streptomyces sp. SM1 | reverse complement strand
GCGGTCACCCGCAGACGCCGCCTGACCCTGGCGGTGGCGGCGGCCCTCCTGACGGCAGCCGGCGTGGGCACCTGGCTGGCCACCTCCGACGACACCCACACCCCACCGGAGCCCCCCCGAAACTCCGCCCCGGCAGCCCCCTGACACCCGGGGGACCCAGTGCCGTGCCGGCGTGGGGGCGGGTCGCTTCCGGCGGTAGCCCGGCCCCCCGGAGGGCGTCCCGGGACTCGCCCCGGCGGCTCCTGGCCCTCAAAGGTGCGGGGTGTGCCGGTGTGCGGTCCCGCCGCGTGGGGGCGGGTCGCTTCCGGCGGTAGCCCGGCCCCCCGGAGGGCGTCCCGGGACTCGCCCCGGCGGCCCTTGGCCCTCAAAGGTGCGGGGTGTGCCGGTGTGCGGTCCCGCCGCGCGGGAGCCGGCCACCTCCGACGACACCCCGGCCCACC
>NZ_NEUB01000772.1 GCF_002910825.1 Streptomyces sp. SM1 | reverse complement strand
GGGACTATTCGCAGTGCACCGGGCTTCAGCCCGGTGGTGAAGCGAATCTGAGAACTGCTCTGACCTCAGCCGTGTGCATGGATTGGCACTGTTCACCTCAACCCGGGTCAGAGCGGCCGGTTCTGCTGCTCGGTGTACTGCTTCACGATGCTGAGCGGTGCACCGCCGGCCGACCCGGCGAAGTACGAGCCGGACCACAGACGTTGTGCCCGCCAGTAATGGCGGACGAGGTCGGGGAACTCCTGACGGAGGCGTCGGGAGGACACGCCCTTGAGGGAGTTCACCAGCCTGGACACGGCGACCTTCGGCGGGAAGTTCACGAGGAGGTGGACGTGGTTGTTCTCGCCGTTGAACTCGACCAGCTCGGCCTCGAAGTCCTCGCACACGGCCCGCATGATTTCCTCGCACCGCGTCAGGTGCCGGTCGCCGAAGACGGAGTGCCGGTACTTCGTCACGAAAACCAAGTGGACGTGCATGCGGAAGATGCAGTGGCGACCTGTACGAACGTTCTCATCGATACCCATAAACCAACTGTGTAGCATGATCGGCGTGCAGCTTCGGTACAGCTTCCGCCTGTACCCGAGCGCCGGTCAGTGCAGCGCGTTGTCACGGGCGTTCGGGTGTGCGCGGGTGGTCTACAACGACGCGCTCCGCGCCCGGGAGACCGCCCGCAGCCAGGGGCTGCCGTTCCCCAAGACCGGGGACCTGTCGAAGGCGCTCATCACCGAGGCGAAGAACGCCCCGGAGCGGGCCTGGCTCGGCGAGGTCTCGGCGGTCGTCCTCCAGCAGTCGCTGCGCGACCTGGACACCGCGTACCGGAACTTCTTCGACGGGCTGAAGGGCAAGCGCCCGCGTATGGGTGCGCCCCGGTACAAGTCCCGCAAGGACACCCGGCAGTCCGTGCGGTTCACGGCGAACGCCCGCTGGTCGATCACACCTGGGCGGAAGCTGCGTCTGCCGAAGATCGGCGACCTGAAGGTCAAGTGGTCCCGATCCCTGCCCTCCACCCCGTCCACGGTGACCGTGGTCAAGGACAGTGCGGGCCGGTACTTCGCGAGCTTCGTCGTCGAGACCGGCCCCGGGGAACTGCTGCCGCAGTCGATGCCCGAGGTGGGCATCGACCTCGGGCTGGGGCACTTTGCGGTCCTCTCGGATGGGACGAAGGCCGACAGCCCGCGGTTCCTGCGCCGGGCCGCCAAGCGCCTCAAGAAGGCCCAGCGGGACCTGTCCCGCAAGGAGAAGGGCAGCAAGAACAGGGACAAGGCCAGGGTCCGCGTCGCACGGGCACACGCACGTGTCGCGGACGCGCGCCGCGAGTTCCACCACCAGCTCTCCACGAAGCTGATCCGCGAGAACCAAGCGGTCGCCGTGGAGGACCTGGCGGTGAAGGGGCTCGCCCGCACGCGCCTGGCCAAGTCCGTGCACGACGCCGGATGGTCGGCGTTCGTGAGCATGCTGGAGTACAAGGCCGCACGGTACGGGCGCACCTTCGTCCGCATCGGCCGCTTCGAGCCCACGTCTCAGGTGTGCTCGCAGTGCGGCGTGAAGGACGGCCCCAAGCCCTTGCACGTCCGTGTGTGGACCTGCGGGGCCTGCGGGGCCGTCCTGGACCGGGACATCAACGCGGCGGTCAACATCGCCAGGGCGGCCGGACTGGCCGTGTCAGCCTGTGGAGCGCAGGTAAGACCGGGACTCGTCCCGGCACCGCGCGGCGAAGCAGGAACCCACTCGACACCGCAGCCTGCAACGGCGCGGCAGGCGGGAATCGCCGTCCTTCAGGGCGGCGAGGATGTCAAATCCGGCTCATGCTCGCGGCAGCGAACAGCACGTCGTTGATGGCCGCACGGTCCCCCTCCTGCCCGGCGGCGGCCTCCCGCGGCGGGACGTGGCCCGCGGCCAGCCTGCAGAACTCCGCGCCGTCCAGCGCGACATGAGCCACCTCGTGCTCGGCGGAGCCCTTCGCCGCGGGGGAGTCCAGCGGGATCAGCCACTCACCGCCGCCGGACCCCTCGATCTCCAGCCGCAGGCTGCGCCCCGGCTCCCCCGCGGCGACCAGCCGCCGTTCGACGGGCGAGGCCAGCCCGTGCAGCCGGCGGTGCTCCAGCACGGCCGGGAGCATCCGCGCGGCCAGGTCGACCATGCGGTGCAGATGCCGTCCGGAAGGCGTTGCGTAGGGGTAGTCGACGGCCTCGGCGATGTCCTCCGCGTGCACCCAGCACTCGAAGGCCCGGTCCAGCATCGCGTCGTGCAGCGGCAGTTCGTAGTCGCCGTACGGAACCGTCATCCGCCCGGTGCGGCCGCCCGTGAAGGACACCGTCCGTACAAGTGCGTGGCTCTGCTCCCGCCAGGGCGCGCGGACGGAGCGGGTGGGCGGGTGGTGGGCGGCCCGCCAGTAGGCCTCCGTACGGTCCGACGGGGTGGGCCGGGTGGCCGTGGCGTCGCCGAGCGGGTCGTCCAGGCCGAGGGCCACCGCGACCAGGCCGTCGACCGTCAGCAGATGCGCGATCACCCCGGCGACGGTGGTGCGGCGGCTGCTCGCCTCGTCGGCCTCGTACCAGCGCAGCCGTACCGGCGCGTGCCACTCGGACTCCCCGAAGTCCTGCAGCAGCGCGTCGAGGCGCGCGGTCTCGGCGTCGTAGGCGGCGGCCCACTCCGGTACGGGGATGCGCGGCGGGCGCCGCTCCAGGCAGGACTCCAGGACGCGGGTGCGCAGACCCGGGTCGAGGTCGAGGCTCTCGGGCCGGTGGAGCAGGCCGACCGCCTCCCGCAGCCGCAGGGCCTCGTCCGCGCAGGACCCGCAGGCGCCGAGGTGTTCCTCGACCGCCTCCGCCTCGGCCGGCCCGCAGGCGGCCAGCGCCCAGGTACCCAGCAGCGACTTCAGC
>NZ_NEUB01000771.1 GCF_002910825.1 Streptomyces sp. SM1 | reverse complement strand
GGGCGGATGTCGACGACGACCGGCGACGGAATGAGCCGGGTCAGTACTGGCACGCGATCTCCCGTCCGCGGGCGAGGTCGTCGTGGTTGTCGATCTCGACCCACGCAACGTCACCGATCGGCGCCACGTCGATCCGGAAACCGCGGTTCACCAGCTCCTGGTAACCGTCCTCGTAGTACAGCTGCGGGTCCCGCTCGAACGTCGTCTTCAGCGCGTCCGCCAGCTCACCCGCCGCCTCGCCCTCGATCAGCGTGACACCGATGTACTCACCGGTCGCCTCCGCCGGGTCCATCAGCTTGGTGATCCTCGTCATCCCCTTCTCCGGATCGACGACGACCTTCATCTCCTCGTCCGCGAGCTTCTTCACCGTGTCCAGCGCCAGGATGATCCGCCTGCCGTCACCGCGCGCGGCCAGCAGCGTCCTCTCCACCGACACCGGGTGCACGGTGTCGCCGTTGGCCAGGATCACCCCGTCCGCGAGGGCGTCACGCCCGCACCACAGGGAGTAGGCGTTGTTCCACTCCTCGGCCTTGTCGTTGTCGATCAGCGTCAGCTTCAGCCCGTACTTCGCCTCCAGGGCCGCCCGGCGCTCGTACACGGCTTCCTTGCGGTAGCCGACGATGACACCGACCTCGGTCAGCCCGATCTCGGCGAAGTTGGCGAGGGTCAGGTCCAGGACCGTGGGCTCGCCTTCTATGCCCGCGGGCCCCACCGGCACCAGCGCCTTGGGCAGGGTGTCGGTGTAGGGGCGCAGACGGCGTCCGGCGCCGGCCGCGAGCACGAGGCCGATCATGCGGGTTCTCCTTCGTCGTGTACGGCGGGCGCCCCTTCGGACGCCCAGAAACGGATGCTCTCGACGAGCACCACCAGGGCCGCGGCCACGGCGAGGACCGTGAGCGCGGCGGTGAACCGGGAAGCGGTGAGCACGGCCGCCAGCACGGCGACCAGCAGGGTACGGACCTCGTGCCCGCCGGTCGCCCGCACCAGCCAGCGCGGGGGCGCGCCCGCGTTGCCGCGGATGCGGTAGACGGTGTCGTAGTGATGGTAGGCGACCGCGGCCACCAGCCCGTAGGCCGCCGGCAGGGCTCCGTTCACGTCCGCCTCGGCCGCGAGGGCCAGGACGGTGCCGTACTCGGCGGCGCGGAAGAACGGCGGGA
>NZ_NEUB01000770.1 GCF_002910825.1 Streptomyces sp. SM1 | reverse complement strand
ACGAACCGGTCCGCCAACACGATCTGCATCGGTACTCTGCCTCTCGCGGGTTGTCCGCTTGAGGTCCTCCCTTACGCGGCATCATCCAAAACGGGCTACCGCAGCATCAGTTCGTGTCTTCCCACGTTCCCTACGAGCGCCGCAGACCAGGATCACGTCGCCTCCACGCCGGGCACCACCTGGCCAGTAGATCGGGTATCCGCCAGGCTCATCCCGGGGCAAAAAGTAACCCCCGGTTTTGATGCCATTTCAATCCTTAACGACGCGTCAACAGCGTCCCCCTCACGGGGATTTGCGCTCCGTCTTCCTGATCCCCACCTGACGCCCTCTTGGACGCCTTTTCCACATCGCTCACCACGGTCGCGTCACCACTTCCGCAGCATGTGGCGGTTTGAAGCCTCCCCCCGCAGGGCGGCTCCGAAGGGCCTACCTTCATCGCTCGCACAGCATCGTGTTCAGCCGCTCAACTACCCATTGCGGCCTCCCGCGTTCGTGGCACACCTTTTCCCAGGACGTCCAGTGCGGCGTCCCGCTTGGCCATGTCCTTCTCCAGCCGGGCGACCTTCTTGCGCAGCCGTTCCACCTCGGCCTGCTCGGGGGCCTTCTTCGGCCGGGCCGGAGAGGTTCGCCGGTCGGTCAGCGTGGCCATCGCCCCGGCGTCGCGGGCCTGGCGCCACTCGATGATGTGCGAGTGGTACAGCCGCTCACGGCGCAGGATCGCGCCCTTCTCGCCGTTCGGAGCGGCGTCGTACTCGGCGACGATCCGCAGTTTGTACTCGGCGGAGAACGTGCGCCGCTTCGGCTTCGGTGCCGGGTCGCCGCCCTGGTCGGGCGCGGGGGTGGTACTGGCCATGCTGAAGGACTCCTCATCTCACCCATCCAACGTAACCCGGACACACCGGACGTCTCACACGAGACTGTCAGAGAGGGGTACGCCACAGCACTCCGTTTCGCACACATTCTTGCGAGCGATTGATTGACTGAGTTTTCAGATTACCTCGACGGCAAGAAACGGTCACCAGACCGACGCCGACCTGCGTCATGGATGGGCAGTGACTGTCGTCGTCAGCGAGTCCGTCACTGCGTTCGCGAGGCGCCTGAGCCCTTCACCCGAGGTCCTCCAGGAGCAGGTCCAGCGCCGCCTCCTCGTGCAGGGCGATGCCCGACGCCTCCATGGCGGGAGCCAGTTCCGGGTCCCATGCGGCTTCCACCGGTGGGCCGGTGAGGGGGAGGTGCGGGGTGCCGTGCAGGCGGGTGCGGGTCGCCAGGTACTCGTAGTCGCGGGCGCGCATACGCCACGGCTCGGCGGCACAGCGCCGGGTGATGCGGTTGGCGAGGGTGATGCCGGGCCAGTCGAAGTCGCCGTGGTAGGCGAAGGTGCAGCCGGACGCCGCCAGGGTGTCGAGGAGGGTGAGGACGACCGTCGTCGCGCTGCCCGAGGTGCAGACCAGGGGTGCCGTGCGGGCGGCGTCGGCGGCGGCCTCGACCACGCGGGGGTTCTCGCAGACGTGGACCCGGGTGCCGGGTTGCATCGTCAGGTGAAGGGTGCGCAGGTCGCGCAGGGTCAGGTGGGTCTCCATGTGGTGGTCGGCGCGGTCGAGCAGGGCCCTCTCCTGCCAGGTGCCGCCGGTGGGGCGCAGGCCGTAGGTGAGGACCGTGCTGGAGACCTCGTCCGGGGTGACCGAGGCCGTGCGCCACAGGGCGCGGCGGGTGGGGGCGTCGGTGGGGAACTCCGTGTCGTGCGCCAGGGCTATGCCCCGGAGAACCAGCCGGGACAGCAGGGTGCTGTCGTCCAGGCCGTGGGCGGAGCCGGTGGCTCGGGTGGCCAGTTCGCCGCGGCCCCAGGAGGCGCGGGCGGGGTGTGCGTCGCCGTCCGGGAAGAGGGTCGCCAGGGTGCGGATCGCCTGGGTGACGACTGTGGTCGCGGTGTGCAGGTCCTGGCGGGTGAGGGTGCCGCCGCGTCGGAGGTCCTCCAGCCACTGTGCCGTCCAGGAATGGGACGACAGGGAGGTGGATTCCAGCTCGGTCCGGGCCGTGGACCAGACGCGGGCCCGTTCGGCCGCCGCCGCGTCGCGGAGCGCCCTGCGGTCCGTCAGGGGCGGGCCCAGCGCCTCCAGGGTCGCGGCCAGGCCCCGGCCGGCCGCGCTGGCGCGCAGGCGGGTGTCCAGGTCCGGCAGGCGGACGGTGGCGGTGGGGCCGGTGACCGGCCGGGCCAGGAGGAGGGAGAGTGCCTCGCGTTCCTGCGCGTCCAGGTGCTGGAGTCTCATGGTGCCGGTCGGCTGGAGGCCCTGGCGTTCGAGGCGGGTGCGTACGGCCGTCCAGAGGCGGGTGAGGCCCGGCCGGGTGAGGAAGGCGAGGGTCTCGGCGTCCAGGCAGCCTTCGTCGACGCGTCCAGGGCGGCTCATACCGGCATCAGTCTCCGCTGCCGTCCGTTCCACGTGTAGTGGAGCGTCGCGACGCCCCGTACGTGCGGGTCGCGCAGGCACTCGTAGATGTGGAGAGACGGTACGTCGGGCCAGTTGCCGATCAGACGTTCGCTGGTGAGGACGAAGTCGAGGTCCAGATCGACCAGGATGCGGCCGAGGCGGGCGTGGGTGGGCTCGTCGACCTTGGCGAACGCGTCGTCGAGGAGGATCAGGCGGGGGGCGTGCGGGACGGCGTCGGCGAGGCCGGTGAAGTGCGCCGCCGCCGCGGCGAAGAGGACCAGGTAGGACAGGACCCGCTGTTCGCCCTGGCTCAGGCCGGTGCGGCCGGAGAGCTTGCGGCGGCTGCCGGGTGCCGCGTCGTCCACCACCCAGGGGGTGAACGTGAACCAGCCGCGGTAGTCCAGGGCGGTGCGCAGGTGGGCGGCGTAACCGGCGGCCGGGTCGGCGCGGCGGGCGTCCTCGATACGGCGCTGGAGGACGTCCCGGAGCTGCTCGGACTGCTCGCGGGTGCGCAGGCCCGAAGGGCTGCGCAGGAGGTCGACGGCCGCCTTGACGTCCGCCTCCACCCCGTCGGCGAGCTTCCAGTCGAGGGTGACGCCCAGGCCGTGCGAGGTGCGGACCGTGGCGAGGGTGGTGTTGAGGGCGGTGATCAGGGCGCCGGCGGCCAGCACCTGTGCGGACAGGTGGTCGCCCAGCTCTCCGGCCAGGAAGCGCTGGAAGACCTCGCTCTCGCGTTCCGTGAGGCGGTCGCGCGCCTCGGCGGCCTCGGCCGCGATGCGCGCGCCGACCTGGGCGACGTCGCTCGGGCCCTGGTCGTTGACGAGCCGGCACAGTTTGATGCCGTCGTGTTCCTCCAGGGTCGCGTCGTAGCCGCCGGAGAGCTGGTCACGCAGTTCGGTGTGGCGGTTGAGGAGGGCGGTGTCCGAGAGGTCGTGCCGCTCGGCGTCCAGGCCGCGGCACACGGCGCCGGTCAGCCGGTCCAGTGCGGTGACGCGCTCCCGCACGTCGTGGTGGACGGGGTCCGGGGACTTCAGGGCGCCTTCGTCCGCGTCGGCGTCGAGCCCCGCTCCGCGCAGCAGACCCGGCAGCGCGAGTGCCGCGCGCAGTCGTCTGCCGCAGGCCAGCACCTCTTCTTCCTGGGCGGCGAGGGTCTCGCGCCGCTTCCTGTCGTCCTCCTCCGCCCGTACGCGCCGGTCGTGCACCTCGCCACGGTCGTCCCGCAGGCGCGGGAGTTGGCGTCCCACGGCGTCCAGGCGGCGCTTCGCCTCGGCCTCGTGGGCGAGGATCTGCTGCTCCGTGGCGCCGAGGGCCTCCTCCAGGGCCCGGACGGTGCGGCG
>NZ_NEUB01000769.1:2254-4944 GCF_002910825.1 Streptomyces sp. SM1 | reverse complement strand
GGGACTCTGCGCGGCCGGTGAGGCGAGGACTCCTCGCCGTACCCGGCCCGTCCGGCAGCAGGACGGGCGACCGGGGCCTTCCGGCACGACGGGCCCGGTGAGGTGGTTTCCCCGGTCCTGTGCGGTCGGTGCGGCGGGGACCCCACCGCGGGGCCGGGCGGCCCGCGTCGGGAGCCGTGGGTAGGGAGCCGGGCGGCCCGGCGGTCGGTGCGGGTGGGGGCCCGGGGCGGAGCCGGGGGGCGGGGCGTTACAGCTGGGGTCTGGTCTCCTTCTGGGCGGCCTGGAGGTCAGCGAGGAGTTCGGCCTGGCCGGCGAGGACGCCGGAGAGGATGGTGCGGGCGACCCGCAGCAGCTCGGCCACATGCGGGCTGGTCAGCGAGTAGTACACCGTCGAGCCCTCCTTCCGGCCGACCACCAGGTTGGCGCGTCGTAGCACCGCCAGCTGCTGGGACAGGTGGGCCGGTTCGATGCCCACCTCGGGAAGCATCTCGGCGACCGCGTGCTCACGCTCACTGAGCAGTTCCAGGACGCGGATCCTGGCGGGGTGGCCCAGGGTTTTGAAGAACTCGGCCTTCAGCTGGTACAGCGGCGTGGTCATCGTGCCGTCCCCTTTCCGGCGCGGCAGCACGGTCCGGACAGCCGGTCCTCGGTCCATCGCCTCATCCGTTCGTCGGCACCCGCCTCGACGTTTTCCGACATTAGCAACTTCATACATCCCTGCCGTCCGGTGGCCGGTCCAGGTCCGGCGGTCTCACAGCGGGAGCGTGATCCAGATGCTCTTGCCCCCGCCGTCGGCGTCACCCCGGACCACGGCGGTGCCGCCCAGGCCGTGGGTCAGTTCGACCACGGTGGCGAGGCCCCCGGGCCCGGCACCGGCCGGTCCCGCGCGGTCCGGCCCGAACAGCCGGGGCCGGTGGGGATGGCGGTCGTGCACGGCGAGGACCAGGCAGTCGGGACTCGCCGCGTAGACCACCGTGGTCTGCGGGGAGACCTCGGCCGCGTGCCGCACGCTGTTGGCCACCAGTTCGCTCACGATCAGCAGCGCCGGGCCCACCGCCGGGTGGCGTTCACCGACACCCCACTCGGCCAGGGCCCGTTCGGCGGTTTCGCGGGCGAGCCGTACGGCCCCCGGGCCGGTGGGCACGGTGAGTACGTGGCGGTGCGGCAGCGCGCTCAGGGCGGGGGTCGGGGTCACGGCGTCTCCCGGGCCGGCGCGGGCACCGTGGCGCGGGACGCGGCGGCCACCGGCAGGACACCGTCGCGTTCCAGGTGGGCGCGGGCCGCGCCGATCGCCTCCGGTGTCGTGGCGTACTCCCGGCCCTCGTGCCGCAGCAGATCCAGGACGCCCACGGAGTCGAGGGCACGGCGGTGGGCGGGGCGGATGCCGGAGGCCAGGACGAGGATGCCGCGCCGTCTCAGTTTCGTCACCGCGTCCTTCAGGACCAGCGCCCCGGTGGCGTCGACGACGCTCACGTAGGACATGCGCAGGACGACGACCCGTACGTCGGCGAGTTCGGTCAGTTCCAGCAGGAAGCGGTGCGCGGCGGCGAAGAAGAGGGGACCGTCGATGCGGTAGGCGACGATGTGCTCGGCCAGCAGTTCGTGCTCCTCGTCCGTGTGGTCGCCACGGTCCAGCGGCAGCGGGGCCAGCCGGGCCTGGCGGGCGACCGCGCCCAGCGCGAGAACGCCGGCCGCGGCCAGACCGATGATCACCGCCTGGACGAGGTCGAGGACGAGCGTGGCGGCGGCCGTCAGGACCAGGATCACCGCGTCGGAGCGGGTGGCACGGGTCATCGCGCGCAGCGAACCGACCTCGACCATGCGGACCGCCGTCGCCAGCAGCACGCCGGCCAGGGCGGCCAGCGGGATGCGCGACACCAGCGGGGCGGCCGCGAAGACGATGGCGGCGAGGACGGCCGCGTGCGTGAGCGAGGCCAGCCGGGAGGTCGCGCCGGTCCGGACGTTGACGGCGGTGCGGGCGATGGCGCCGGTCGCGGGGACGCCGCCGAACATCGGGGAGACGATGTTGGCGAGGCCCTGGCCGAACAGTTCCCGGTCGGGGTCGTGCCGCCGGCCGACGGTCATGCCGTCGGCGACGGAGGCGGACAGCAGCGACTCCAGGGCGGCGAGCGCGGCCACGGCCAGGGCGGGCGCGACCAGGCTGCCCAGGGCGGCGGTGTCGACGAAGGCGAGCGAGGGAGCGGGCAGACCGGGGGGCAGGTCCCCGATCGGCCGCACCCCGTCCAGACCGGCGATCTGCGCCACGACGGTGGCGCCGATCACCGCCAGGACGGAGAAGGGGACGGTGGGCTTCCAGCGCGCCCCGACGAGCATCACGGCCGCCACCGCCAGTGCCAGCGCCGCCGCCGTCCAGTTGGGGGCGCGGACGAACTCCCCTGCCGCCCGCCAGGCCACCACCAGGACCCGATCGCCCTCGGGTGCGGGCACCCCGAGTGCGTTCGGGATCTGCTGCAGTCCGATCACGCAGGCGATGCCGAGTGTGAAGCCCTCCACCACCGGCGCGGGCACGTACCGCATGCTGCCGCCGGCCCGCAGCAGCGCCAGCAGGACCAGGATCACGCCCGCCATCAGACCGACGGTGAGCACGCCTCCGGGCCCGTAGTCGGCCACGATCGGCACGAGGACCACCGTCATCGCCCCGGTCGGCCCGGAGACCTGGAGGTTGGAAC
>NZ_NEUB01000769.1:0-2196 GCF_002910825.1 Streptomyces sp. SM1 | reverse complement strand
CCCCGCCTCGGCGCCGAGCCCCGAGGAGACCCCGAAGCCGAGCGCGAGCGGCAGGGCGACGACGGCGACGGTCAGGCCGGCCAGCAGGTCCCGGCGGGGGTGGCGCCGCGTCTCGGCCAGGTCGGCGCGGGTGGGCATCAGCGAGGTGATCCTGGACCGGACTCCGGCCTGTGACAGCGGTTCGGACACGGCCCCTCGACTTCACTCGCGACTGGATGACGAGACAAGCATGTAATGAATTGCGAAAATTTGCAATTCCGCAGGTCATGCGTCCCCGCCGCCCGTCACCGCCGCGAAGTTCACCGTCCGGTGCTCAGTCCGTTCGGCTCCGTCGGGAACCGTTCCGCCTCTTCCGCGGGGTCGGCCGGTCCGGGCCCCCTCGCCGGTTCAGCCCGATTCAGCCCGTCATCCGTTTCCGCCATGACGGCTCGACCCGCTGCCACTCGGCCTCCCATTCGGCCAGCCGCTGCCCCTGCAGCCGGGAGCGGCCCAGCCATCCGCCGAGCACGACCAGTCCCCCGGAGGCGACGGCGACCGTGATCCCGGCCATGACGATCTGGAACCGCGCGTCCGCGCCCTCGGGCGGTGCCGAGACGAGCCGGCCCTCGGAGTCGTTCCACACGGTCGCCGCGCTGCCCGCCTTCGCCCTCGTGTCGACCTCCGCCCGGCCGGTACGGGTGGTGCCGTCGGGAGCGCTCCACCGCACCTTGGCCCAGACACCGCCGTCCCCGTCCTCCGCCACGGATGCGGGCAGGGCATGGGCGGCGTCCTCCACGAGTACGGCCGGGACGGGACGGGTGTGCTCGCGGCGGTCCTCGATCGCCCCGTTCACGACGCCGGCCGCGGCGACTCCGGTGAAGGCGCCGATGAGCAGGGCGAGGACGAGGGTGGCGAGCAGTAGCCACGCCTCGACCAGATCGCTGCGGCGGCGCAGCGGGTTCTTCCGCCACCGCCACAGCCGCACCCTGCGCGGCCTCGCACCATGCGTACTCGTCATGGGAGGTCACCTCCTCACGCGGGTGCCGAACGGCGCCACTTCTCCAGGGTGGGCCTTCGGCTCCCGGTCCGGCATGGGCCGAACGGCCCGGACCGTGGCCGCGTCAGACCGTCGGTTGCACGGGGACCACCTCGTGCTGCGGCACGCCGAGTACGACCTTGAGCGCCCCGGTCTCGGCGGCGTTGCCGAAGACGTCGTACGCCTCCTGCATGTGGTCGAGCGGGAACGTGTGGGTGACGAGCCGGCGGGTCGGGAGCCGGCCGGCCGCCGCCATCCGCAGCAGGGTGGGGGTGGAACGGGTGTCGACGAGACCGGTGGTGATGGTGACGTTCTTGATCCACAGGTTCTCGAGGTGCAGGGTGGCGGGCGCGCCGTGCACGCCGACGTTGGCGAGGTGCCCGCCGGGGCGCACCATGCGCGCGCTGAGTTCGAAGGTCTCCGGGAGGCCCACCGCCTCGATGACCACGTCCGCGCCGAGTTCACCGGTGAGGTCCGCGATCAGCTGCTCGGGGTCCTCGCTCGCGTCGGCCACGGCATCGGCGCCGAACTCCTTCGCCGCCTGGAGCCTGGACGGGGCCAGGTCCACGGCGACGACGCGCTCGGGCGCGAACAGCCGGGCGGTGGCGATCGCGGCGAGTCCGACGGGCCCGGCGCCGACCACGGCGACCGTGTCGCCGGGGCGGACCCGGCCGTTGAGCACCCCGACCTCGTAGGAGGTGGGGAAGATGTCGGCCAGCAGCACGGCGTCCTCGTTCGCGACGGCGCCGGGCAGCGGGTGCACCGAGAGGTCGGCGTAGGGGACCCGGACGTACTCGGCCTGGGTGCCGTCGACGCGGTGGCCGAGGATCCATCCGCCGCCGCCGCGGCACTGCCCGTACATGCCCTCGCGGCAGTAGCGGCAGCGCCCGCAGGCGGTGATGCAGGAGACCAGGACGCGGTCCCCCGGGCGTACGGTGCGGACGTCGCCGCCGGTCTCGACGACCTCGCCGACGGCCTCGTGGCCGAGGACGGTGCCGGGGCGGACCGCGGGCACATCGCCCTTGAGGATGTGCAGGTCCGTTCCGCAGACGGTGACGGCGTCGACGCGGACGATCGCGTCGCCGGGGTCCTTGATCTCCGGGTCGGGGACCTCCTCCCAGGCGGACTGCCCGGGGCCGTGGAAGACGTAGCCCTTCATACCGATCCTCGCTTCCCTCGCT
>NZ_NEUB01000768.1 GCF_002910825.1 Streptomyces sp. SM1 | reverse complement strand
CCGCCGCGCCGTGAAGGGCCTCCGCGACCTCGCCCAGCTCCTGACTGATCTTGAGCACGCGCACCGGCTCCGCCGCACGCCGCCCATCCTCGAAAGGCCCCTCCACCAGACCGACTCACGGGCGCTCCTCGCCCGCCGTTCGGCCCATGAGATCTGCGCCGTCCCGCGCTACCGCGCACGACGCCGTGGGCCGAGCCACACCCGATGGTGGCCCGAGGGCCGGCACACCGGGATATGACTGGACGACGAGGACATCGTCTGCGCTGAGGCCGGGCCGATCCTGCACGACTCGCGGTGTACAAGGTCACACAACGCCATCAATACTGAGCGGCGGTCTTCGCACAGCTCGCGGCGAGTCAGATGTGGTGCCAAAATCGCAGCGGCGTCTCGCCATGGACATCTTCGAGTTCCGGCGGTGTCCCTGAGGAGACATTTTGCTGCCACCGGCCGGACGCGACAACGCCGCTGATCGCCGAAGCCCCGAGCAGGACACCGATGAGACCCGTCAATGCACCAGCCGGGACACGCATCGGCCTCCACCAAGACCCTTGACGGCCTCACACGAGTATGGCCAGCCCTGACGCGGAACAGCGGCGCGGGAGCGGTCAGTTCTTTCGCCACCAGTACCTCGATCACCTGGCCGTGCGTCAGGTCCGCCCGCGAATCCGGCGGCCGCAGCCCGTCAACGATCAGCGCATTTGGGCCGCAGCGTGTGGGGGACGATCCCCTGCGTGATCTTTCCCCCTTGCCTGGCGCCTGGGGGCGCTGTGCTAGGGAAGACGGCGCGAGCACGGGGGACAGCACCATCCTGGTGGTGTGTGAGGTTCGACTGGATGACCGATCAGCAACGACCGAAACAGATCCAACCCGCCACACCTCTGACCACTTTAAGTCAAGTAGGCAACTCTGCCCCTTCCGTATCAGATACTGCTCTGACTCTCGGTAGTCGCACGCGTATGCCGTCCCGGGAGCGGGGTTGGGGACGATGTCGGGAGTGAGATGCAGCTGACGCATGCCGAAGTGATCAACTTTCGCGCCCTGGAGAGGGTGGACGTCCGAGTTGACCCGAAGGCCACTCTCATCGTTGGGCGCAACAACAGCGGCAAGACGTCGTTCGTCAATCTCTTCGAGAAGTTCTTTGGTGAGGAGGACACGAGGTTCGTCCTGGAGGACTTCTCCACCTGCCGTATCGCCGACATCGAACAGGCGCGGCAGATCTTCGGCGAGGCTCAGGCGCATGCCGGCCGTGGAGACTCCGAGACGAGCGAGGACCTGCTGGCCAAGGCCTACGACCTCGTCCCGGCCATCCGCTTGGTCCTCACCATCGAGTACGCGGAAGACGACGACCTCGCGCCGCTCACGGGTGTGATCCTCGACCTGGACGACACCTGCTTCGAGGTCAAGATCGAAGCAGCGCTGGAGGTGGCCCGCCCAAACGACTTCCTCAAGGACTTCTGGTCGGCCAGCCAGCGGGAGCAGTTCGATCGCATCAAGTGGCTGCGCAAGAACTTCTCGGACTACTTCACCCCGGCTTATCGCGCGGTCAGCCCCTTGGACGAAAACGTCCGCAAGGAGATCAAGCGCGGCGCCGCCGAGTCCATCCTGTCGGTCAAGTTCATCTACGCGCAGACCAAGATGGATGACACGCCGAGCGACAAGGCCCGCACGTTGTCGAAGACGTTCGAGGCCTACTACAAGGTCAACAGCGGGAACGAGGACCGTCATCAGAGCATCGAGCAGATCGAGACCGCTCTGGCGTCCGCCTCACAGCAGCTCGACGACAACTACGCCACGCTGTTCGACCCGATCTTCGAGGACCTGCGCACCTTCGGGCTGGGCACCATCACCCCGGTTCAGAAGCCCCGCATCGTCTCCCTAATCGAGGCCTCAGGCATCCTGCGCGGCAGTACCCGCATCCAGTACCCGTCCGGGGACGACGACTTCCATCTTCCCGAAGGGCACAACGGGCTGGGCTACAGCAAGCTGATCTTTACGATCCTGCAGGTCATCAGCTTTCACCAGACCTACGAGCGCACGACACCCAAGCCGGCGCTGCAGGTGCTGTTCATCGAGGAGCCCGAAGCCCATCTGCATCCCCAGATGCAGGAGACGTTCATCAAGAACATCCAGGACTTCATCGACCGTAAGACGGGCTGGAAGGTGCAGGTGGTCATCACCACGCACTCCTCCCACATCGTCGCCAGCAGCGGCTTCCACACAGTGCGCTACTTCGACCGTTCCGAGCCGCAACTCACGGTCAAGGATCTCTCGACCTTCGAGGCCAACGTGAAGGCCACTCCGCAGGGGGACGAGACCCTGCGCTTCCTGCGCCAGTACATGGTCTTGCACCGGTGTGACATGTTCTTCGCCGACAAGGTGCTCCTGATCGAGGGCACCGCAGAACGACTGATCCTGCCGGAAATGGTCCGGCGGTGCGCCAAAGGTCTTCTGCACCAGTACGTATCGGTCATCGAGGTCGGCGACGCCTACGCCGTCCGCTTCCGGGAACTGCTCGCCTTCCTGAACGTCAAAACCCTCGTCATCACCGACATCGACTCCGTGTGCCCCAAGCACCGCAAGGCCTGCCCACCCGGCCAGGGGCCGACGGTCACCTCGAATGCGACGCTCAAGAACTGGCTGCCCGCAAATTCCAGCATCGCCGAGCTGCTCGCCACCGACCCGGCCGACAAAGAGCAAGGACACGTCCGCGTCGCCTACCAGATCCCGGAGAAGGATTCGGGAGCCTGCGCGCGGAGCTTCGAGGACGCCTTCATCATCGCCAACGCAGAACCCCTCGTACGTGGCTTCCGCCAACTCGCCCTGAAGGCGGCCTTCGTCAAGGAGGTCGGGGCCGACCCCACCGCCGACGACATCGAAGCCAAGGCCTACGACATCGCACAGCAACTCAGCGACCACAAGACAGACTTCGCCTTCGACGTCATGCTCCTGGAGGACTGGGCCGTTCCCCGCTACATCGCCGAAGGACTGCAGTGGCTCGCCTAGACACCCTCGAAGCCGTCACCACGGAGCTGGAGGCCCGGCGCAGCTTCCTCGTCGAAGCAGGGGCCGGCGCCGGCAAGACGACCACCCTGGTGCGCGCCCTGCAGCACCTCCTGACCCACCACCGCGCAGATCTGGAGGTACACGGCCGGCGGATCGCCTGCATCACCTACACCAACGTCGCCAAGAAAAAGATCGTCGAACGCATCGCCGCAGACCCGCTCGTCGACGTCGACACCATCCACGAATTCCTGTGGAGTGTCATCCAGCCCTACCAGTTTGAGCTCTGGCAGCAGATCCTCGACTACAACAAGGACCTGTCCAAACCGGAAGACCTTGATGATGTCACCGATCCTCCCGTCATCGAGTATTCCGACCGCGGGCGCAGGCTGCACGAGGGGCGCATCTCCCACGACGACGTCATCGCGCTGTCGCTCCGTCTCGTCACAGCCCACCCCAAGCTCATACGCATCATCACC
Source organism: Streptomyces sp. SM1 (assembly GCF_002910825.1). Classification (GTDB taxonomy): domain Bacteria; phylum Actinomycetota; class Actinomycetes; order Streptomycetales; family Streptomycetaceae; genus Streptomyces; species Streptomyces okerensis. Next base: position 91,234 of record NZ_NEUB01000768.1, on the reverse strand, counting down.
AGCAAGTACCCGGTCATCTTTGTCGACGAGTACCAGGACACTTCGCCCAAGACGATCCAGCTGTTGCTGGACCACCTGGCCGGTGCAGGCCGCGAGAAATGCGTGGTCGGTCTCTTCGGCGACTCCATGCAGAAGATCTACGAGTCGGGCGTCGGAGCGGTAAAACGGCCCGGCCTTCTCACCGAGATCACCAAGCACGAGAACTACCGGTGCTCGCCTCCGGTCGTCGAGCTGCTCAACCGGATGCGTCCCGAGCTCACCCAGGACGCCGTCGGCAAGCAGCAGACTGGCGAGGTCCACTTGTTCCTCAGCAGCAGCATCCCGGCCGGCCCTGCGCGACTCACCGCCGCCGAAGCAGTACTCGCCCGCAACGGCTGGACACGGGAGAACAGCAAATACCTGCTGCTCACCCACCGAGGGATAGCCGGCACCCTGGAGTACGCCAACCTCCTGGAGCAGTACCGAAAGCTGGGCCGCTACGGTCCCGACGACCTCATGGCACGCAACGAGCCGTACATCCAGTACCTCACCCGCATCGAGGCCATCAGCGCCGCGTTCCGCGACAACGACTTCGCCGGGCTGACCGATCTGCTGGACGAGGGGCGGACACGGATCACCCGTCACGCCAACAAACGCGCCATCAGTGACGCGATCCGTGCACTCGACGCCGTACGCAGCACCGGCACCATCGGTGAGGTGCTCGATCTGATGGCCGACGGCCATCTCCTCCCCCAGCCGGGAAAACTCAAGGATCTGGAACGCCGGAGATCCGCAACGGACCTGGACGAACGCAACCAGCGACGGGCGGACTTCTCCAACAACCTCCGCACCGTGTCCTACCGTGAAGTCATCAGCGTCACCCACTTCATCGACGAACTCACCCCGTTCTCAACCCAGCACGGCGTCAAGGGTGACGAATTCGAGAACGTCGTAGTGGTGGTCGACGACCGCGCCTGGAACAGGTACAGCATCAGCAAGATGCTCGCCGGCACCGACAACCCCGACCGTACCGAACGGTCACGCAACCTGTTCTACGTCTGTTGCTCGCGAGCCCAGCGTGGCCTGGCCGTGGTGTTCATCGACGATCTCCCGGACGGAGCAGAGCCCACACTCCACACCTGGTTCTCTTCAGGCACCATCCACCCGTGAAATACGTACCACGCAGAGCAGTTACGCATCCCGGACTCCGGGACGTGCAGCGCAGACCCGCTACTGCCAGTGGGCACATTCGCCCCTATGTCGCAGGTAAGCAGCCGCACGCCAACTCCGGGTGCGCACACTGTTGCTGCGCTGTGTGAGGACCGTGAGGGGATGCCGGGCGGCAAGCACCTTCCCTAAAACTTACCGGACTTGACGATCGTGTTCGGGCAGGTCAAGCCGGGCCTTCTGCTGCTCTGATCATGCTGCCAAGGCGAGGTTGTGCATGTGGGCGACGGCCTGGACCGCATGGTGGAGGCCGTCGCCGCTGCGCTGGCGGCAGTCACGCAGGATCTTGCAGTTCTTCATCCGGGCGAAGGCATGCTCAACGCGGGCACAGACCCGACGATGCTCGGCGTTGTCTTCCTCCTCACCCGCGAGGAGTGGCCGGCCGGGCCGTTTTCGGTGCGGGGCGACCAGGCCTGTGTTGATGTAGGCGCCGTCGCCCAGCACCGTGACGCCGTCGCAGTGCTGGGCAAGACCGGGGTTCCGCCAGACCTGGGCATCGGCCCGGTTGCCCGGGCCAGGCAAGCGGCGGGCACGACCAGCCTGGTGCCAGCATTGATGATGACCTGCACATTTACCGAGAACCGGTAGTTGCGGCTCGAGGCGCCGATCTTCCGGTCGCGGACCGGGACAAGCGTGCCGTCCACGATCCACAGCCGGTCCGTAGTGTCGGCGGGCCGGGAGATGGGCTCAAGGGCGAGGAGGGGCCGCAGCCGCTGGATGACCCGGCACACCGTCGCCGGCGAGACGGCGAACAGCGGCGCGAGCTGTCACACGGTCAGGTTGGTGCGGTAGTAGACCGCCACCAGCAGCACCCGATCTGCCAACGGCAGACACCACGGCCGCCCGCCGCCGCCAGGACCGCTGCCGCCCCGTTCCCGCACCACCCGTAACAAGCCTTCGTACTGCCGCATCCGCAGGCCCGTGAACGTCTCGACCCACAACGGATCGGATGTCTGACCTGATGGGCACAGGGGCGGAGCCGTGTCGTCAGGCGATCTTTGCACCGAGAGCAAAGTGGGCACGTCATGAGTGGAATATTTTGAGGTATGTTTCTGCGTATACTGCGCTGGGTTGTATGGTGGTGGCACGCTGACGAGCCTGAGCGCGGGAGGTGGGTGTGGTCGTGGATGACATTGTCGACTTGGTGGCGCAGCCCGCCATGTTGACGCTGGCCCGTGAGTCGCGTGGTTGGACGCAGGCTGACGTAGCACGGGAAATGACATGCCGTACGGCCGACGACACGGTGTCGCAGGGGTATGTCAGCCGAGCCGAAGCCGGTCGCCTGGCAGTGAGGGGCGAGCGTCTCGCCCTGTTCGCCGCAGCTCTCAGGTACACGCCCCAGATGCTATGCCGCGCCACTGACAGTGGCGGGATGGGCGTCGGTCTCGTTCACCACCGGAAGCGCGCGTCCATGGGCGCACTGGCACTGCGGCGTGTGCACGCGACCTTGGCAGTTACCCGTCTCCAGGTGGATGCCCTGACGGCAGCGGGTCACGAAGACGACAAGCACGCGTTCAGGCACATCGCGGTGGACGACTTTGATACGCCGGCTGATGCCGCGGAGTCGCTGCGGTTGGAGTGGGGGCTCCCGCAGGGCCCTGTCTCCAATGTGGTAGAGGTGCTCGAAGCCGCCGGCGCTCTGCTCGTGATCCGCGATCTCGAAACTCGTGAGCTGGATGCCGTGAGCCAGTGGCCGCACGGTGAACGCCCGCTCGTCCTGCTCAACTCGACTGCCCCTGCGGACCGTTATCGTTTCAGCCTGGCGCACGAACTCGGGCACATCGTGATGCACACTGAGCCTGGGGACGGACGCTTGCAGGAACAGCAAGCCGATGAATTCGCAGCCGAATTCCTCATGCCGCACGAGAGCATCGTGGCCGAACTTCGGCCGCGCGTGGACTTGGCGCGGTTGATGGAACTGAAGCGTCGGTGGAGGGTTTCGATGGCAGCGCTCGCCCGCCGAGCCAAATCACTCGGCGTCCTCACCGAGTGGCAGTACCGCTCGCTCATGGTGGAGATGTCCGCCCTGGGCTACCGAACCACCGAACCCGCTCCATTCGAGCTCGAGACCCCGCGTCACCTTGCCGAGGTCGTGACCCGACTGAGGCAACAGCACAACCTCGACCTGTCCCAGGCAGCCCACCTAGCCGGCCTGGAACTCGAGGAGTTCACCGAGATCTACTCGTGTCCTTCCTCCGCCCCGGTGACCACACGGCCACCGGAATCACCAACAAGTAGGTGACAATGGCAAACTCGCCGTTTCCCGGCCGCACCCCCGCCCTGCGGGTCCTCGATGCGTCGGTACCGGCCACGCCGCTGCTACAGGGGCGTGTACTGCTGCATGAGAACGCCCGCTTCGTACCGCAGATGCGGACTCCGCTCGACGATGACCTCGGCGGCGTCGTCATGAGCGGGGAGAAGGCGGGTGAACGCGCCTACCAGCTCCGAACCTCCGGCTACACAGGCGCCCTGCTGATCGATACTGCGGCCTACAAGACGCACACCGCGACAGCCGACGAACCCTTTCTGCTGGATGGCAACGAGCTGTTCGACACGGTCGACACCTCGCTTGAGCTGCAGAAGGCCCGCGGTGCCAGCGCCGCTCTCACACCGACTGGATACATCCTCCCGGGAGCCTCCAGGGCGCTCAAGGCGGTCATGCGCCAGGCCGAACGCATCGAGCGGGCAGACACAATCGTCAACCTCCCGATCGACATCGCCTGGCTCACCGATGAATTCCTCAGCCAGCTGATCGCCGTCTGCAAGCGCATCCCGCAACCGAAGGCCCTGACGCTGTTCCGGCAGTTCGATCCGATGGAGCAGGCCAAGAGTGTTCCCGCCAACCTGCGCCGCGTCGTAGCCGAGCTGCCTGATGTCGCCCTCCTGCGGACCGATCTGGCCGCACTGGACGTACTCGCCCACGGCGGGCTGTTTGCCGGTATCGGCGCCGACAGCGCCAGTCGGCACAGCATTCCCCCTGGCGAGCGGGCGTTGTTCAACCCCAACGGCGGTGGACCCCAATATCCGTCAGTGCTGATGCCGAGCCTGATGTGCTTCAAGGGCACCCAGTCACTGGCCCGCCTGTACGCCAATCACCCGCCAGCAACGTGCAGCTGCGACGTCTGTGACGGTCGAGGCCTGGACCGATTCAACGATCCGGGCGGCGAAGCGCGGCGCGAGTCGGAAGACCACAACATCAGCACCTGGAGCGCCTGGGTCATCGAGATCACCAGCAGGAAGCCCGGGCTGGAGCGCAAAGCGTGGTGGCGCGACAAGTGTGCCGCAGCCATCGCGCACTACGCCCTGGAAAACCAGCGTCTGGGGCTGTCGGCAAATTCGAAGGCGGGCTTTGCAGTCCCTGACCCGCTGGAGGCCTGGGCAACGCTGCCTATCACGCCCTGAGGCGGGCTCACCGAGCCAAGAGCTGCTTATACGCCTGTTCCACGAACCTCCAGCCGGCCACAGTGTGCCGACGCCGAACGAAGGGGCGAGGCGGGACAACGACCTCAACGTCATTGCTGGTCGCGACGAGTAGCCCAATGCCGTAGAACTCTGCCTCCATCACGGCGTCATCTCGACGCCGCAGAGGCCGGTCGATCAAGACAGCCCGCGCGCAGAAAGGTGTGAACCATTCGGCTTTTTCCTTAGCGGAGGCCCAGCCCTTACCCGGGACGACGGCAAGATCGACTCGGATGGGGTGGGTTGCTTCGCGGACGACGACGTTGTCATGCCGGGTAACCGTTCCCCTAGGCATCCGCCTCAGCACGCGCTGCTCCGTGTCGCTCAGCGAAGTGACCGGGACAGGCTCGCCCAGTGGAAGGTTCATCAGCAGGTCCAGCGCCCGAGGATTGGTGAGCTCCTGCGTGCCGACGCGAGCACGTCGCTCGATCTCGTCCTCGTTTTCGCTGTATGCAACTACGGCATCGATACCGAACATGTTCAACACGCCAATATCGGCGCCCTGAGGGAACAGAGTGCCAGGCGCCGCCGCTCCGGAGATCGCTTCCGCCGGACCTCGCGCCGCCACAGCCATGTTGCTACCTCTGCCCTCGCCTCAAGGAGGCTCGCCCTTCACAGACGACCGCCTACTTACCTACCGGTAGGAAACCTTTCACGGAATGGTCTGAACGCGCCAGCACTGCAGGCCGCGGCTGCCACTATCCACGACGACCACGCCGCCTACCAGGCACAACTGAGACACTGCTGCCCGGGTCACGGGCACAAGCCCCTGTCTTCAGGTCAGGCTAGTGCTGCCACACCTGCCCCGTCGCCGGAGTGACAGCGATGACCCTAGTGCGAGCCCTCGGCACTCCACAACGGTCGTCTTGCCATGCAATCCAAACGTTTCCGCTCTTGATCGATCATACGGAATGCTCGCCCCAAGCCGTTCAAGACCCGCGCACTGATACGAAGATCCGCTCTAGCGCAGGCTGCCGTCGTGGAAAGACCAGCCGCGGGCCGTCATCGCCTCGATGTACAGCTCGGCTCGCCTTCGCTGCGCCGCTGCGTTCCAGGCATTCGAGGATGAGCGTGGCCGCGTGGGTCCCGATGCGCGGTAACGCGAACCGTCCCCGGACGGGAAGGTCATGATCTACGCCCACGAGTGGGCGGGCCGCCTGGCCGCTCCAGGCCGGCGACGGCCAGGATGAGCCCGTCTGCTTCGCCAGCGCCCAGCTTCTCCAGGCGTCCGTCCGCAAGATCGCCCAGCTCCCCGTATACCACCCGCACCTGGATGCCCTCCCCCTCCAGGCCTCACGGTCGGCTGCAGCCTGCTGCTGCGCGGATCAACACGGCGATCCGACGACTCATGGAGGAGCCCAACACGCCCCGGCGCGCGGTGGAGTACCAACGGCTCCTGGTCGAGTGGGAGAAAGCCACCCGGGCCGATATGGTCAAGGCGGCGTAGCGCACGAGCACCCCGCCGACTGGGCGGGTCCTACCGGTAGTTCGTTAAACCCGCCGGTAGCCGTGGGTTGACGGCTGGGTGGTTCGCCCGCAAAGCGGTGGGTACGAGTCAACTGCCGTGCTGGAGATGACTGCCCGCCGTTCGTGTCCGCCCGCGCCAGGTCCATTGGAAGAGTTCGCGAACCGGTTCGACGACCTCTTTGCCAGCCTCGCCCAGCGGCGGGGATTACTTGACCCTAGAGCGGAACAAGACGATCACCTGTCTGGCCGGAGCGGAGCCGGTTGTCGGCGCGCGAACAGCTGCGGCGCAGCGATTGCAGTACTTTCTGTCCGAGTCCGTCTGGGACACCGAGCAGGTCAACGGCCGACGGCTTGACCTGATGCGCGGTCAGACCGCGACCGCTCCGCACGCCGACGGAGTGATCGTGATCGACGACTCCGGGGACCGCAGGGACGGCACGGCCACCGCACATGTGGGTCGGCAGTAGCTGGGCCGGTTGGGCAAGACCGACAACGGCGTCGTCACGGTGACCACGGTGTGGACCGACGGCCGTGTGTACTCGCTTGACCACCGGTTCACTCCGGGGCCCGAAGCCTCTGATCTCCAATGTCCATCAAAGCGGACCGGGCAGTTTCTGTGTGTGCCCTCAGGTCAGCGCAGGCCGTCTGTGTCGTCGCACTCTTCACCGACTGGGAGTGGCCGATGGTCGCCCCCCAGGCTCTCGCTGTAGATGACCAAGGAGACCGCCCTGTCGTATGCATCGTTGAGGCCGTTCCCGCTTGTGCCGAGCATGTTCTCCCAGTCAATTCCCATACCTACGAGCCTATCCGCACCGTTCGAGACACTGCGGCCCTGCGGCTGAACAGCCTGGAGCTGCATCCGATCGAGGGCATCTATGTGCACGTGGGCGAGTCGAAGGCCAACCGGGACAATGTGCTGCCCGACATCGTCGTCCTGCCTTTCAGGCGGACGTCATCGAGCTGTGCGCTGTGCGGCACCGGATCACCGATGGGTCTGGTGGCGGCCTCTACGACGGAAGACGCCCGTAAGCGTCGGCGGACGATCATGCGGCAGCTGCACAGGTACCAACTCGACGCGCATGTCTTCGGTGTCGGCGGCCGTGCGAGGCTGATCAGCGGCGCGAACCTCGCCTCGCCCGCTCCCCTGCTGCGAGCGACGTACCGCAACAGGAGGGACGTACGGATTCAGGAAGCCGGTGTGAGCGGCGACGCGCTGCACGCGATGCTGCACAGGCGCATAGAAGAGGCCGGGATGGATCCGTCAGCATCCGGCTTTCACCGTCTGTGAGCAGGGCACGTCACTCAGGGAAGACGAAACGGCGCGAGCACAGGGGGAATCATGCGGGCCAGCCGGTGGAGGAAGCCCGAGACGGCGTCTACGACCGGGAATTCAACCTGGCCGCCCGCAACAGCGTCATGCGCCTGGGTCGGTGATCTCTCCGGCCGGCTTGTTGCGGACATCACGCATCCGGGCGTCGAGAGCGGCCTGGGTCTCAGGGTCGAGCTCGTAGTCGCCGGCGGTTTCCGGCTTGACGTCCAGCGCGTGAGAGCGGAATGCCTCCCGCTCGGCGGACAGATGCTGGATGGTCTGGGTGATCCGGTGGATCTTCTGGCGCAGCCTCTCCCATTCCTGCTCGGCAAGGGCGAGTTCGGCGAGCTGGTTCTGGATCTCGGCTTCGTTTTCGCGGGCGTAATTGTCGCTGACCAGTGTGATCAGAGGGACCCCGAGAGCTTCGGCAGCGGTGACCGCCTCGTCGAGCCTGACCGCGCGGGTCTGCTGCTCGATGCGTGTGATGGCGGTGGAGTCAACGTTCGTGCCGAGCAGGGCGGCCATACGGCGCGCTAGCTCTGCCTGGCTGATGCCGAGGCGTTCGCGTTCTTGACGAAGTCGGCGGGCGAAAAGGTCGCCGGGCAGTGGGTTCATGGCGGTTTGGCACTTCCTGGTCAAGATCGCGATCGGGTGTGTGAGGGTGGCCCGCCTCGAAATCGAGCAGGCCAGCGCCGCAGCAGTGCTGGAGCGGCACATTACACATCTCACGCTGCGGATTCCACAGGCTTCCGCCGCGACCCTGCGGTCGCGCGTCGCGATGCCGATTCACCTCGCTTCCGAGCCCCTTTTGGGTCTTTATCAATAGACCCTTTCACGGCCTATGTGACTAGCCATTCGAATGAGGTAGATTAGTCACTGCAGATGCGCACGTATACGAGCCAGCGGGGGGAGCCGACAGCATGTCTACCGACCACCCCGGCTTCTATCACTGCCCGACCGGGCGGATGAGCTGCGCTTGTTGCCTTGTGACTCACTGTCATGCCACCGAATGATTCGAAAGGCGAGAGGAAAGATCCATGACGAAGATCTACGAGGCAGCCGTCCTCACACAGGCTTCCCTGCCGAGTGCAGCCTGGGACCTGACCAGCTTCCTGCAGAACGCCAAGTCCCAGATCCAGCTCTGGGGCGGTCTTCTGCTCATGCTGCTCGGTGCTGCCGGCCTGGTCTGGGGCGGTGTGCTCCTGATCAAGAAGCTGATGGCCAACCCGCAGTCCGCGGGTCAGCAGCAGGGCTGGGGCACGATCGCGCTCCTCATTCTCGTCGGCGGAGCCCTGGGCACCGGCGGGTGGTCGCTGATCTCGACGATCGGTTCCGGCGGCCAGCAGACCATCACGGACCTCGGCGGCGGCACGGTGATCGTCCAGACCACCGATCAGTTCAGCGGGTTCCTGAGCGGCCCTTCCAAGTAAGAGGCCGTCACAGACGTGCACACGACCGGGGACAGAGGCGTCGAGCGAACCGGGTCGGTTGAGGTGCCAGGCCTTCTCCGGCCCGGTTCGCCATATCCGGGCCCGCAGCACGGTGCAGGCACGAAAGAGAGCAGAACATGGGGATCAAGGACAAGGCACTGGCCTTCAGCAGGAAGTTCAAGCTCGACTCGCACCACGCGATCGAGCGGTTTGGGGTGTTCTTCGGCATCTTCGCGGTCACGGGCGCGATCGTGATCAGCGCATCGGGTGCCTCGGCGTACCAGGCGGGGCGTGACTCGCTGTCGCAGACGGCGCTGTACACCAGCGACTTCAAGACGTCGAAGACGAATCTCGACGGCACCGTCGACGGGGTCTACACCAACGAGAGCGGCAGCAAGGCGCTCGTGATGATGCACTTCAGTCCGACCGCTCAGATCTCGTACAACGCCGCGGACTACAGGGCGTTCCTGCTCGGGTCGGACACCTCGCTGAACAGCGAGCCGGTCAGCACCAGCGGGATCAAGGGCTCCTTCTTCGCCTTCGGTTCGACCGGATACGTCGGGGTCCTCCTCAACGCCGACCGGCCCTTCGACCGTCAGGTGTTGAACCTGACGGTCCGTGCGAATGCCGAACTCACCACGCCCGGAGCGGAGCAGGCGCACAGCAGCGGCAAGCTGGCCGGCGACGAGACCTTCTCCAAGTACGACCAGTGGCGGGTCTTCTTCAACCCCGGCGCGTCCGGGGTCCAGAAGATCGCGGCGCTCGACGCTCTGACCTTCGACCCTGCGCAGGCCTACTACGAGGTCGCGCTCAAGGAGATGGAGGCCGAGGCCAGGGATGCCCTGGACCAGAAGCTCGTCGAGATGCGCACGAATCTGACGCAGATTCAGTCGTATACCTCCGACCTCCAGACGACGAAGATCGACGGCCTGTTCCTGCGTCCGCCGACCGTCCCGGTCTCGATTGCCACCGACAAGATCACGGGCGTCTCCGCGGCCGCGGCCAAGGACGGCGTCTCGACGCTGGCGCTGCAGACCAAGCATGTCGTCCCCGGCGGCTTCGACCTCAACTGGCGTGCAGGCAACGTCTACGACGGCTACCTCGACGCCCTGGTGCCGGCCGGTCAGAGCTACGCCCAGTTCTTCACCAAGAAGCGTGACGAGGGCTCGGATCCGACGAGCCAGCAGATCTCGGACATGCAGTGGATCCTCTCGGACGGCACCAGCCTCACCAAGGACTACCAGTCCTCTGACGTGACGATGCGCCCGCTCATGAACATCATGAACAACCTTTCACAGGCGTATCAGGACTACTCCCGAAACAAGTCGCAGTACGAGTCTGATCTGTCGCTCGATCTGCTCCGACTGGACGTGGGTCTGCGGGACGTGCAGTCCAACAGCACCATTCGCGACGACAAGGACTTCCTCACCACGCTCCATTGAGTGCAGCGATGAAGTGACGCATCCCGCTGCCTGGCATTGATCCGGAAAGGAAAACGACATGGCCACCGACAAGCCGAATCGGAGTCCCAAGAAGGGGACGACGAAGGACCAGCCGAGCACGTCGGTGAGTCAGGGGATGCCCCGGCAAGGTCGCGGGACCAAGAGCCTCGGCCCTGAGGAGGGCATCGAGAAGCCTCCCGAGGGCAAGGCCAGCGTGCCCAAGCAGCTCCCGGCCCCGGGAGCTGCTTCTTCTGGTCCTTCTGGCGCGGCAAACACTGCGCCGAAGATGCCGGACGCGTCAAACACCGCAGAAACCGCAGGCAAGGCAGCCGGTGCCGCGAATGCTGGGTCGAAGATCAAGCAGGGCATGAACGGCGTTGCCGGGAACATGGCCGGAGGCGCGGCCCAGAAGGCGATCGAGGGAGACGGCAGCAGCGCGACCCGCCGTAACGCCGGGCGTTACGCGGGAGCTGCCGTCTCCGGTGCCGTGGCCGGCGCACAGGCTGGCGGGCTTCCGGGAGCTGCCGTTGGCGCAGCGAAGAACGTCGGCGTCGAAGGGGCCCAGGACGCCGTCAAGGGCGTGTCCAAGGTCACCGGTGGCAGCCCGGACGCCAAGCCGGCCGACCAGCGCATGCTGGGTGCCGGCGGCACGGGCTACGAGCACGGTGCACCGAAGGACGACGAGGGCCTGGGCTCGAAGGCAGCCAAGGGCGTCGCCGTCGGCGGTGGCGCGGCTGCTGTTCCGCCGGCCATGGGTGTGGTCATGGCCATGGCCTTCCTGAACTGGCTCAAGTCCATGTTCTTCGCCGCCATGGCGATGGCCGTCAACGCCGGGAAGCTGCTGTGGACGCTCATCGTCAGCATTGTCAAGGCGGTTGGTCATGCGATCGCTGCGCCGTTCATGGCGATCGGCAGCTTTATAGCCAAGGGGGCCGGCGCGGTCCTGGGCGTCACTGTCACGGCGACGATGGCCCCTGTAGCGGCAGCGATGTCGGGTGCGGTCGCGATGACCGCCACCGTGGCCCTGCTGGGCACGGTCTTGACCGGCGTCCTCAACTCGACGGCGCTGACCGAAGGCAGCATCAACACGAACGGGACGGCGTGCGTCGTCAACGCGGGTAGCGTCGGCAACGGTTCCGGGGCCACCGTCCCGGCGGACGTGGAGAAGAACGCCAAGGAGATCTACTCGGTACTCAGCAGCTGGGGGATGCCGAAGGAGAACATCGCGGGCATCCTCGGCAACTGGTCGCAGGAGTCTGGGATCGACCCGACGAGCGTGCAGAACTTCCCCTCGGGGACGTATGCCATGACCGCCGAGAAGGCCAGCGCCGCACAGAACACGGACAACGGCATCGGTCTCGGGCAGTGGACGTTCGGCCGCAACACGTTGCTGCGCCAGTACGCGAAGAGCAAGGGCGTCGACTGGTTCACGATCAAGGCCCAGCTGGCCTTCATGGCCGATGGTGACAACCCCGGCGATGTCACGGTCTTCAAGGACATGCTCAAGACGTCGCAGGGCTCGCCGCGTACGGCGGCGCTGCACTTCCACGAGAACTGGGAGCGCTCCACTGACGGCGCGGCCGGGCTCACCGCACGAGGCGACAACGCCGAGATGTGGTTCGGCAAGATGAGCGGCTGGTCGGTCGACAGCTCGATCGTGGGCGACGTCAAGGACATCGTCGGCGGGATCATCGAGAACATCGTCAACGGCATCAACACGATCCTGGGCAACTGCACCTCCAACGGCGGCAGTTCCGTCTCGCTGAAGGACGGCGGGATGACCCAGGAAGAGGCTCAGGCCCTCGTCGACCTCTTCAACAAGGAGGGTGACAAGTTCCTCGACGACCGCTACGGCGACCAGGGTGGTCCTGGCTCGTGCGGGAGCAATCACGCTGAGAACTGCGTCTCGTTCTCGACCTACTTCGTGAACAAGTACACGACGTTCCAGACCTACCCGGCGGGTGACGGCAAGGAGACGGCGTACACGATCGCGGGGGAGACCGGCAAGCAGTTGTCTTCGACTCCGACGGCGTATTCGGTGGGTTCCGGCCCGGGCTCCGGTCCTGCCGGCCACACCCTCGTGGTGCTCGGCGTCCAGGGCGACAAGGTCATCCTCGGCGAGGCCGGCTACTGCGCCTTCATGGGCCGAATCCGTGTCGACAGCGCGGCGCGGATGGCGGCCGAGGGCTGGAAGTTCGTGGACATGTCGGATTCGATGCTCCCCTCCGGCAAGATCAAGACGGTCTGATGCGCTGCATCTGATCTGGGAGTGAGAAGCCGGTGCCGGGCGATCTGGGCACCGGCTTCTTCATGTCCGGTGCAGGCCCTGCGTGCCGGCTTCACTTTTCGGAGCCCTTATCGAATAGATTCAGGGTCTATTCCGAATGTCTTTCGAGATAGACTTGAGTCGTTTATGAGGGCAACGTGGAGTGAGGAGTGTGTTCCGTGACGACAGCCCATGACGAGTCCGAGAGCTCGGACCCCGATCAGGAGACCGGGTCGATACCCGAGGAGAAGCCCGCGGCACCGAAGACGCGCAAGAAGGTCACCGGAGCCGAGCTCGAGGAGCGCTTCGCGGGCTGGACGATGCGCCAGCGCGAGAAGGTCCAGGTGCGCACCCCTGAGGACAACACACGTTTGATCCGGCGCAGCGTGACCGCGGTGATGGGCGTGGGGATCCTCGCCCTGGTCGTCGCCACGGGCGTGCTCGGCGAGAGCTTCAAGGCGAGCACGGCGGACAACGACGCCCAGATTGTCCAGCTCAAGGGGCAGCTGGACAATGCCCAGTCCACGCCCGTAAAGGCGGACGCCGGCGCGCAGTTGTCCAAGCTCACCGAGGCGGCAGCCGCTGATGCGAAGAAGGTCGCGTCCGGGGAGCAGACTTTCACCACGTTGTACCACCAAGCCGGCATCCAGCCCAGCCCGGACAACGGGTCCCCGAACAAGGCCACGCTGGAGATCATCAAGCACCGCCGAGACATGGCACCGCTGTTCAGCAAGGACTCCTTCCTGGTCAGTGACAAGGAGGCGTACAGCACCTCGTCGCTGACGCCGTTCGATGCGACCACCGAGATCGATCCGCGCCACGCCTGGTACATCCGCTACGACGGCCAGAACGCGGCTGCCCCGAGCACGTACGCATGGAAGGTCGAAACGGTGATGCCCGATCTGAGCGTGAAGGACGGCTCGGGCGCGACGAACCAGGCAAAGGTCGTCTGGCTGTGCCGGGACACGAAGAGCGGTGAGGTGCTCGCCTGGGCGAGCGCGCGCTACGTGCGCAACGGCTCAACGAGGGCCTTCAGCGACCTGGCGCTCGTGGTGACGGCCACCGGTGCTCAGTACGAGAACCCCGCGATCAAGCAGCCGACCGGGTCCGGAGTCCCTGAACTCAGCGGCTCGGGCGCACAGAAGAAGGGTGGGAAGCGATGACGGAGCAGACGGCAGTACCCACGCGGCGGGGGTTCTTCCGGCGCAATCTCTCGGTCCTGGTGACGGCAGCGGTCCTCACGGTCGTCGCGACGGCCGCCGGTGTGACCTGGGGCAGCCAGCACGCGGCCCTGGCTGAGCAGGAAGCCCAGATCAACGACGTCGAGGGACATCTAGCAGGCATCCAGAAGAAGAACGCCGAGCAGGTGAACGCGGACGTTATGACGGCCCTGGGGGTCAGTCAGAACCGGCTGAGCACCGACGGCGGGCGCATCAAGTTGCTGCTCTCGATGGCCTTCACGTGGGACTCGGGACAGAGCTACGAGGCGGCGCGCGAGAGCCTGATGAGCCGGTTCGGCCTCACCGAGAACGAGACGTTCCTGAAGTCGTTCATGCCTTCGTCGAGGTTCAACGAGGACTCCCAGGGGCGGCGTTACTACTACATCGACACGGTCGGCCTGAACTCGGCCCTCGGCGCGGATCCGGACATCGAGGTCGTCGACGTCAAGGCGGGCGTCTACACCTACGCCGTCCTGGCCGACGTCGAGGTCACCTCCGACGCGGTGTCCCAGAACAAAGCGAGCAAAGCCAGTGTCACGGCGCACCGGCGCGCGCTGCTCTTCGTCACGGTCGACGCCCAGGGCAAGGTCTCGAATCTCTCCGGCGTCCCGGCGAGTGGCGAGACCCGCTATTCCGGATAACCAAGACTCCCTTTCGACTCGTCTCATTGATAGAGTTGCCCTGGTATTCGAGTGAAACGGTGAGTTGAGGACTAATGGCATCGACACAGACCGATGAGTCGGGTGGGGGCGCAATGCGCAAGACGCGCTTCGTCGCGACGTCCGCGTCCTCACAGGAGGGCGCGGACACTCCTGCGCAGACGGAGCCCGCGGGCGGCCTGCGCAAGCGCACCCTCGTGGCCGGCGTGAGCATGGGTGTGGGCGCACTGCTGTGCTTCGTACTCTCTGCGGGGTTCTCCGGCGGTGAGAGCGCGGTGAGCGATAGGGCTGCGCCGGAGATCTCCTCTCTGCAGGAGCAGATCAGGATCACCGAGGCGAAAACGGCGGCGCTGCCGAAGGCCGACGACGCCGAGCGTGGTCTGATCGCGGCCCTGACGGCGGCTGGACAGGTCGTGAAGCTGCAGAACGACTACCGCTACCTGACGCCCAGCGTGGCGGCAGATGGCGGCACGCTCGTCACGGCGACGTCTCAGTCGACGCTGCGCAACCTCATCCCCTACTTCGCCCCCTCGGTGCACCAGGCGGACCTGGGGCCGTGGTATCTGCTCGCCGGTGACAAGGACGTGGCGGCCGGCGTCGGGATCCCGATGAGCTTCAGCTCCGGCTTTGAGTGGGTCGCCCAGGTGCCCTACCTGGTCAACGACGACAGCACCATCACGGTGACCTGGCTGGCGATGGAGACCAGGACGGGTGCGGGCGAGAGGCCGGCGGTGCTGGCCTGGGCCCGCGCCGATTACGACCTGGTCCGCAAGGCGTTCGTGAACATCCAGACCGGCACAACGGCCACCGGCGAGGCCTTGAGGCAGGAGGTGAAAGCACCGTGAAGGAGGAGATCAAGGACAAGCTGCGCCAGCACGCCGGGAAGATCCTGCTCGGCGGTACTGGGGCGCTGCTCGCGCTCTCGGTGGTCACGCTCGGAGCCAGCCTGCTCAGCGACGGCCCGGCCTCGTCGGACACTCAGGCCGATGCGGTTGTTCAGAAGCTCGAAGGCAACCTCGGCGACGCCCAGGCCAAGCTCGCAACACAGCACACGGCGCTGCTGGTTCAGCTGCCGGGCATGGACATCGAGCGGGTGAACCGTGACAGGGCGACGGGCCGGTCCCTCCTGCTCAGCCTCACCGACAGCTCGGCGTCGACCCGGACCGTCAAGGAGCAGCAGGTACTGCTCGACGCGCGCTACGGCTTCCTCGACCACAAGTCCCGGGTGCTCACCGAGTTCGTGCCGGAGTGGATGACGGCGACCGGAGCCACGAAGGGCGCTAGGACGACGTACACGCTCGCTGATCTGGACATCGGTGTGAGTCGGGTGCAGGGCCTGAACTACTCCTACACGGGGGTGGCCCGGCTCGATCCGGTCCGCGTCGGGCCGGATCAGAACAGCGCTGCCAAGAGCGAGTTCACGGTCTTCACCTACTCCACCTCTCAGGACGGCACGGTGACGTCGCTGGACGCCTATCGGGCCTCCAGCAAGACCCGCGACGCCCTCGCTGCCGCCAGCGAGGAACAGCCCTCCCTCAAGCCGACCGGGTGAGCAAAGCGCCCACCGCTGCAGCACGCGTCCCAGAAGACCCCGACTAGACGTAAGGACACGAACATGTCGACCCAGACTCTGGAGAAGACCGAGACGACCGCCCCGACGAGCACGGCCGCGACGGCGAAGAAGACCACGGTGAAGCCCGTGAAGGAGCAGAAGGACTCGAAGCTGCGCACTGGATGGCGGCGTCTGGCCCCGAAGAAGGAGACCGGCAGGTTCTCCGTCGTGGTGTGGGCGGGGTTCTTCCGGGCCATCGTTCTTCTCGCCGACTACCTGCTGGCGTTCATCACAGCCCGGGTCATCATCCCGCTGCTGGGCGCATGGCTGCACCAGCGGTCGGGCGCATCCCGGGGTGCGCTCAGTGCGGACGGAACCATCGCCATGTGGCTGATGCCGCTTCTCTTCCTGGTCGCACTGCTCGCCGCGGGCGAGATCGTCGTGATGCGCGGCATGTGGCGCTGGGCAACGCGGATGATCGCGAAGAACCGGGACGCCCGGGGCGAGGCGACCGGCGCCGACGTCACACCGAAGTCCAGGACCAGGATCACCAACCAGAGCAAGACCAACCGCAAGAGGAGCACGTGATGCGCACCGCAGGACTGACGATGAACGACGTATGGGCCCACCGTGTCCTGCGTGAACGAGGAGTGGAGACGTACCGGCTGGAGGGGGTGACCGCCGAGCTCGGCGTCATGGTCGCATCGCTCGACCTCAAGCACCGGGGCAAGGAGGAGAACTACCGCCCGTATCTGCACATGACGGGCGAACTGCGCTCGGTCACTCCGGCCAAGGCCCTGCCGTTCGGCATCTCCCAGGTGACCTACTCCCCCGGCCAGGGCGAGAAGGTAGACGCCTTCTACGAGTTCGACGACCAGCAGCTGGTCGTGCTCGCCAGCAAGGGCTACTTCACGAGCGGCTTCGCCGTGCCCGAGCAGGTCACCGGGATCGAGTGGGAGCTGCCGGCCACGGCGGACATGCTTGTCCTCGCTCCGTCGGGGGCGCAGACCGAAGGCGATGCGCCCGTGGTCTTCACCCAGATCCACGACATCGGAGGCCTGGAGATCGATCTCGAGTCCAGCGGCTACGACCTCGCCGGCTACTTCGCCGACCACTCCAAGGACGGCGTCCCGCGGGCTGAGGCCGTAGTCGATACACGTGGGCTGAAGGCGCGCTCGGACGCGATCAACTCGTTGTTCACCGAGGACGAGCTGGGCCTGGACACCGAGGTCAAGCAGGTCGTCGGATCGCCCGTGCCTGAGGCAGCGCCGGTCGCTGACGGCATGAGCGCGCGTCTGCAGCAGATCGAGGCGGAGATCGCCGCCGAACGGGAGCAGTACCAGACCGAGCGCGCGAGCACCGAGGGCACCACGGAGAACCTCTACCGGGAGCGCGTGGCTGGGGCTCTGCACCCGGCCGAGGAGCAGGAGGAGCCGTTCGCTCCCCCGATTTCGGCCCGTGAGGCGCAGCGCGACCCGAACCTGGATCTCGACCTGGAGCTGGAGGAGCAGGAACAGGAGACCCGACGACGTGAGGTCAAGCCCGTCCCGAGCCTGGACAAGCGCAAGCGCCAGGTGGCCCAGCGTGCGGCCGATCTGGACTTCGGCGAGGACGGCGAGCAGAGCCTGGGGTCCTGAGGACGGATCAGGCATGACGAGCGCGGCCCCGGTTGCTGGCGAACAGCAGCCGGGGCCGTAGTGCATCGGTACCGAGACAGGAAAGGGAGCGACGATGGGCCTGAAGCAGGACATCATCGTGGTCAACGAATTCAGCGTGCCGCTGCCCGGCGGCAGGGGATCGCGCGGTGCGACGCCGGGCGACTACGTCACTCGGTACATGGCCCGCGAGCAGGCGACCGAGTCGCTGGCTCCCATCCAGCGCCTGCGCACCGACGACTTCATCATGCGCTACATGGCGCGGGAGTCTGCCGTTGAGCGCGCCGGTATCTCGCGGGGCGCGGCGAAGCATGAGATGCGCCAGGCCCAGGGCGACGGCGGCGTGGCCTTCGGCTACGGCTCGGTCTCACTCTCCGACGAGCAGCTGCGCGCGGCCGGCAACGACATCCAGCAGCACTTCGAGAACGGCAAGACCGTGCTCAAGACGGTGCTGTCCTTCGACGAGGAGTACCTGAGGAAGCACCGCATCGTCGATCAGGACTTCCACTGCGAGGCACGCGGCGACTACCGCGGCCACATCGACCAGATGAAGCTGCGCATGGCGATCATGCACGGTCTGGAGCGGATGAGCTCGGGCACCAGCGGCTTCGACGACCTGCGCTACGTCGGGGTCATCCAGGTCGACACCGAGCACGTGCACTGCCACCTGGCCATGGTCGACGGCGGCCGGGGCCAGGTGACGAAGAACGGTACGCAGCGCGGCAAGCTCCTGGACCGGCACAAGTCCAGGCTCCGCCGCGGTGTTGACGCCTGGCTCGATGAGAAGCATGCGGTGGCTCATCTCTCCAGCGCCGTCGGCTACGAGCGGCGCAACGTCACCACCTTCATCAAGCGGTGGGCGCACGAGCGGATCCGCGCCGAGTCCCTGCCGCAGTTCCTGCTCGCCTGCCTGCCTGCAGACCGATCGTTGTGGCGCGCCGGCTCGCATGACGCCCGCATGCGCAAGGCGAACCAACTGGTGACCGAGGTCGTGAAGGAGCAACTCGACCGTGCCGGGTCCCCGATGCCGGAGGCCATGGAACGCATCGTCGACTACGCCAACGAGCGCCGCGCGAAGGAGTCTCTGAGCACGGAGGAATGGCAGAAGCTGGTCGAGCAGGGACGTACGCAGATCATGGAGCGCGCCGTCAACGGCATCTACCAGATGCTGCGGGCCATGCCGGAGTGGGAGCTGCGGGTGCGCACGCCGATGCTCGAAGTCATGGGGATGGACTACCAGCAGATGGCGGTGCTCGCTGCGGACCGGCAGGGCGAAGACGAGAATAGGGAGGCCGACTTGGTCTCCTTCGGCTTCCGGCTGCGCAGTTACGCCTCACGCTTGCAGCACCACCGGGAGAAGGCCGGGGTCTACCGCGACCTCGCGCACCAGTGGGAACAGGCCGAGAAGGCCGACGTCGCCGCCGAGGACTCGCGCCCGCTCTACGACTTCTACCGCTTCGAGGAGAACTACCACCGGCGGCTGATGAGCAAGTACCGGCACTTCCTGCCCTTCCCCGGGGACGGCGGCCAGTGGTACGAGCAGGAGCAGGACGTGGCGACCTACGGCCAGCGGCTGCTCTCGCTCATGGCGCTGCGCGCGGATGCCTCCCTGCAGCGGATGAAAGACCCCGAGGAGGCCGAGAACCTGGGCCGGACGATCTACGATCAGCCCGGCGGCAGGCTCCTGACCGAGGGCAAGCGCGGCCGGGCGGTGCTGGACGCGCGTATCCGGACAATGAAGCAGTCCTATGACCAGAAGCTGAATAACCTGCGGGCCGATCTCGCTTCCTCCGGCCTGGTGCTGCGCGTGGGGTCGAGCGCCGAGGATCAGGCGAGTACGGAGACCGACGCGGTCAGCGCGGACTTCAAGATCGTCGCCGGTGCCGCGTATGACTTCGACGAGGTCAAGGCCCTGGACCTGCACCACCTGGGCTACGACTTCGTCACCGACGTCGAGATCGGGCCGCACGCACACCAGACCTTCGTCGAGACGACCAGGGACCGCCGGCGGCTGCTGCTGGCGGCGATGGACTACCTGGACCAGTCCGGCCAGGCCGAGGCAATTCCCGATCTGCCGGTGGACGATGTCGCGGCGATGACACGGGTCTCCCGGGAGCTGGCACCTCAGCAGACGGACGAAAAATCCAGCACCCTCGTGTTGCGCTCCCGGATCGTGGAGCTGCGCGCCGAGCGCGAGCAGGCCGAGCGGATGCGGCGGTCCAAGGCTTCGTCACTGGACGCCGGCCTCGTCGTGCGGGTCCAGGCCCAGGTCGATCAGGCTGTGACCACAGCGGATGCCGGAATGGTATTCGACTCGTAGTCATCCCCTATCCCGACCGACTTCGAACGCGGACAGAAAGACTAGTCTCCAGTCTTGTCGAATGCTCTATGAGAGTATTAGCGTGAAGAGCGTTCGGCGGGACTCAATGCCTTGCCCGGACGATGTGACTGATCACGGCCGACTTGTCAGAGGGCAGTCGGAACAAGCGGAAGGGAGAGATCATGGCACTTCTCAAGGGCAAGGGCGCGATGACCGGAGTCAACCTCATCGCGAAGGTCTACAAGAACGGCGTCACCAAGGACGGCAAGTCCCAGTACGCCGACGTCCAGCTCGACGCTCGAGATCCGCGCGGTCCGGAGCAGACGAACCTACATCTGAAGTCCGATCGGGTTCAGGGTGAGGACGGCAAGGTCCGCTACAACAACGGCGCTCCGTACTCCACCGGTCAGATGGAGGAGATCATCAAGGCCGCGGGTCCGAACACCGAGCCGATCCTGAACAAGGACGGCAACGAGGTCGGCACCATCTACGGCTTCAAGGGCAACGTGATGCCCGCGACGCGCGGCACTGGCCTGGTGGTCAACACCAAGTCCGTCGAGGCCTCCGAGTTCAAGGTCGACGACAAGACGCTGGACAACCAGTTCGCGTCCATGCGCGCCGCCCGCGAGGCACGGGCGGCGGCCAAGGAGTCGCAGGCTCAGGCCCCGGCTCCCGAGGCCAAGCAGGAGCAGGCAGCTGAGGTCGAGGTCGACGAGCCGGCGGTCGGCTGAGACCGAGGTCGAGGTCGAGGTCGAGGTCGAGGTCGAGGTCGAGTTAAGCCCTATTCGAAAAGCCCCTGGATGTCACTTGGTGAACTCGCCGTCGTCGCAAGCGGAATGCTCGCTGTCGGCCTCGCTGCCGTGGGTGCCTCGACGTACTCACGGCGCCGCTCCCGTCAGGGCGATCAGCCAGCTTCGCACGGCTGATCCACAGATCCCCAGCGCGTCCGCCGCGCTGGGCGGGGGCCGCGTCTCCAGCGTCCCCCGCACCTCGACGAACACCTCCAACCGAAGGTTTCTTCTCATGCGATCCGCCATCCGCAACGCCGTCATGACGACGACGGCCACCGCGGTCCTGCTCGGCGGCCTCGCCGCCGTCGCCACGCCCGCGTCCGCCGTCGGCTCGTCCGCCTGCACCCGCAACGACCGCAACCACTCCGTGTGGGGCCCCAACCTGGAGTGGCCGAACATTCGCACCGGCCCCGGCGTGGCATACAAGTCCAAGGGCCACCTCGACTCCGCCGGCGAGTTCTGGGTGGAGTGCTCCGCCGTCAACAAGTACGGCAACCGCTGGTACTACGGGGAGAGTCTCTCCTCCAGCTCGTACGGCACGAAGGGCTGGGTCGCCGCCAGCTGGTTCTAGCACCACCGCGCGACGCCGACGCGACGCGCCCCCAGACCGCTCCCTCCTGGAGCGACCTGGCAGAAACGCCCTGACCTGACCACGGCCAGGCCCGCCTTCCAGGCCCCTGGCGACGCCGGTGACACGACACCCCGCCAGCGCCTGCCCACCAACCTCTCGCCGAGGCACACCCCTACCCAACCACACCCCTTTTATGGAGGTTTGCACATGTCTGCACGTCGCATAGCCGTACTCGCGGCCACCGCGGCCGCCGTCGCCCTGCCGCTGCTGTCCGCCCCGGCGGCCACCGCCGCGCCGCAGTCGGTCGCCACCGCGGTGCCCGCCTCGTCCTGCACCACCAACCCCTACCTTCCGTGGGCGGTGCACGGCACCAGCGCGGTGACCATCCGCTCGAAGGCGACCACCAAGTCGACCGCAGTCGGGGTCCTCTACAAGTCGCACAAGTTCACGGTGCACAAGACCACCAAGGGCGCGACCTGGGTGTACATCACCGACAAGAACACCAAGAAGACGGGCTGGGTCTCCGGCAAGTACGTCTACCGCGACGTGCGCATGTGCCTGGACGTGCGCCGTGAAGCGCCGTGATTTCGAAGGAGGTGCAAGACCTTCTCGATTGCCCTGTCGCAGCAGGGTGATTTGAAGCTGAGGGCAGCCCGACCCGGGAAGTGCCGGGAAGGGTGGGAGCAGCCCTGACAACGACGGGACGAGTTGGAACTACCAGACGACTCGGGCCCGGCTAGCAAGGCGGATAGGTATAACGAAAGTGAACCAGTGGATGACCTCCCGTAAGACATGCCCCGGCTCGAAACCTGGTGGATATGGGCCGGTATGCAGTGCGCGTCGGTTGTTGTCGAGTATGCCGACGACTCCGTATTCGTCTGTCCAGTTCGGATACGGAGGCCACGGTGAATGTCTGCGGCGTAGCCATGGCGATGCTGTCGGGAGAAAGCTGGATGCCGCCCCCGCCGATCGAATCACGGTGAACACGGGAACCGCTCTGAGGTCGCCCAACCATCCACGCTTCCGGCGTGGCTGCGGGCAGGCCCGCTGTCGGCTGATGGCCCCTGAGCGGGACGGAGCCCTCGTAGTAGTCCGAGGACGGGAAAGCCGTCCACATGGCGAAGGAGGGCAGCGAGTTCGCAGCTCGCGGACTGGAAGGGCAGGAGGCCAGGGGTGAACACCGCTGCACCGTCACCGGACCCGGATGCGGTCTGGGGACGGGTACTGAGGATCCAACGCAAGCTGCACCAGTGGGCGACCGACGACCGGTCGCGCCGATTTGATGATCTGTTCAACCTCGCTGCGCCACGAAAGCGCCCTGTTATATCCCCGGCTAAGCCGGGAGGAACTCGGAGGGATGTTCCTGGGTTCGATGGCTAACCTGAATCCGAAAGGTGCAGGGAACAATAGCATGCCAGAAAAGTAACGCTCGTGTTCAGGTGCATGAAACGAGGCGTTGCGGGACCCGTGCGATACGGATAAAGCTTGATTGCCTAGACCTCAATCTCCAGAAGGTGCAAGAACACGCCCGCCGGAAATAGTGCCTGATACCGGCGCCACATCCTGTACCGGCATCACGAGGTGGCTGATACATCCTCCGGGATGTGGAGCGATGCCCAACGAGGGCATTCAAGGAGATGAATGAGGATCCTAAGTCGCGCTATCACGTATGACAGGGACGAACGTGGGATCGCCTAAGGGGCGCGAGCCCTAGGGTGACAGAGGCCCCGTAGTAGTCGTAGGAGTAACGCCCTACCAAGGGGGACGGGAAGGCCGTCCGCAGGGCCAAGGGGGCCAGGTGATCGGATATTCGAAGACTGGGAGGTATGCGTAATGCAGAGTGCCGAAACAGTACTGAGTATCCTCCGTGATCGCGGTAGGCGTGGCCTGCCGTGCAATGAAATGTTCCGACAACTGTTCAATCCGCAGATGTATCTGATGGCCTACGGGCGTCTGTACTCCAACCATGGAGCCATGACGCCCGGGGCTGATGGAGAAACCGCAGACGGCATGTCGCTGGCAAAGATTGAACGCATCATCGACGCCCTGCGTCACGAGCGTTTTCGATTTAAGCCAGCAAAACGGATCTACATCCCGAAGAAGAATGGGAAGCAGAGACCGCTCGGCCTGCCTTCGTGGTCGGATAAGCTCGTCGGTGAAGTGATCCGCCTCTTGCTGGAGGCGTATTATGAGCCACGGTTTTCTGACCGTTCACACGGTTTCCGTCCCGGAAGGGGCTGTCACACTGCACTCAGCGAGGTGGCAGACCTATGGACTGGTACGGCATGGTTTATTGAGGGTGATATCTCAGACTGCTTTGGGAGTCTTGACCACGAGGTCATGCTGTCGACGCTGGCTGAGAAGATCCACGATAACCGGCTCCTCCGGCTGATCGAACAGATGCTGCAAGCCGGATATCTGGAGGACTGGGTATGGAACGAAACGCTCAGTGGAGCCCCACAGGGCGGTGTCGTTTCGCCGATCCTTTCCAATATTTACTTGGACCGGTTGGACAAGTTCATCGAGACAGTTCTCATACCGCAGTACACCCGAGGAGCTAGCAGGGCAAACAACCCTGTCTATGCAAGGGTTCGAATGGCAGCGGTGCGCGCTCGGAAACGCGGCAATATGACCGCAGCACGTGAGTTGCGTAAACAGCTGCGGGGAACGTCCAGCAAGGATCCTCAGGATCCGGGCTACAGGCGACTCCGCTACTGCCGGTACGCCGACGATACCCTCCTCGGTTTCGCTGGACCGAAGGCAGAGGCCGAGGAAATCAAGCAGCGTCTGGCGCAGTTCCTTCGAGACGAACTCAAGTTGGAACTGAATCCGGACAAGACGCTGGTCACGCAAGCCCGTACCCGGGCGGCGTCTTTCCTCGGCTACGAGATCACTGTCCAGCACAGCGCGACCCGTCCGTCTGTTAACGGCAGCGTCGCACTGCGCGTCCCACGGCAAGTGATCAAAGCCAAGTGCACCCCCTACCTAAAGCACGGAAAACCCGAGCGCCGCACCGAGCTGTTTAATCGTGACGACCTCACGATCATCAGCACATACGGAGCGGAGTACAGGGGTTTCATCCAGTACTACCTGCTGGCCGGCGACGTCTGGAGACTGAGCCGGTTTAAATGGGTCGCACAGACCTCGATGCTCAAGACGCTTGCCGCTAAGCATCGTTCGACGGTGTCGGCGATGGCCCGCAAATATAGGGCCAAGTTCTCGACAGAAGATGGACCACGGACATGCTATGAGGCCAGCGTCCAACGAGCAGGCAGGAAACCACTGGTCGGAAGGTTCGGCGAAATCCCGCTGAAGCGGCAGAAGAAGGCGGTTCTACAGGACCGTCCGGTAGTCCGGCCCGTTGCCCGCAAAGAGCTGATTACACGGCTTCGCATGGACAAGTGTGAACTGTGCGAGCAGATAGGCCAGGTGGAAGTTCACCAGGTCCGAAAGCTCGCCGATCTCACCGAGTCCGGACGACTACAGCCCCTGTGGGCACAACACATGGCAAAGAAGCGGAGAAAAACCCTCGTGGTCTGCACCCGCTGTCATGAGGCTATCCACTCGGGGCAACCAACCGCGCAATTCACGGAGTAGTCGCTGGAGAGCTACGTGCACCGAAAGGTGCCCGCGTGGTTCGGACCGGGGGTCGCTGGAGCAGGACCGTGGTGACACGGCACCTCGCCAGCGGCCTACTGGTGTTCTGCGACCCCGCAACGCTATTGGCTGCGTGGGGCCGCGTCAGGGAAAACAAGGGGGCCCGCTCGGCCGGGGTCGACGGCAGGACTGTCACTCAAATTGAGGGCAGTCAGGGCGTCGAATCCTTCCTCGCCGAGTTGAGGGCGTCCCTGAAGTCCGGCGAATTCCGTCCGGCTCCCGTGCGGGAGGTGCTCATCCCCAAGCGCAACGGTACAAAGCGCAGGCTGAGGATTCCGACGGACACGGCATAGTGCCGCAGCGTCCAGGCAGTCTTTGGGTTCTTTGACGGTGACCCACCCGTTTCACGCGCTGGCGGGCCAGCAGTTGGACATCCTGTTCGTCAAGCGGCGTAGTGGTGCACTCGTCTTCGTCTGCGCGTACGGCGCGAGCCGGAGTGTGACGTTGCCGCAGGAGTGGACGGATCGCGGCGCAGATCCGGGTGGGGACCGGCTCGCGGTCGAGGGGCTGAGTGCTCTTCGTGCGCTGGTGGATGCTCTGGTGAGCCGTGGTGCCGGCACGGACGGGGGCGGATCCTGATGCCACGACAGTTGTGTCGCGCACCAGCCCCGGGGCGGGCGGAAACGAGGGGCCGTGCCGTCATCACCGTGCCGCGTCGAGATGGTGATGGTGCTGGCCAACATGGTCGAGTCCGGGTTGGGAGGCGGCCGTGATCGTGAACGGGACCTCGAAGATCACCACGTCCCACCTCTCGAGGACGGCGGCGGTCTACTTGCGGCAGAGCACGCTGGTCCAGGTGAGGGACAACACCGAGTCCACGCTGCGGCAGTACGGGCTGGGCGACGAGGCGGTCCGGCTGGGCTGGGACCGCGAGGACGTGCTGGTCATCGACGCGGATCTGGGGCTGTCGGGGAAGTTCGGGCAGGTCCGCGAGGGCTTCCGCGACCTGGTCGCGAAGGTCTGCCTGGGCGAGGTCGGGGCGATCTTCGGCCTGGAGGTCTCCAGGCTCGCGCGGTCCTCCGCCGACTTCGCCCGGCTGCTGGAGCTCGCACGGCTGACGGACGTCCTGCTGATCGACGACGACGGGGTCTACGACCTGACCAACTTCAACGACAGGCTCCTGCTCGGCTTGAAAGGGTCAATGAGCGAGGCCGAGCTGCACATCCTGTCGAGCCGGCTGCAGGGCGCGAAGCGGGCCGCCGCCGAGCGCGGCGATCTGCGGTCCCCGCTGCCGGTGGGCTACGTCTACGACGACGAGGGCTACTGCGTGATCGACCCGGATGCGGAGGTGCAGGCCGCGATCCGCGATGTCTTCGCCGCGTTCGCGGCCGGCGGCTCCGCCTACCAGGTCGTCGCGGCGTTCGCCGGCCGCCGCTTCCCGCTTCGCGCCTACGGAGGGGCCTGGGCAGGCCAGTTGCGGTGGGGCAAGCTCACCCACGCCAGGGCACTGGGGGTTTTGAGCAACCCCTGTTACGCGGGCACGTATGTCTACGGCCGTAACATCACCCGTCGCCGGGTTCAGCCGGACGGCAGCGTGCGCACGAGCCTGACGCGGGTGCCCCGGGAGAAGTGGCCGGTGGTCCTGCACGATCACCACGAGGGGTACTGGACCTGGGCGGAGTTCGTGGCGGCCGAGGCGAAGCTGAAGGCCAACTGCACCCACGATGGTGCCAGGCCGGCGCGTGAGGGGCTGGCTCTGTGTCAGGGGATCATGTTCTGCGGTTCGTGCGGGCGTCCGATGACCACCCGATACCACTCGGGCGGCCAGGCCGCCTACGGGTGCTCGATTTCACGGGCTGACCATGAGGCCACGGCGACCTGCCGCTCGATCCGCGCCGACATCGTGGACGACGCCGTGGTCGCCAAGCTGCTGGATACCCTCGGCCCCGGGCAGATCGAGCTGGCCCTGGCCGCGGCCGACGAGGTCGCCGACCGGCATACCCGCTCGCACCGCGCCGCCGAGCTGGCGGTGGAGCGAGCCCAGTACGACGCGGACCGCGCCGAGCGGACGTTCACGGCCGTCGATCCGGACAATCGCATGGTCGCCCGCACCCTGGAGGCCCGCTGGGAGGCCAGACTCGCCGCACTCGATCAGGCCCAGAGCGCCCTGAACACCGCCCGTGAGGCCAAGCCGGCCCTGCCGGACCGCTCCGCGCTGCAAGCCCTGGCCGCTGACCTGCCCGGATTGTGGCACGCGGCCGAGACCCGGGACCGTGACCGCAAACGCCTGCTGCGGACGCTGATCTCGGATGTGACTCTGCTGCCCGAGCCCGACCGGGCCCACGCCCGGGTCGGGGTGCGCTGGCACACCGGCGCCACCGACGAACTCGCCCTGACCCGGCCGCTGACCTCACCCGAGGTCCGGCGGACCCCGGCGGCGGCGCGGGAGCTGATCGCCGCCCTGCGTCCGGACCACAGCGACGAACAGGTCGTCGCCGCGCTCGCCGACGCCCAGCTGACCACCGGGACCGGGCGCCCTTACGACGTGGCGGCTGTCAAATGGGTGGGCTACACCTACAAGATCCCGGCGCAGGTCCCGTTCCGGGACGGGGAGATCGACGTCAATCAGGCAGCCCAGATCCTGGGCATCACCGCGGACGCCGTCTACTACTGGCTCACCCACGGGCGCCTGGATGGCCGCAAGGACGTCGGCGGCCGCTGGTGCATCCCCTGGAACGACCAGGTCGAAGCCGACTGCCGCCGCCAGATCAGCGCCTCCGGCCACCTCACCCCCCGGCCCGCCACGCCGCCACGGACGATGCCCGGCGAGGTCAGCGTCCAGCAGGGCGCCGCCCGCCTGGGCGTGGTCGAGCACGCCCTCTACTACTGGATCCGCTGCGGCCGGCTGACCGCCCGCAAGGACGTCGGGGGCCGCTGATGTATTCCCTGGAACGAGCAGGTCGAAGCCGCCTGCCGGGACTGGATCAGCCACCCCGAGCAGTTCATGCCCACCGGGCGCCGCCCCCTGCCCGCCGAGGCCGCCCACGCCGGCGAGATCAGCATTCCCGAAGCAGCAGCCCGCCTCGGAGTCCTCGACGCGGCCGTGCGCTACCAAATACGTATCGGACGCCTGCCCGCCCACCGCACGCCCGCCGGACGCATCGCCATCCCCTGGAACGACCAGGTCGAGGCCGCACTCCGGGCGGACCTGGACCGGTCCAAACACCCAGGTCCCACGGGCCCCGGCAGCCACCCACTGCCCGACACCGCCACCGCGCGCGGCGAACTGAGCATCCAACAGGTCGCTACACGGCTCGGCATCCGCGCCGGCGCGGTCTACTACTGGATCGCCCGCGGCCGCCTGGACGCCCACCGCACCGCCGGCGGCCGCCTCAGCATCCCCTGGACCAGCGACAACGAAGCCATCTGCCTCCAACTCGCCGCCCAGACCATGAAATCCGACCACAAATCCCGAACACTCACAGCAGGAGGGGCAGTATGAAGCCACCATGCCTACTTTCACGGACCGGGTGGTGCAGGCGGCTCTTAAGATCGTACTGGAGCCGATCTTCGAAGCGGACTTCGAGCCGTACTCGTATGGCTTTCGTCCCAACCGAAGAGCGCATGACGCGATCGCCGAAATTCACTACTACACGTCCCGGGGTTATGACTGGGTCTTGGAGGGTGATATCAAGGCGTGCTTCGATGAAATCGACCACACGGCCCTTATGGGCCTTGTGCGCGAACGAATCGGGGACAGGCGGGTGTTGCGCCTGGTCAAGGCGTTCCTCAAGTCAGGCATCCTTTCGACGGACCTGGTCAACAGGGACACCTTCGCCGGTACACCCCAAGGGGGGATTCTGTCGCCGCTCCTGGCCAACGTCGCTCTGTCGGTACTGGACGAGCACTTCGCCCGGCTCTGGCAGAAGACTGGCCGCACAGGATCGGAACGGATGCGGCACCGACGACACGGCGGGGCGACCTGCCGACTGGTCCGCTACGCGGACGACTTCGTGCTCTTGATCCACGGCTCCCGGCTCCACGCCGAAGAGCTGAAGAGCGAGGTCTCAGAGGTGCTGAAGCAGGTCGGCCTGCGCCTGTCGCAGGAGAAGACGACCATCGCCCATATCGATGAGGGGTTCGACTTCTTGGGGTTCCGCATCCAGCGGCGCAATAGCAAGAAGTCGCACAAGCAATACGTCTACACCTACCCCAGTAAGCCGTCCATGCAGACGGTCTGCCGGAAGGTGAAGGCGATTTGCAGGCAGAGCATCAGTCAACCGCTCGATGAACTGCTCAAGCAGCTGAACTGGCTGCTGCGCGGATGGGCGAACTACTTCCGGCACTCGTCAGCCAAGACGAGCCTGAACTACCTGGGCTACTACACGTGGCACAGGGTCTGGGGATGGCTGCGTCGAAAGCACCGACGCGTGCCTTGGAAGAAGCTCAAACGCCGCTACCAGGGCAACCAGGTTGGTGCCTGGCTGCCGGAGCAGGACGGGGTCCGGCTGTTCAACCCGGCCACGGTAACGATCACTCGCTACCGCTTCCGGGGAGCCCGAATCCCGTCGCCATGGAGCACCAGCGCGCAGCCAGCCGTCGCCGGATAGCCCCTGGGACTCGTGGAGAGCCGGATGCCTGGCCAACAGGCACGTCCGGTTCGGAGGGCGGTCCGGGGAAACGGGCTGGTCGAAATACCAGTGCCGCGCCCCGGGCCGCCCGGCCCTGGGGCACCTCCACCTGGCCTGCCCCCTCGGCGCCGCGCTTCCACTCCAGCCCTCACCCCAGTCCGGCAGGGTTCCGCGAGTCCGAATACGGCGGGTGAGCGACCCGCGACCAGTGCATGGAACGAAAGGCCCCGGAGTTCACTCCGGGGCCTTTCGCATTCTCCATTCAATGCCCTATCGAATGCTACCCGTGATAGGGTTTCGACTGATTTTCCAGTTAAATCTTCAGTCCAGTCGAGAGGTCTTGCGCGGCATGTTCCACGAGGCACAGCTCAACGAGCGCTACCCACTCCTGTCCAAGCTCTCGGAGCCACTGAAGAAGGCCGAGCGCGACATCGTCGGCCGTGAGCACGAGACGATGCAGCTGCTGGCCTCGATGAGCCGCCCTGAGCTGTGCAATGCGCTTCTATTGGCCGAGGCCGGAACGGGAAAGACCGCATTGGTCCAGGCCACGATGCTCGTGGATCCGGGCCGCCTCTACCTGGAGGTGGACCCGGCGCGCATGATCTCCGAGGCGGGCAACGCCGAGAACATGGCCTCGAAGCTCAAGGGCTTCTTCGACGAGGCCGAGGACTTCGTCAAGGACGAGAAGCACGAAGTGGTGCTCTTCATCGACGAGTTCCACCAGATCATCCAGCTCTCCGACGCCGCTGTCGAGGCCATCAAGCCGGTCCTCGCGGCTTCGGGAACCCGAGGCATCAGGATCATCGCGGCGACGACCTACGAGGAGTTCCACAAGCACATCTCGCCGAACCAGCCGCTCGTCGAGCGCCTGCAGCGCATCAACCTCAACCCGCCGGACCAGGCGACGACCATCAAGATCCTGCAGGGCATGGCCGAACGGTACGGGGTGGCCGACGAGTTCTACGACGACCACGTCTTCCAGCAGATCTACGAGTACACCCAGCGCTACATGCCGGCCAGCGCCCAGCCGCGCAAGTCGATCCTCGTGCTCGACTCCATGGTCGGCTGGCATCGCCTGACGCACCGACCGATGGACCGGGACCTGCTCTCGGACGTGCTCATGGAGTCCCTGAACGTGAACGTCGCATTCCGGGTCGACGGCGCGAAGATCAAGAAGCAGCTGGACGCCAAGGTGTTCAGCCAGGACTGGGCGACCGGCGCGGTGGCGCGTCGTCTGCAGTTGTCGGTGGCGGACCTCAACGACAAGGGGAAGCCGATGGCGAGCCTGCTGTTCACGGGATCGACGGGAACGGGGAAATTCTGCGTCGACTCGACGCAGGTTCCTGTCTACTCGAGCGACGGCGAGACCACCTGGAAGCTGCACGGCGACCTGGTCCCGGGCGACAGAGTGTTCGGTCGCCAAGGTCACCCGGTCGAGGTGCTCGGACACTTCCCGCAGGGCATGCAGGACGTCTACCGGGTCACGCTCTGGGACGGCCGGACTCTCGACGTTGGAGGACCGCACTTGTGGACGGTCTACACAGCCAAGCAGCGGTCGAAGAAGCATGCGGGCAAGGACGTCGCGCCGATGGTCCTGAGCACGCAGGAAATGGTCGAGCGTGGCGTCGTGCGGACCTACCCCGGCGACTCTCGGGAAGATCTGAAGTTCTTCATCCCGGCGAACGGACCGGTGCACTGGCCGGAGCAGGACTTCGACGTCGACCCGTACGTCTTGGGCGTCCTCATCGGTAACGGGTGCCTCACTGAGAGGCAGCTGACGCTCTCGTCTGACGGGGACGACGCCGACCACACCGTGTGGATGGTGGGCGAATGGCTGGGGTCGGCACCGAAGTCGTACGGACGCAACTACAGCTGGGTTTTCCCTGTCGGTGTTGGCCCGGTGGAGGACCGCCGCGATTCGCTGTACCAGACGAAGGACGTGCTTGCCTCGGTTCCCGATCTGATCGGTGCGCGCTCGGCGGAGCGCCGTATCCCGGAGAGGTACAAACACGGATCGGTACAGCAGCGGTGGGCGCTGGTGCGGGGCCTTTTCGACACCGACGGATCGATCGGTGCCTCGAACGACCGCTTCAACGTCTCGTACTCGACGTTCTCCAAGGGGCTCACGGAGGACCTTAGGGAGGTGCTGTTCTCGCTCGGCGTCTCGAACACGATCAAATCGTGGACACGCACGAAGGAGGACGGGCGCGAACTGGTCGAGTACGGCGTGCACGTGAAGGTCGGCAACGAGGATAAGGCCCGGTTCTTCTCCCTGCCCCGCAAGCAGGAGATCGCACGGCGCGCGGCCATCGAGACCTCGGGTCGTAAGCGCGTGAAGAAGTTCGACATGGTCGGCATCGCGTCGATCGAGAAGCTGCCGGAGCAGCAGAGCTCGTCGTGCATCTACGTCAACGACGAGGAGCACCTCTACCAGGCTGGTCAGTTCGTGGTCACGCACAACACGGAGCTCACGAAGCAGCTGGCACGACTGCTGTTCGGTGACGACCAGCGGCACCTGATCCGGTTCGACATGACGGAGTACGCCGAGGACTCGTCGTTCGCGGCGTTCCGCTCTGAGCTCACCAAGCGCGTGTGGGCCCTCTCCCACGCTGTGCTGCTTTTCGACGAGGTCGAGAAGGCCTCGGCGATGGTGACACGCGTGCTGCTGCAGGTGCTCGACGACGGCCGGCTCAACGACGCCAACAACCGCGAGGTGAGCTTCCTCAACACCTACATCGTGCTGACGACGAACGCCGGCTCGGAGATCTACAAGGACATCGCGCAGTACGCGGCGGACGACACCGGGTCGGGCAAGCAGCTGCTGGAGTACGAGAAGCTCATCCGCCGCTCGATCTCCTCGACGACGGGCGACAACCGATTTCCGCCCGAGCTGCTGGGCCGTATCGACGCGATCGTGCCTTTCCAGCCGCTGTCGCTGCTGACGCAGCAAAAGATCGTGCGGAAGAAGCTGCGCCAGATGGTGCAGGAGGTGTTCGTCAAGCACAACGTGCGCATCGACGTCGATGCGAGGGTCCTGCAGTACCTCATCGAGGACAAGGGCGATACCGCCTCTGATGCCGGCGGTGCGCGTGCGGCTGTGGCGAAGCTGACCGACGAGGTCACCACCGCGGTGGCGACCTTCCTCAACGAGCACCCCTCGGAACGGCGTATCCGCATCGACGTCGTCGGCGACCTGGTCAGCGACGACAAGAACCTGCTGAGTTCCGACGCCTACGTCGAGGTCAGCGCGGTGCGATGAACCGGTCCGAGGACGGCGGGAGCGAGTCGACTCATGAGTCGATAGCCCATCCATGCCCCATGATTGCCTATCGCGATAGAGAGGCGATAAGATACTCATAAACCAGGTGAACTGTGTTTTATTAGCGGAGGGATCGTGCATCAATGGGCATTCTGGGTACGGCAACGGGAAGCCGCAGGAAGGAGCGGAAGAAGAAGCCCGACGAGCTTCTGGCCTCCGTGGTGAGAGAAACGGCAATCCCGGCGGCGGTAGAGCTGCTGCGGTCGAACACGCAGTTCGTCTTTCCCAGCAGTACGGCCTGGGTGATGCTCGTGCTCGCAGCCGACTCGATCGGTGGCTTGAGCAAGCGGCACGGCCGGGACGAGGCGAAGGGCTCGATCATCGAGCTCATCAGCTCCGACCAGATCCGCACGGTGGCCACGGCGGAGATGCTCGAAGAGGAGGTCTTCGGCATCATCCCCACCGACGAGACTCTCGCGCGCATGGAGGAGTACTCGCTGCTCACCGGTGCCACCTACGCCTGGGCCGTCGTGTGGCAGAAGCCCAGCGGCGATCTGCTCGTCGATCTCGTGAACGATGCGACCTTCGCGCAGGCACGCTTTGTCGCTGCAGGTACCACGAGCCTCGAAGAAGCCGTGGGCAAGAAGGCATGGGAGGAGCACAGCGGCCTGGTCGCCGAGGCTGGAGCCACTGCCCCCGCGGTCCTCGGGGAGGACGAGGGGGATGCGATCTTCGACGGAATCCCCGGTGACGAGGGGGCTGCCGAGGGCCTGGACGACGAGCCGCTCTTCAGCGACGTCGTCGACGCGGATGAAGGGGCGGACGCATCCATGCTCGGCGAGGACGCCGCAGGTATCGACGACGCGGGCGCCGTCTCGGTCGAGTCGGAGCCGGACTACGACGGCGACGAGGTGGCCGGCTACGAGGGTTTCGACGAGACCGACGCCGGCTACGGCGTCGAGGGCGACTACCAGGAGGCCGGCGACACTGTGCTGCTGGCCGATCAGGCCCAGGTGCGCGACGTCATCGCCCGTCGGTTCCTCTCCGAGGAGCTGGACCTGGACGTCCGGCTCGATGAGTTCAACGCAACCTTCGCCATCGGCGCGCCGGTCGTGCAGATCGCTGTGCCCGAGGGCGCGACGGAGTGGCTCGGGGACCAGGTCGCCCAGCTCAACCGGCAGGCCAACGCAGACCTGATGCAGCTCCGTTCCGCGCATGAGGATGAGCTGCGTGCGCTCTACGTCAACCTCATGTCGGCGCACACCGAGCAGGTCATCCGCGATGTGGCCACCGACCGCGCGGGCTCCCGGTACAAGCTGCTGAAGGACGCCGCCGAGGCCGAGCACCAGCAGCGGCAGACGGAGAAGGATGAGAAGATCCGGGCCCGCCGGGCGGAGATCGCCAAGGACTACGAGTCTCAGGCCTCCAAGGTGGCCCAGCAGGCGGCGCTCTCGGCGGAACTGCAGTACAAGGAGCGCAACCGCTCGAAGATGGAGCGCGAGCAGACCGACTCCATCGCCGGGATCGAGCGGGACATCGAGGACACCCACGCGCACAACCAGCAGGAGATCCTGCGGGTCCGGCGTTCGGACGCGACGCTGAAGATGCAGACCGGGCAGACGCGGATCTTCGAGGTGCTGGCCGAGCAGCAGTCAAAATACCTGGCGGCCGAGGAAGAGCGCCTGAACCAGTGGAAGTCCGAGATCCAGCGGATCGTCGACGACAACCGCAAGGCCGACATCGCCCAGTCCGAGGCGCTGGCCGAGCACCTGCGGACCACGGACGAGATCGGCGCCCTGCGCCGGGAGCAGCAGGACCTCCTGGAGTCGGTGCGCTCTGAGCACGCCGACCGGATCCGCCGGATGGAGGACGAGCTCGAACGCAACCGCAAGGACGCCATCACGCAGATGACGGCTCGGGACGCCGAGTGGCAGCACAACCTCGACCTGGAGAAGGAGAAGACCAACTCCCAGGTGGCACGGGTCACCGACCTGCTCCAGCAGCTGTCGACGGTCGAGGATTCAGTGGCCAGGCGGTATGAGGTGCGCCTGGCGGAGATGCAGGCCGACAAGGAGTCCTACGCCAACGAGCTGGCGCGGGCCTCCGAGATGCAAAGCCGCTCGAACAAGATCCTCGTCGTCATGATCGTCACGCTCTCGCTCCTGATGGGCGCGGCCGGCTTCATCGTCGGGGTGGTCTTGACCCGTTGAGCGGACCGGTCATGACCGACGGGGTGATCTGACGGCGCATGGGCCCATTCCCCATGCGCCGTCGTCGTCTGCGCAGGCAGGCGCACCGGACAGCAGGACAGCAGGACGAGCGAGGCTCGAGATTAAGGGATCACGATGGCCACGAACAGGCGGAAGGCAACACGGCCGAAGGCGAGCAGCTGGGACAAGATCTCGGCGCGGACGCCCGGCGAGACGCTGACGAACCGAGACGTCCACGACAACCAGCAGCTGGACCGCAGCACGTTCCTGACTCTGAGGTCGACCAGACCGGGCATCGTCGTCGCGGTGATTACCGGCGTGCTGGTGATGATCGTCGCCTGGGTCTTCTACTCCCTCATCGCCACGGCGGTGCTCTCGGTGGGCGCGTCCGTGGGTTCGGGCGTGCCCGGCAACGGCACCGGCAAGCCGAGCGTGTACTACGTCCAGGACACCACGACGGGTGCGGGCGGCTCGGTCGTGAAGTGCTACCGGCCCCTGGCCAAGGACGGCAACCCGGACGTGAAGGCGAAGTGCTACCACAGCGCTGAGGCTGTTCCGGTCCCCAGCTGGTACACCGCGGCGAAGGACGGCAAGCCCAGCGCCGAGAAGCCGGCTGAGCCCAAGAAGAGCGAGACGACGGTCGGCGAGCAGCTGGCCGACGTCTCGGGGTTCAAGCTCTTCATCACGCTCGGCTCGGGTCTGATGGTCGCCCTCATCATCGGTACGTGGTTCTCGCGGAAGGTCGCCGCGGCGAACCTGATGAACACCACGAGCGACATCAACCAGTACCAGAACGACCAGCACATCTCCCTGCCGGAAGAGATCCAGCAGAACTACGACTGGTTCCCCGACGCCGGTGCTCACTCAAGCGTGCAGGTCAGCTCGATGCTCAGCCACATGATGCTCAAGAAGAAGGGCCTGGGCACCGTCGAGGTCGCCCAGCGCGCCAAGAAGGACGTCATCGATGAGGAGGGGAACCTCGTCTACTACGCCGGCGAGGTCATGGACGACGACGAGGGCGATCCGCTGACGCAGACCCTGCCGATCATCGACGAAGACTTCGGCGACGAGCTGTTCGAGGCATCCGGGCTCCCCGATGACAAGACGCTGCGGCAGAAGTACGACACGGCACGGATCCCGTACAACCCTGACGGCAAGAACCGGGACAAGCTCGGCTTCGGAT
Source organism: Streptomyces sp. SM1 (assembly GCF_002910825.1). GTDB lineage: Bacteria > Actinomycetota > Actinomycetes > Streptomycetales > Streptomycetaceae > Streptomyces > Streptomyces okerensis. The sequence continues at coordinate 55,007 of NZ_NEUB01000768.1, read as the reverse complement.
CGGACACGTACAAGACCGTCGCTGACCTGATCAAGAAGGACTGGGAGTTCCCGGCGTACGAGGTCCAGCGCCCGGCCGGGGCGTACGTGGTCGATACCGCGCCGGTGAACACCATGGTGCTGGCCATCACCCGAGCCGGTAAGGGCCAGACGTACATCGAGCCGATCATCGACATGTGGTCGCGGGAGAAGAAGCCCTCGAACATGGTCATCAACGACCCCAAGGGCGAGTTGTTGGTGAAGAACTACGTGCCCCTGGTCACACGCGGGTTCGAGCCGGTGCAGTTCAACCTGATCAACTCCATGAAGACCGACATCTACAACCCCCTGGGACTGGCGGCCGACGCGGCGCGTGAGGGCAACTTCACCAAGTGCGCGCTGTACGTGGAGAACATCGCCGGGATCTTCTTTCCGCTCGACGGCGGCGAGGACCCGGTCTGGCCCAACGCCGCCAACAACGCCTTCAAGCGCGCGGCCTACGGACTCATCGACTTCTATCTGGAGGAGGAGCGGGAGCTGCGCAGCGCCGCAGCCGTGCTGAATATGGACCCGGCGCTGCTGGAGCAGAAGCTCGATGACCTCTGGGGCAAGGCCACGCTCTACAACTGCTACCAGCTCTTCGTGCAGATGAGCTCGAAGAAGATCAAGAACCCTGAGGCCGAGCTGGAGAAGCGGGTCAAGGCCGGCGAGTTCGAGAACAACGAGGACGCCCTGGCCGAGGAGCAGGAGAAGGCTGCGGCCCAGGCCTTCATGTGGGAGGGCAAGGCCGATCAGGACATGCTCAGCCTGTACTTCAACGCGAGCGAGGAGCTGCCCCGCAACAACATGCGCACGCTGGTGGGCAACGCCCACAACGCGCTGCGCTCGATGGCCGGGGCGGAGAAGATGCTGGCCTCGGTGTACGGAATCGCGATCACCGCCATGTCGTTCTTCACCGACCCCACGATCTCGACGCTGACCTCGGGCAAGCCCTCGCAGAACACCGACCTGGCCGGCCTGAGCTTCCCGCGTCGCCTCGGCGTGCGCTTCGCGCCGAACTACGTCAAGCGCGACCACCTCGTCGGTCAGCAAGCCGTGTGGTCGGCCTACGCGGACCCGATGTTCACCGAGAACCTGGGTGAGGACTTCGAGCACGAGGAGATCGTCGGCCGCGAGGGTTGGGCCCGGTACAACTTCAAGGGCAAGTTCCCTGACGACGAGGCCTGGCTCAAGCTGGAGCTGGTCAACCCGCAGACAAAGATGCTGGTGCGCACCTTCTACTTCAGCTTCACGAAGAACTACCAGGTCTCGCTCAACGGCCGGCACTACGTGGTCGAGCCGGTGACGGGCAATAAGATCGTGAAGAACGGCGTGATGCGTGAGCTGAAGCCGGTGCGTGAGGGCGGCACCCGGGACGGGAAGATCCTGTCCTTCCAGCCCGGGGACACGCTCTACCCGGACACGCGACTCGACTTCTCCGGCGTCGGCAACCCGGAGAAGGTCTCGTACCAGGCACGGGCGATCACGCAGACGCTGTCGCGCTACTCGGAGTCCCCCAAGGCGCTGTTCCTGGTGACTCCACCCCACCTGATGAAGTACGCGAAGCTGATCCTGATCCTGGTCAAGCAGCTGTTCGACGTGAGCGCCGACCAGGCGTACATGACGAAGTCGAACCAGAAGCCGCTCTACCGCACGCGGTTCATGCTCGACGAGCTCGGCAACCTGCAGTCCGAGGGCAAAGGCATCGACGGCTTCGAGACGATGCTCTCCATCGGCCTGGGCCAGGAGCAGCAGTTCACGCTCATCCTGCAGACCCTGCAGCAGCTGCGCGACGTCTACGGCGAGAGCGTCGACAAGATCGTACAGGGCAACACCTCGAACATCGTCTTCTTGAAGTCCACGGACGATTCGATGATCGAGACGCTGGAGAAGATGAGCGGCAAGACGCACCGGTCGTACCGTGACAGCAAGCAGATCAGCCAGGATCTCGACAAGGTCATCGGCGGCAAGACCGAGGGCCGGGTCTCCTACACGATGAACACCAAGGAAGAGCCGCTGATCAGCTACAACGACATGGCATTCCTCTCGCCGCGCAACTCGATCGTCTTCCGGGCCGGCGACGCGCCGATCTGGAACCGCAACCAGACGATCCTGCCGATGTCGTTCCGGCTGCTGGGCAACACGATCAAGCACCCGGGGCACACGTACTCGCTGCAGACGATCCCGACGCTGTCCAGTGCCATGGACTTCGACGTGCGAATGAACCAGCCGGACTTCGTGAAGATGCTGGAGAAGCGCATGCGGCAGGCAGTCAAGGCCGCAGACGCGAAGGCGCAGTACAAGGAGATCTACAGCTACCAGGAGGTCGACATCGAGCGCCTGGATCCCGATGTCTACGCCGACGAGGTCATGGAGGTCATCACGACGATGACCACGGTCGACGAGGGCCAGGACCCCAACGCTCCGGTGGTCGTCGACCCCGACGCGTACGAGGGGATGAGCATGTTCGACGAGGACCAGTTCATCGAGAACGTCGAGGTCGGGGTTGCGGTCGCCGAGAGTCAGGCGGTCAGCGTCGAGCGGCAGCGTCTGCTCTACGCCGAGGGGACGATCAGCAAGGAGATGCTGGTCAACCCCGACGGCTCGGCGAAGGTCAAGAGCCTGGACATCGAGATCGGTGAGGCCTACAAGTCGGCGCAGACCGAGTTGGAACAGGATCGCGAGCACTTCTCGGTCGGCGGCGACGGCGAGCTGCGCAGCGCCGACGGGTCTCAGACGTACATCAGCCAGATCCGCTCGGACGCGTACGCCCATGCGGCCCGCCGGATCAACGGCCATGTGAACAACGAGGACTCGCGGGTGTTCGCGGAGGGGGACGTCACCGAGGAGGACCTGAAGTCCCTGGCGACGGTGATGGTCCACTCGGCCTTCTACCAGTACCTGGCCTCACTGCCGAGCTGGGAGGTGCTGGCCGACGGCCGGTTCGACCGGGCCATGGCCATCGAGATGAACTCGAAGTAGCCGACGGCCACTTGGGGCCAGCCAAGGATCACGGCCAGTGCCGAGGTCGTCTCTCGACTAAGGGAGACTGCCTCGGCACTGGCCTTTCTGGATGATCCCTCACTTCCTTTCGATAGGCAGAGTAGGCTCTATACATGCTTATGTAACCCCGAGCGTCCGCAGGAGGCTGATTGACTATGAAGAAGGCACACGGACTGCGCAGGTACTTCTATGAGTACGTCTACTACAAGGCAGTCGAGCAGGCCCGGGATCAGACCGGACAGGTCATCCCGATCTCCCAGGCCAAGGCGATCCGCGCCCGGGTCGACGAGATCCTCGGACAGCGGGGCACCGCGCTGGCCGACCCGCGGCTGGGCGCCACGGACTGCCTCACCGCCATCGACCAGGCATTCGCGGAGAAGGTGTCCGACTACGAGCCGCAGTTCGGTGACCATTCCCCGCAGAACGAGAGCTACCAGCAGTCGCAGCGGGAGTTCATCCGTGCCACCGGCGTCGGTGCCCAGGCCGACCCGAAGTCGGCCCGGCTGCCGATCAGCCCCTACGACCCCGACTGGTCCGAACGCGCGACCGTGAAGCGCGCCGGGACTGCGCTGGTGTACCTGCCGGACGAGACGATCGCACGCGTGGCCGGCGGCGAGGTGGAGACCCTGGCCGATCCCCGTCGCGGGAACATGGTGCTCTGGCGCATCGACGACGAGGGCAAACCTTTCGAGGCCGGCCGAGCGATGACGAACGATGACGCCGCTGGGCTCACCGCGCTGATGGACAAGATGAGCCAGCAGGAGTACGACCAGGTCCGCGAGTGGGTCATCGACGGCGGCCGGGATCCCCAGACGAACCGTGTCGACCGCAACCGCTTCATGTCCCGGCGCGCCGTGGCACGCTCGGCAGCACTGCTCGAAGAGCTGAAGGCCCAGGGCGTGTCCTACGAGGTGATGCGCGACCGCGAGCCCGGTCAGATCAAGGCGAAGATCGCCCAGACCGGCATGGAGATCCGCCTCACCGACACGCGCCAGGAGGAGTACGCCGGAGCCCGGATTTACGACAACGGCACCGTGCTGCGCTACTCGACGAACTACCGGGTCCCCGGCGGCATGGCGGTCTACTCCCCCTCGCCGACGGAAGCCGTTCAGCTGCTGCGCTTCGCCCAGGGCCACCGCATCGAGCGCACGGATCTTCCGGGGCACGCCGCCGGCGAGATGGGCACGACGCACCAGGAGCGCGGCCGTGGCCGCACGCTGGTGGATGTGCCCGACAGCTACCACGTCGACCGGGAGTCGATGTTCGTGGTCGGCAACTATGTGGCCCCGGGCGAGTCCGGTCCCCGGCCCGGGTCGAAGGTGATGCTGCGCCGGGACGCGAAGAACCGCTCCCTGCCGACCTTCTTCATCGACGCCCAGCCCGCTGAGGCCTACGCGAAGGCCGCCGTCGAGAGCGCGCGGCAGAACCTGCAGGCAGCTCTTGGCGTCGAAGACCTGATCGCTCGTGCTGAGGCCGAGCTGGAGCGAACCGGCGGACAGCTGGATGCGATCGAGCCGCCGGAGTACTCGGCTGACTCTGAGGTCGCTGCGATCCAGCGCTCCTACTGGGACGTCCTCACCGGCGCGCACAGCGATCTGCTGCGCCCGGGGGCGACCGAAGAGATGTACCAGGAAAGGCTGGAGGAGATCGGCGAGTTGCAGGCCGAGGAGGTGCCCGAGATGGGCAACCTCGTCTACGGCGGCACCGCCGTCGAGAAGGTCCGGCAGCACGCCGAGGACGTCCCCTTCGAACTCATCGGGACCTGGGAGGCGGAGCCCCACGACGTCGACGGCGAGTGGGTCGACCAGCGCTTCAACCCGGACCGGGTGGCGCGGTACATGACCAGCCCCACCGGGCAGTGGTCGAACCTCGACAACCTCGCCTCGGCGCTTCGTCGTTGCGGAATCTCCCCCGACGAGATGATGGGCTCGACCTTCCAGACGACCCGGTTCAAGGACCGGCTCGTCCGTTTCAACGCCGAGCGCTCCGTGCCGATCGCCGATCACGAATCTGCATTCATGCGGCGCATCGGGGCCACCGTGCGCGAGAGCATCGAGCGCAACGCGGCGACGGTCTCCGAGATCCTGGTCGACGAGCAGGGCGTCATCCGCTGGAGCGGCGAGAAGCAGCGCCGTGACGGCAAGGGGACTCCGATCTCGGGTGAGATCGGCCAGGTCTTCGATGTCGGCGAGTACGGCGAGATCACCACCGCCTTCGCCAGCGGGGATAACGCCCTGGTCGTGCCGGGCTACGAGGCCACGATCACGGCCCAGACTCCGGGCGAGGCTCCGACCTCGGTCGAGGAACGCACGCGCCTGCGCGGCTACGAGCAGCTCATGCACGAGCGCATCCAGTACCAGATCGCCGGCGACCTCATCGCCGGGCGCAGCGAGACCGGCGAGCCCTCCTCGCTCAACGCGGTCTACTCGCAGCTGTACGGCACGAAGCACCCGATCGACTTCATCGAGCGCGCCACCACGTACCAGCTCGACGAGTCCACCGGCGAGATCAAGGAGCACCTGGACGAGTGGACGGCCGCGATCCTGCAGACCGAGGCGCGCCGTGTGCGCTACTCCAACGAAATCAAGGCCGGCTCGACGATCTACGCCGAGTACCGGGCCCAGCGCGACCAAACTGACCCGGCTGACGACAACCGCTTCGACGCCTGGCGGCTCACCGGCGGGCGGAACATGACGGTACTCACCGGCAAGGACCGGAACAACGTCGCTGCGCCCAGCGGCTACTTCGACCCGGTGATGACCGGAGGCGCGACCAACCAGGGCATCGTGCGGTACCTGACCACTCAGGCCCAGGTCGACGCCGACGGCCGGATCGTGCCGGGCGACGAGAGCGTGGCCGGACAGCGTGCGCCGCTCATGGCTCTCCCCGAGCTCGAGACGCTGCGGTACGACCCGTTCGACCGCCAGCAGATGACGGCCTCGACGATCATGCAGTCTTCTGAGGTCACCGCGCCGGCGAAGACGGCGCTGATGACCTTCGGCGGCTGGACGGCTGATGACCCGATCGTGGTGTCGAAGGAGTTCGCCGAGCGCCACCGCATCCGCGGCGCCGGCGGCCAGGAGCGCGATCTCGTCGTGGGCGACAAGATCTCGGATCTGCACGGCAACAAGGGCGTGATCTCGCTGATCGTCGACCGGGACATGCCGCTGCAGGACGCGCAGGAGCAGGATGTCGTCGAAGAGGTCAACTGGTTCCGGACCAACCCGGGCCTGGACGTAGTGATGAGCCCGTTCAGCCTGATCTCCCGGCGCAACGCGGGCTCGGCGCGCGAGCTGATGAGCGGAAACGTCTCCGACCTGCGCTCCCCCAACGGAGAACTGCGGCCGAGTGCCCTGGGCGAGATGCGCTTCGTGGTCACCCACATGGCCGTCGACGAGAAGACAAAGATCTACGACGACGAGCAGGTGCGTGCTGGCAAGGGCCGCAAAGCCTCCTCGCAGCTGGCCTGGGCGCTGCAGTCTCAGGACTGCCCGGCGATCATGCGCGAGTTCTACGGCCACAACAGCGGGGCCGAGTCGAACCTGCGCGAGTACCTGCTGGTGACCGGCATGGACATGGAGGCTGACGGCACACTGCGGGTGGTCGGCCAGGCCGAGGGCATCGACGAGCGCCCCGAGCGCCGGTTCATCCCGATGCCCGAGCTGCTGCGCACTCAGCCGCGCAAGGAGGGCCAGCTCCCGGGACTGAACACCACGGCGATGCGCAAGTCCTTCGGCGATCTCATCGGCGACCGCGGCGGCGACATGGAGATCCCGTTCCCGCTCACGTATCCGACCGGTGAGCAGACCGAGACGATGAGCGCGAGCTCGTGGAAGCTGCCGGTGATGTCCTCACATCTGCGCAGTGGCCAGGAGTTCGAGGACGGGTCCTCCGTCACGCACGACTACACCCGCAGCTACCAGGACGTCTTCGTCGAGGCCTGCCGCTACCGCTACATGACCGAGCAGCTGGACGGCCAGGGTCTGTCCGCGGAAAAGCGCTCCGAGGTGCGCCGCGGCATGAGCGAGTCGGTCTCGCGCGCTCAGCGCGCCTTCGAGGCGATCACGACCGACGTGCAGAACCGGGTGCTCACGGGCAAGAACAACATCTTCAAGACCGGGCTGATGGCCTCGCGGTTGACCGACTCGGCGACGATGGTGTGGACTGCGGACCCGCGGCTGGACGTCGACCAGGTTGCGCTGAGCTCGGTCAAGGCCGAGCAGCTGGGGCTGGCCGAGGGTGACCACGCGCTGGTGTGGCGTGACCCGGTGCTCCGTGACGCCGGCGTGCGTTACATGCGGGTCGCGATCGACGACCGGCTCACCGGTGCCGCGATCAACCCGGTGATGGACGCCTGCTTCGACGGCGACTTCGACGGCGACGCGGTCGCCGTGGTGAAGCTGCACAGCGAGGCCGCCAAGGGGGAAGCCCTGGCGAAGCTCTCGGTGCCGGCCAACCTGCTGGACACCGGCGTGGTCAAGGGCGACGGCTCGCACCCGCTGGCCATGCAGGTCTCGCTGGACACCCAGGTCGCGCTCTCCAAGGACACTGCTCTGGCTGAGGAGCTGGAGAGCTCGCGCAGCGAGGCGAACCGGCTCCGGCTGCAAGCGCTCACGGGCGCAGAGTCGCCTGAGGACATCAAGCTCGACCAGCAGGTCGTGACGGAGGAGCTGAGCGCGCTGTACCGCCAGGCGCAGCGTGGCGAGTTCGGCGCGGCACTGACGTTCTCGGACCGCGAGGCGCACCTGCAGAGCGTGCGCGAGGTCTGCGTCAAGACCGGTGCCAAGGGCAGCGAGAAGAAGCTCACCGACTACGCCCGGAACCTGGGCGATGCGCAGGGCACGCCCGGCATCACGCAGGCCGACCAGGAAGCCTCGATGTTCGCCACGGCGATCAAGGCTCACGGCACCGGCCTGGGCGGCTCATTCAGCCAGCGCGCCGTGCGCGCGCTGCGCGGCGAAGACCTCAAGGCCGTCCTGGAGGTCACCTACCCGGTGACCCAGTCGATCCTGCAGGCCAAGCACGACGCCGCCGAGGCCCGGCACAAGTACGCGATGCTCCAGGGCCCCGGCCGCGAGCTCTGGAGGGGCCGAAGCATCGAACACGTCGGCCCCGGTCAGTGGCGCACGGCATTCCTCGACGGTGAGCCCGTCCAGGCCACGGCCGAGGAGTGGGAGAAGAAGTTCATCGAGTTCTACGAGTCCAAGGAGGGCTTCGGCGTCACGGTCAACCCGGCCTACGTGGCCCGCGTGGCCAGTTCGCTGGAGGACCCGAAAACCGGGCTCATCCGCAACCTCGAAGAGGACCCGTCGCTGCGGGGCACCGTCATGGACCGGATGGCCTACGGCGGTGGCTTCGAGGCGCTCGTGCAGGCGGCCAAGAACCGCGAGAGCGTCTACGACGGCGAGAAGAACGAGCAGTTCGCGTCCTCGGGGACCCGGAAGGCCCGGGCGGAGATGTCCCGGCAGCTCGATCAGCTGAGCTCCGCCGAGGCGCAGGGCCTGGACAGCGCTGCGATCGCCGTCGATGACTCGGCGGTCAAGCGCGACGTGATCTCTCAGGACGCGGGGGCCTCCCGCACCCGCGGCTCGCACCGCCGCTCTGCGCATGCCGTGGGCGTGGGCGCGTCGCGCCCGGTCTACACGCCGAGCATCGAGATCGATCAGCCGCAGGGCGACGACGACTACGGGGCGGGCTACTGAAATGGCACAGCACAAGGAACTGGGAACGGGCCCTGCGGGCCGCCCGCGCGCGGCCAAGGAGCTTCCGGTGGACGACGATCGGCAGCAGGCCGACGAGCCGCAGAGCAGCGCATACGCCTACTGGGACTCGCGCTCGAACGAGCCGATCGACGCCGAGGTGATCGACGAGCCCGGACCGGAGGACGCAGACGGTTCGCGCGCCTGGCGCGAGCGGCTCCGGGACCGCGCCCGCGGGTTCTTCGGCGCGAAGACACAGGATCGGATGGCCGACCGCGAGCGCGTGCACGGGATCGACGTCGACCGGGCAGAGGACGAGACCGAGGGCCTGGAACAGCGCGAGCAGCTGCTCAAGCTTCGGGCGGAGACGCGGCTGGCCGGCGAGAAGTACATGGCCTCGCTGCGTGACTCGAAGCTGCTGGTGCCCGGCTTCAACGACGAGGAACGGACGCAGGAGCTCGGCGTCATGCACCACGTCTACATGCAGATGATGATGCAGTCATGTCTCAAGCCGCTTTCGCGCGGAGTGAATGCCAACTCGATCATCCAGGCCGTCGGCATGGTGATGACGATGCGGATGCTCGCCCCGGACTTCAAGAAGGAGATGGACAGCTACCTTCAGCCCCTCAAGGACAAGATCCAGGAACGCATCGACACCAGGACCCGCGGCATGATCGCCTCTGCCGAGCGCGGCATCGCGCACCGGCAGAGGATCTTCAAGGACGTGCCGAGCGACGCCCGGCGCGAGCGCCTCATCGGCAGCACCGATCCGCGTGACCACCTGACGAAGAAGTGGCGCAAGCGCTTCGACGCCATGCAGCACCGTGAGCGCGGCCACCGGGAGATGTTCACCCCGGACTCGGCAGCCATGACCGAGGTCGCGCTCATGGAGAACGCCTTCTGGAAGATGCGTGAGCCGGGCGCGGACGCCGGCCTGATCCGCGACACCTACCGGGCGATGCGCAAGCGGCTGCACGAGCAGATGCGCGAAGACGGCCTGGAGCGCCAGGAGGTCGTCCAGCGCGCGCGAATGATCATCGGCGAGCGGATGGAGTACGAGCCCGAGCTGCGCACGATGTTCAACGGCGTGGCCCACGGCCGGATCGTCAAGGCTCCCGCGCACGAGGAGCGGATCGCAGGCTCCGACCGGGTCCGCACGGTCTGGAGCGGGGAGTTCGACGACCAGCTGGGTCAGCGTCTGCCCGAGGACGGGATGTTCACGCTGCGCCGGCCCATGGATGCGGACGCCCACCAGGTCCAGCTCGCCGAGACGATGAAGACCTCGCTGCTCGACGCGCTGGGCCGCAGCGACCAAGAGGGCTACGGGGGCAACATGCTCGGCTACCTGGTCGGCTTCGCGGCACAGAAGCAGGGCCTGGACACCAGCGGACTGCCCGACACGCTCCAGCACCGCCTGGACCAGTCCGAGGTGATGATCGCGAGCATGGACATCGACGGCCTGCCGCCCGAGGAGCAGCAGCGGGTCTACTCCAACGCTTACGTCGACGCGATGGAGGCGGTGAACGAGAAGTACCCGGATCTTGAGGCCGAGCTGAAGCGGAGCCTCGGGGAGAACTGGCAGCAGACGCTGCAGACGGCGGTCGACGACCCGGGTGCCTTCTTCGAGGAGCAGCGGCTCAAGCCGCGGTCGCGCCCTACGGGTCCGTCGTCCGAGCAGGAGGCCGGCCCGCAGAACGAGAGCCCGAACGCTGAGGCCGATTCCGAGGACTACCAGCCCGCCTGAGGGCGATCCGAGAACACGAACAAGGAGCAGGAGGAAGGGCCATGAGCCAGGAACAGAATGAGGGACAGCAGGTCAGGTTCGGCTCACGTTTTGCGCGGATGTTCGGCTACGTCACGCCGGAGGACCGGAGCCGATGGGAGCAGCAGCGGGCGCAGAACAAGCCGAACGTCAACGCGATCAAGCAGGGCACGAAGTCGGCGCTGGGCTCGATGATGGAGTTCGGGGAGCGCAACATCGGCGCGAAGCTCGATGCCGCCCACCGCGTAGCGGCGCAGCAGCGGTTCGAGGAGTCCCACGACAGGGTCGTGAACCAGCGCCGCGATCCGAACACGCGGAACATCATCGAATCGGTCGACTACGAGCCCAAGGACGACCGGGAGGAGATCGAGCCGGATCTGGAGCTCTAGCCGAATGGGCCAAGACAAGCGTAGCGAGTGGCACTCTATAAGCCCGTCTCTCCTTCTCGACTCGTTACTATCTTCGATAGACTGGTTTCTCAGCGAAACCGCGTCATGATGGACGACAGGACAGGGTGTGGGTATGGAGACGACGACGAATCCGCGTGTCAGTAAGCGCGAGTTCATCTCTCGGGTCGCGACTCGCAGCGGGTTGCCGATCCGGGTGGTGAACAAGGTGTACGAGTCGCTGCTCGGCGAACTCACGGGCGCAGTCAGCTGCGGAGAGACGGTCGTGCTCACGAGCTTCGGCCGCTTCTACCGACAGGACCACAAGGGCCACAAGGTGCGCTTCGGCAAGAGCAACGTCGACGACTACGTGGTGCTGAAGTTCTCCGCGTCGAGCAGCTTCAACCGCCGGCTCGGCGGCGATGAGGACGAGATCTCACCGGAGACCTACGGGATGATCGAGGATGCCGACGAGTTCGAGAACGTCATTGAGGATCGTGAGCTACGGGCCGCGTCGTAGGCAACGAGGAGCCAGCAGAAAAAGAGAACCCCCGTGATGCACAGGCATCACGGGGGTTCTCTTTATGGCGGGACGAGCCCAGTTGCGACGCTCAGCCGTCGGCGATGGCAAAGATCAGCACGAGCACGATGACCAGGACGATGAGCACGCCAGCCCCGGCGAGGAGGTGCTCCCACCCCAGCGGCGAGTTGATCCAGCCCATGAAGTCGTTCACAGGCCGGCGACGGTGCTCGCGATCGAGGCGAAGAAGCCGGTGACCCATCCGCCGATGACCGCCAGACTGACGCCGCCGATCAGACCGAGAGCGATGATGGCACGAGCACTCTTGAACATGGTCCTGCACATGACGCCCCGCACTACTTCCGGTCCTCGAAGAGCAGGTAGTACAGCCCGATGTGCGGGATGACGAGGGCCGCCAGCGCGATCCAGGCCCGCCCCGGGTCCTCGACCACCCAGCCGATGAAGTCCCTGACGGGTCCGACGTAGGCCAGTACGGGGGCGAACAGCTCAGTGCGGAAGATGACGTGGAAGATGCCGTAGGCCATGCCGAGGGCGATCGCCAGTCCGATGCCGCGCCGTACGAAGAGGGCGCAACGAGGACTGATCAACCGGCGGCGTCCCGCGGTTGTGCTGGACTGGGGTTCAGCATCCAGAGCTGCCGCCTGGGTCACTGGCTCGTAGTCGTACATCGCCACCATCTCGCTCTTATCAAATAGCTATTACCTCCATTCTATGAGAAACCATCAATGGTCAGAAGAATCGTGAATTACAGGTCACTCGAACTGGAGGTCAGGCTCATCCGCGGATGGCGTGCCGAAGCTGCTGATCGAGCGCTGTCGGGGTCGTGAGGGACTCGCGATCGGCTCGCGCTGCGCAGCCAGCTCGGCGAGAGTGAAGCCCACGGGGCGACCGAGGCGCTGGCCGGCCATGTAGTAGGCCTGCCCGTTCGCGCGTTCACCCAGGGCGATGATCTCGCGGGTGACGGGCTCGCCCGGGCGCTGGGGCGCGCGCTCCCGCCAGACGATCCGGTGCGAGGGCTTCGCATTCGGATCCGCGCCGACGTACGTGGTCTCGCAATCAGAGAGGTCGGGATAACTGGGCATGTACTCCAGCGGGTGCGTGCTCGGCGCGCCCTGCTGGATCCGGCCCAACTGGTTGAGAGCCACGCGCAGGAGCCGGTCCTCCGGTCCATGAGGGTGCATCACCGCGGCGTCGTGGAGCGTCTGGAGGTCCTGCTTGAGACCGGTCGTCGGCAGAAGGCGGACGGGAGAGCTCGGCCTGGAAAGCAGCCTCAGCGTGGACGTGGGCCGCGTGGTCGTACTTCATGAGGCGCACGAACGCGGCGAAGGGGATGATCGCGGCCTCGGGCTTGTTGCCGTCCCCGAAGATCAGCGGCGTGATCTCGCCGCGGCGATAGAGGTTCAGCATCGTGGCGAGGTCCTCGCGCCTGAGCTGGTCGGTCGGGACGACATTGACGGAGAACTTCGGGAGCTCGGCGTCGGGAGTGCCGTTGTCGTGAGCGTTGCTGTTGTGAGTCATAGCTTCAGCCTAATCAGTCAGGAATAGCTTGTCATCGACTCGCATACGACTTTGTTCGCCGAGTCGATAAGGACATCGAATGGTCGATCGCTCCGCCTCTGAGAGACGGAGCGGTTAGGGGAAAGAAGAGACCCGTGCCCCAGTCCCGCACGGTGCGGAGCCGGGGCACGGGCCCTGATGGATGGACGGTCGCGACTTCAGAAGTTCCCCTCGTCGGTGAGGTCGACGGTGAGGTCAGCGCCCTCGTCGGGGCGCAGCAGCGCGAGAGTACCGAGCGCCGCGGACAGAACCTCGTCATCCAGGTCGGCAGTCCCGGCCGGGGGTAGAGGGGCGGGCGGCCTGCTCGTCGCGGACGGCCATGGGCAGCATGGCGGCAGCCTGCGACCGGTAGTCCTCCAGGCCCTGGGCGTACGTCCCGGCCGCGGTGATCCAGCCGTACCGGGCGGAGTGCAGGCGGCCGGCCCGGAACGTGTAGCCGGTCAGCCGACCGCGCTCGGTACGCTCGGCCTGGAATGCCTCGGCGTGCGGGTACGTGCGTTCCACGCGGGCGCGGGCCTGGTCCTCGGTCAGCTCGTCCGGCTGCGGGCGGTCGCACAGGCCACACAGGCGGGTGTTGGGCACGCCGTCGACCACCTCGTCCACCTCTATGACCACGTACACGCAGCACTCCCGGCACGGCACGTCCACGCGGCGCACGCGCCGGTGGAACTCCAGCCGGTCTTCGAGCGTGAAGCGGAGCGGCCCGGCGCTGATGCCGTCCAGGACCAGCCACGCGTGAGCGTTGGTGGTCTTGTCCACCTGGAGACCCTTGACCTCCATCGCCTGGCCGTCGACCACTACCAGGTCGCCGTCCTTGGCGTGGCAGGCCAGGCCGCGGGGGCGCGGCGGGTGGTAGAAGACGGCCGTGGTGTCGCGCCTGGTCAGCTCCTCGCGGCTGCCGCGTGCGGGGCGGCAGCTCCCCGGCCACACCCACATGACGCCCTGCTGGCGGTCGTGCTGGGCGAGCTTGCCGGAGGGCAGCAGGGGCGCGGTGTGGTCGTCGTAGCCGCACAAGCCGGTCGGGCCGTCGTACTCGGCCGGGCCGTGGAACGGCACGGCCAGGCGGCTGCGCACCTCGACGGCGGCGGCCTGGGTCACCCGGCCGTCCGTGCCCGTGTACGCCTCGGCACGCAGGACGGCGCGGCGTCCCTGGACCTTCCAATCCTGGTCGACCTGCTCGGCGACCTCCATCACCTGGGTGACCGGCACGCCCAGTTCGCCGGCGATCTCGGCGACCTCCACGGGCCACGCCTGGGCCACGGCGTCCTTGGCGGCGTCCAAGTCGTGGTGGAACCCGACCTTGCCGTCGCGGCGCTCAGCGTAGGGGGCCCAGGCGGCGTAGCGGCCGCGGCGCATGCGGGCGCCCTCATCGTGGACGGTGCCCAGGAAGGTGCCGCCGCGGACGACGGCCCAGCGGGCGGCGCCGTCCGACTCCAGGCGCACTGTGTCCGGGTCCAGGGCGGCGGCCATGCACTCCAGAACCTCGGTGGGCTCGGCGGTCACCACGGCGATGTGCTCAGCCATGGGGGCGTCGTCCAGGCCGGTGCGGCGGGCGAGGAGGGCGGCCTGGTCAGCCTGCCACCGGTACTCGCTGCCGTCGCCCTGGCTGATGATGTTGCGGACGGACACCCAGTGGTAGTGGGCGCGGGCGCCGTGGCCGGTGCGGAACGTCCAGGCGATACGCTCGCCGTCCGGCAGGTCGACCGGCTGGAAGGCGTGGGCGGTGGCGTGGCTGGCCATGACGAGCGTCCGGGCAGCGACCTCGGTCACCAGCTCCTGACGGCGCGCCTGGTCGTCCTGGTCGGCGCGGTGAAGGACGTGGGGGGCGACCAGGTCGGCGCCGCCGTCGTCCCAGCGCACGGCCTGGTAGGCATAGGGGGCGGCGCCGTCCGCCACGCCGAACGTGGTGCCGGTGCGCTCGGTGTCCTTGGCGCGCATGACCACCCGGGTGCCGTCCGTGTAGTAGGTCAACTCCGGGTCGAACATGGTCGCGGTCGTGACGGTGTCGGCATCCAGGGGGCGCACGCGCCGCTCGATGTCGGCGACCTTGGCGGCCTGGTCGTCCTCCGCTGGGGCTGCCGGGGTCTGCTCGGCGGCGCCGGCGGCGGGGGCCTCGGTCTCGGCCGGCGGCTCGGTAGCCAGGACCTCCACGGCGCGCTTGCAGGGGCCGCACGCCTTGCGGTCGGCGGCCTCCTGGGCGGTCAGCTCCCGGGACACCAGTCGACCGCAGCCGATGGTGTGGGAGTGGAACGTGTCCTTGCGGACGTAGTGCACGGCCTTGCCATTGCCGACCTGGGCTGGGGCGGTGGTGATCGCGGACATGACGCGGTTCTCCTGGTGGGTAGTGAAAGCAAAGGGGTGCAGGGCGCGCATGGTTCCTGTGGCGCGCGGGCCAGAAGCGCTGCGGCGAGGCGCCCTCGGGCGACCCCCTAGGCCACGCGCGCCCCGCCGTTTCGGTGTACGGGGTCAGTCGGTGAGGTCGACGGCGAGGTCCGCGCCTTCGTCGGGGCGCAGCAGCCCGGCGAGAGTGCCGAGCGCGGCGGACAGGACATCGTCGTCCAGGTCGACGGTCGCAAGCCCGCCCTCGTCCTCGTGCTTGTTCTCGTCTTCGTGCAGCTCCACGTCGTGGAGGCGGTAGTCGGCATGGCCCATGCCCAGCTTGGAGTCAGAGGCCGCGAAGACGGCATGCGTGTAGCGGGGGCCGTCGGTCGGCGTGAGCAAGCGGACCCGGCGGGCGATCGTGTCGCGCAGGGCGGCTTCCTCGGCCTCGGCGACGGTCTCCCGCAGCTCGGTCAGCATCACCGGGCCCACGGCGTCCAGGAGTGCCCGCAGGGCGGTCTTGCGGGCCCGTGCGCGGGCGTAGTCGGTGGCAACCTGGGCGCAGCACTGCGCGCGCCAGCACACGCAGCGGTGGCAGTCGAGACAGTTCTGGGCCCGGTCGCAGCCGCACCGGCAGTCGAAGGGGCGGCAGTGGGCACCGTGTTCCGTCTTCGGTGCGGCGGGGATGGCGGCCAGGGAGCGGGATATCTCGGTGAAGTCGCGGTTCTCGTCCACGAGATCTGCGGCCAGAACCTGGCCATCATCGCGGAGCTCCCCCGCAAGGTCATCGCAGGTCTGGCGGCGGACCACGAGGGCGTACGCCTCGACCTGCGCACCGACGAGCAGCGGCCCAGGACCCGGGACCTCCGGAGTGCCGCCGGGGGTGGGGGTTTTATCGGGTGAGGACATGGTCTGTATCCGTTCGGGTAGTGACCCCGCGGGCAGGCCGGGCCCACCCACGGGGCGAGTGCGGGGGCCAGGGTCTGGCCGTTTACGGCGGGGTGGGTCAGGTCGATGACCTCTGGCCGTCCAGCGGGGCCGGTGTGGGCCGGGACAAGGCCGCCTGTAACCCGTCCAGCCGCGCGTACAAGGTGCCTTCGGTCACGACGAGCTGCTCCGGGTGGCGTTGGATGGCTGCACGCCCTTCAGCACGGCAAGTTCCCGCTGTACCGCGGTCAACTTGGCCAGGTACTCGGCGGCCTGCATCTTCCAGTCCGCTGGCACGTCCGGCCGCGGAAGGACCCGGCCGGTCATGAAGCGGTCCCAGCCTTCCAGCGCGTACTCCAGGTCCCGGATACGAGCCCGCAGCCCGTCCGGGTCACGGTCCTGCCGTAGTTCGGCTACCTCGTCCTTGAGACGCCGTACGTCGCCGGCAGTGCGCAGCTTCTGGCGTTCCTTGCCCTTGTCGAAGCCGCGGCCAAAGGCGGCACGGCGTTCCTCGCGGGGGCACCCCTGGATCCACGGCGCCAGGTGCGCGGCCGCGTCCCAGTGTTCCTGGGCGCGTTCGGGGTCTTCCTGCTCGAGCTCGGCCAGGGGCCGGTAGTCGTACTGGCGGGCCAGCTGGTCGGCCAGGCGCTCCAGTTGGGACGGCAGGGTGATGTCGTCCTCGGTAGGATGGCCGGTGGCAGAGGCGATCCGGTCTGCCTTCTGCTGGAGGGACTCCGGGAGCCGCTCGGCGTTGACCGGGTCGTCCGGCAGGCTGTCCTGCAATTCCTGCCTCCTCTGTTCATCCATCACGACTCCTCCACGCTGTCATTGATGCGTTCGATGGAGAGACCGAGCAGTTGAGGGTTGATGGTGAAACTGCGGCCGTCCGAGGTGCGAACGGTGAAGCCCAGGCTGCGGTTGCCTGCGCTGGACCACTGCCAGGCGTCGACGACTTCGGCTCCGAAAGGTGACGCGGACCTTGGTGCTCTTGCGGGGGAGCGCGCGGGTCCTGGCCTCTTCGTCGCTGAGCGCGTGCAGGGGGCGCCGCTTCGGAGCGTGCAACGGTGACCTGGGTGGGGCGCAGACTCGGCACAGGAGTCTTACAGCGGCAGGCGGGGTCCTGCACTTTCTAGGACTTGCGGCAGCGCGAGCGGTACCAGACCAGCGGCGTGGTCTCGGGAAGCCGGGAGGTCATCGCTGGTCTTCCTTCGGCTGCGGGTCGGTGATCGGTGCGAGGTAGCCGTGCATCCGCCGTACGTACTTGATGCTGTGCTCGTCCCACCGGTGCCTGACCGCGACCTCCTGGAGGGTGCGGTCGTCCCAACCGATGAGGATCGCCCACAGGTAGGCGTCGATCCGGTCGACTGTCCAGTCGCGGTGATCCAGGAAGTCGGCCGACGTCCGCATCATGTTGCGGACCGCGGCGATGGCGCTGGATACGCCGCCGAGGGTCTGCCGGTGCCATGTCTTCGACGGCCTCGTACAGCTCGCGCAGGCTGTCCTCGGTGTGCTCCTCCAGCGGGAGCCGGCCGAGCTTCTCAGCGAGCGAGACAGGGGCCTCGAGCTGGCCCGTGGCGAGCAGGAGATGTTCCTCCCACAGGGGGCGCAGGAGACCGCCGTACGTCTGCGGGCGGGACATCCACTCGCATGCGCAGGCCACCATCCACCGTCCGTTGGACAGGTCCACGGTGCGGGGCAGGTGCGCGGTGACGGCATCGAGGTGCTCGGGGCAGATGCTGCCCGTGGCGGGCCCGCGGGTTACCTGCCGCCATCCCTCCCCTGACCACTCGGGGCGGGCCGGCTGGCCGCCGGTGAGCGTGGCGAAGTGGTCGTACTGCTTCAGGCAGCCCCGTGTCAGGCAGGTGCGCAGGCCCATCGTGATGTGCAGACCAGCGAGTTCGCGCCGCAGGTCGACGAGTTCCTCCGGAGTGATCGTGTCTGCGGTCGGCTGATCGGTCACGCGCTGGTCCTTTCGCAGGTGGGGTGGCGGTGGGCGGCGGTGCCGATGGCGTGCGGGTAGTCGTAGAGGCCGGGCATGGGCTTCCACGTCTCGCCATGCGCCCCGCATGTTTGCAGCGCCAGCGTTCGCCGCCGTCGATCTCCTCGAGGTCGAACGTCCCTCCGTATCGAGGCTGGTGCTTCAGTCGGCTCCCGGAGCAGAGCCAGGGAACTCGCGCACGACGGAGACCAGGAGCGGCACGAGGGTGTCGAACGGGCCAGCTGCGTGCTGTTTCCCGTGCGGGGAGGCACTGTGGAAAAGAGCAACAGGGGCCTCCGGCAGGGTTCCGGACTCGCCGCACTTGGGGCACGCCCAGGTCCAGCCGACGACGGGAGCGTGGACGATCTGGCCGTCCTGGATGATCCAGTCGAAGCGGTCGGCCAGCCTGTGCTCGTCGGAGGCGACGGAATCGGCGTCGAACAGCTCGTCGGGCACGGTGAGTTCAGGCATCGGTGGGCTCCTCTCGGCTGGTAGTGGGCCCCGGCAGCGCCGGGGCATCGAATGACGAGCTTTCGATGGAGGGCTCGGCACCCGTCAGCCGGACAACCTCCAGGACGTGGGCCTCGATGTCGGCGCGGGCCTGGGCGACGACCTGCTCGCCGGCCTCCACGAGTGAGTCGACGGTGAACTGGGCGTTGCTGCCCGCACCGGCGACGGCGTTCTCCAGTGCGTTGAGTGCCCCCTTGGTGGCTCTCACGCCCTTCTTCTCGTGGATCGCCTCGTGCAGTGCCGCCGTGGCGGCCTTGACACGGGCGTACATCCGGTCGGTGACCTCGCGGACCTCCCGCAGGCTCTCGGCGGTGCGGGGCTGATGAGGGATCTCGGGCACGAAGGCGTCGTGCTCGGTACACCGGATGGTCACCGGCACGCCGCTGCCGAGCCCCACGGAGGACACGAGCGAGCCCCATTGCGCGAGGCTCATCTCGATCTCCACGAGCTCTCGGCCTGGATGAACCCAGTCGTGGTTGAGGTCGCGTTTGCGCGTGGCCTGGTGGACCGAGAGCGAGATGGTCTCGTTGTGGAGCAGGTCGGACTGGAACAGCGAACGACCTCCGCCGCTCCTCCGTGTCACGACCGCGACGCCGAAGGCGGGGTGGATCTCATCGCCCTGCGCTGCGTCAATCACTGGGTCCTGGACAGGACGGCGGCTCATGACTGCACCGCCTCAGTCGTCGGGTGGCTGCTCCGCCGTCGCGGACGGCCGCGCGCGCGGAAGCCGCGCACGTCGGCGTCGTACATTTCCACCTCGTACGAACGGCCGCCGCAGAGCTTCTCGGCCCAGTAGTGCACGTCGATGCTCGGCGCGCCGTCGGAGTAGTGGCTCTGCCAGGTGGTGATGTCCCAGGACCAGATGCGCGTGCCGGGCTTCTGGATCCGCAGATGGCGGTAGAGGCCGTCATCGTGGAGCACCACGAGCTGGTGCTCGGCGGTTTCGCGCAGGAAGTCCGCGTAGGCGTGGGCGTAGGGGTTGGTCGGCTTGGTCATGATGAGTGTGCTGCGCTTTCTCTGACGTGCGGTGGGATGTTGTGGGGAGGCGGCGAGCACGACGGCATGACGAAGCCGGGGCTCAGCTGACCGGCACGCTCTGCTTCTCCTGGGCCGGGAGCGTGGCGAGGACGGCGTCGGCCACTTCCTTCGCGGGGGTGTCGAGCGGCATCTCGCGCTTGTACCCGTGGCCCCATGAGAAGCCCTGGAACTCCGCGGTGTCGGTGAGCGTGGTCGCCTCGATGGGATACGAGCCGTCCGGGGGCCAGGCGTTCACAGTGGCGCTGTGAAACTGGCAGCCGCCGCACCATGCCCGCCGGCGCAGCGGCTGGGTACTCGTCGTCGGGGCGCCGGATTTCGACGAGGTGGACCGGGCGCTCGGTGCTGTCTGCGGGCGCCAGGTGCGGGAGAGGGGCGTCAACGGTCGTCATCCAGGGGTTCCAGGACGTCGGCCGCCGTGATGTCGCCCCGGATCAGCAGGAGGGCGACAGCGTGGGCCCGGTCGTGCGTGCCGGTCTTCTTGTAGATGCGCCGCAGGTGGGTCTTGATCGTGTCCTCGGAGAGGAACAGGTCCACGCCGGTCTTCGCGTTGGACATGCCGCGCGCCACGCGGACGATGACCTGCTTCTCGCGGCCGGTGAGCGGGTGCGTCAGCGAGGGCGGGAGCATCCCCAGGTCGCGCAGGTGGCCGCGCCTGCCCCGGTGGAACGCCGCCTCCAAGTGGGGCATGACGGCCCGCAGGTAGGTGGCGACGACGTTGCGCTGCGACAGCCAGGCCGCCCGCGTCTTCTCTGTGGCGTCGGCCAGGTCGTGGGTCAGTTCCTCGCGCCAGGTCGGGGGGCGCGTCTCGGTGGGTTGGGCTAAGGACATATCAGCGCTCCTTGCGCTTACGGAACTTCGAGAATTGCTGGCCGCGCGGGCATCGAGTCGGCCAGGGCTTGGGCCGCCTCGGGGCGGCAGTTGGGACAAGGGCGTTTCGTCTGGTGGGTGACGGGCTGGCTGTCCCGGGTACGGTCGGCTGTCGGCGCCGCGCTCGGGCTCCTGCTCGACGGTGTCGATCCAGCCCGCCACGCACGGAGGCTCGTGCGTGCACCTGCACTCGGCCCACGGGTACGGTTCCCGGCTAGCCGAAGTGGTGCTCTGCGGGCGGTGGGGCCGCTGGAGGCCGGGAGCCGGGGACGTAGTCGGGGGTCACTCACGGGTCGTCAGCCGTGCGCGGCTGCCGCTCGAACGTCGGCGGCCCTTCCAGCTCTCACTGCAAGGTGCCGAGCGTCACGGGCTTGCCCGCCTCGGCGAGGACCTTGAGGGCGCGGGTGATGCGCGGTTCGAAGCACGCAACGCCTTCGGCTTCAGGAATCGACGAGCCAACCAGCGCCTGCGCTCACGCTGTGCGACCACTCGTCGCAGCCGACGGGAGGCGCACCCCCACTATCGGTATCCGGCGGCGGGGCAGCGCGAAGCTGGTGCGCGTGCCGGTGCGTGGCCGGAGTCCGGGCGCGCCTCAGCCGGGGCTAGACAGGGGCCGAGGCCGGTTTCACACCTCCTCGGCGTCCCAGGCCGTACGCGATGCGGAACGGATCGGGCATGTCCCAGGACCCATCGGTACTGGGGTGCACGACGCCAGCAGCAGTGAGCTCTTCGAGGAGGTCGTGGTAGCGGGCTAGGTGCCGCATGCCGCCGGGGTACGGGTCCGCCGTGCGGGAGCCGAGACGTCGAAGACGGTCTGGCAGGCACGCGTGGTCCCACTGGGCGATGACCTGGTCGGATTCGATCGGCAGCTGCTGCCCGGCCAGCGGAGCGAGTGCCGCCCGCACCCATGGCATGGCCTGCTCGACTTCTGCGGCGCGGGCACGTGCTCCCTCCGGCACGCCCCGGCGGATGTCCCGGTGGTGAAGGGCGCGCGGGTGGTCGGGGTGATCGTCCAGGGCGTGGCGCACGGCCTGCCTCAGTGCGATGAGGAACGGGCGCGGGCTGATTCCGCCGACACCGTCCTGGAGATGCGTGAGCATGAACCGGTACGTGGAGCCCTTGCGGGCGGTCGCGCCCATGTACGGGTCCGCGATCACGGTGAAGAGGCGTTCCTGCGCGGCGGGATCGGAGGTCAGTTGCTCGGGCGCGCTGAAGCGACCGTCGGGGGTGAGCCTCCAGCCCGGGGTCAGAGAACGGAAGGCGGCGGCACCTTCACTGGGGTGGTTCGCCAGGAGCTGGAAGAACAGCCCGTAGAGGTGCGTTCCGGTCACCTGGCCCCAGTGGTCCGGCGTGCTCCAGTTCAAGTCGGTCGTACGCAGAGCACGTCGGGCCTCGGACCTGAGCGCCCACAGGGCCGCGTCGAGGGTGTCGGGGCGCAGGAAGACCTTCGCCCTCACGCGCGGCCCGAGGCGGGCCAGGTCGGCAGCGAGCTGGAGGACTCCGGAGGCGAGGCGGTCCGTAATGCGCTGATCGGGGTGGAGACGGTCCAAGCTGTCGAAGACAACCAGATGAGTGTGGCCCTGCGAGTTCAGGTCGGCCACGGCCTGGCGCAGGGCGTCGGGGTTACGCAGCAACCACTGCGCGCGGTCGCGCCAGCTGGGCAGGTGTGTGAGGTCGCAGACGCCCAGGGCGGTCAGGGCGACAGCGGTCCACACCGTCACGGGGCGGATTCCTTCGCCGATCAGTGCCTCCAGCTCCGGCGCGGCCGGATAGCCGTCGCTGTCTCCTGCGGCCCCTGGGGCGGAGATCACCCGGGTATCCTCCAGGCGCGGCATCTTCAGGTCATAGGCGGCTGCCGCACGGAGGTCAGGGTCGGTCAGGACCCGGGCCCACAACGTCTTGCCGACTCCGGGACCGCCTCGGACCACGCTGCTGTCGATGAACAGCGCGGGGCGGCAGCCGGGCGTGTAGAGCATGGAGGCCGGCAGTGTGGCGGCGTCGCGGGTCAACGCTGTGGTGAGCGCGTCATGTATGAGCGTGCGCAACTGGCCGGGGGTGGGGAGCGTCATCACAGGGTCTTCCTTCCAGTAGGAGCGTGCAGCACGCGGGCGTGGTGGTCGCCAGCGGGCGATCAGTCGAAATCCGTCTCGGACAGCCATTGGGAGCAGCCCTCCCGCAAGAACCAGCCGCGCACGTTGGCGTCGTGAACCTGGGGTGCTGCATCCCGTGTCGGTCGCGGGTGCGTTGTGACGTCAGTCGTCGTTGGTGGCGGGCGGGATCGGTACGACTGTTTCGCCGCCTTGGTCGACCCATATGCGCCGGGCCCGGTCTGCTCCGTTTCCACAGCTGCGGCATACAGGGCGTCCGGGGTCACGTGGAGAGTGGTCATGGGCGCGGACATGCGTCGGGGTGGTGGTCACTGGCACACCGGCGCCGGTTTTCCCGTCCCTGATGGCCCGATTTCGGCGGATTCTCCGGCGCCGGCTGGTGGCTCGCCCTGAAGCTCCGGGTCATCCCATACCACCTACTCGTGCCGGAAGGTGCCCTTGTTGGTGGGCTCCCTGGTCGCTTCCGGTAGCCGAACTCCTCCACCGGCGGCCTGGGGGTCTCGTATCCGGCCTCTTCGAGGGGTGGTTGAGCTGGTTGACCAAGTGCTGCAGATTATGGGTCGTGCGAGCGCTGTCAGTCCTCGCTCTCGTCTTCGCCGGCCTTGCCGATCTCTTCGACGATGTACGCCGAGAGGAACTTGCTCGACAGCGGGTCGAGGCCGTACCGCTCTGACCAGCGCTTGAGGTACTCGACGGGCTCAGCGTTGCCGGGTTCGTCACGCACCTTGCCGATGGCCTCGGCGATCCACTTGAGGGTGTCCGTGCCGGGCCACTCCGGCGAGGTGCCCAGGCCGAGCGCGATCGCGTCGACCACATCGGTGTCAGTGAGGGGCGCGCTGGCCCCGCGGCTGTTCGCGTGGGAGAGCGGCTGCTCGTAGTCCGGGATGAAGCCCATGGCGAGGATCACGCTCTCGGGCAGCTTGTAGGCGTCCCAGATCGCTTGGGTCACGTTCGTGGGGGTGTCGCCGTTGGAGAGCCCGCCGGAGATATAGAGCCTGTAGTCGGCGACCGTGAGGAATGTCGTCTCACGGGAGTCGAGGGCCATTTCGAGGTTGTTGATGATGACGAGCCCGGCGCGCCGGGCGTACTCGATGAGCACTGCGCCGTTCTCGTCGAAGAGGTCGGACTCGTCGTCCAGATCCGGTAGCAGCTCCTCCAGCTCAGTTCCGGGCTCGTCGAAGGTGAAGAGCGAGGGATCTTCGATCTTCTCGAGCAGCTGACGGCCTCGGTCGAAGTTCGGCGGTTCGGTGCTTCCGGCCGGGAAGGCGATGGTGGCGGTGAGCATGCTCGCGCCCATGATGATCTGCTCCTTCAGGATGGAAGAATTAGTGGGTCGAATCAGTCCTGGATCCAGCGGAGGACGTCGTCGACGTCCTGGTCGCAGCTGGCCTTGATCGCCTGGCGCGGGGTCGCGCCGGGGTTCTCGAGGTAGTGCAGCGCGGCGCTGTCGATGAGGTTGGCCGCGTCACGTACCTGCTCGTTCTCGGGCGCGAGATCGCTCACGTCGTTGGCGGCGCGGCTCATGGCGTCGCTGATGCGCTCCTGGAAGAAGGCGGCCTTCGCGCCGGTGGAGCCGTCGAGGCCCTTCGCTGAGGATCGTGCGGGTCGTGCGGCTGGCTCACCGGTCCTCCCCCGCGGTGTCGCCGGTAGTGCGCGACGGCGCATCGGCGTGCGCCACGGGGGAGACGTCCGGGTACGCCGCCTCCGTCTCGGTGACGTCGGTCCAGCCGTCGTGCTTCCAGTTCTCGGGGCTCATTCCGTGCACGGTCGCGGTTCCGTCTTGGCGGGCGAGGTAGCCGACCGCGTGGACCTGGCCGTTGTGGGGCGCGGGGGCTACGGCGAGGCACTGGAACATCCAGCGTCCGCGCTGATAGGTGCGCTCCGGCTGGAAGAAGTCGGGAGCGGCCGGGGCCTCCGGCGCGTCCTGGCTGTTCGGGCCCGGCACATACGGGATCTCTCCGCCGAGCCGAGTGGCGACTTCATCGACCGAAGCCAGTTCACTGATCTGCTCTACCAGCGTTCCAATCTCATCCGGCTCACCCGTCAACGCGAGTTCTCCGAGGTCCTCCAGCTTGGTCACCAGGTCATACGACGTCTCCTGGCGCAGCGCCAGGGCGAGAGCAACGAACGTTGCCGCCCGGCACTGGGCGTTGGCCGTCTTCAGCGCGGCGATTCGCTGGGTGAGGTCCTGACTCTGTGCCGGGCCTCGACTGAATCGAGCCCGCAGCCGCTCCAGCTCGGCGATCTCGCCCGGTGCGAGCCAGGCCGCGACCTTCCGGCGCGTCTCTGGGTCGAAGCACAGCGCCACGGGCCGCCCGTCCTCGGTGACCGCGCCGACCGTGAAGACCGGCTCTTCCTCCGAGGCGGGCTCCATGGCGACGTCGTACCGCGACACGACCAGCGGTTCGTGCTCTGGGCGGCTTCCCTTCTCCTTGGCCATGGCCTGGACGATCACCCGGCAACGGCGCCACGCGTCGGCATAGGAACCGGCGTTGAACGTGCCCTTCAACTCGTCGGGTAGCTTCATCGCGGCGAACTGCTCGTCGACCTCGCGCAGGACCGAGACGCGATCGAGGCGGCGCAGCGCGGCAACGATAGTCTCGGTCGACGGCATGCCGGTGTCGACGAACTCAACATCGGGGTCCATGTAGGCGGCAGCCCACACCGACCAACCCCTCGCGGTGCCGACCTCGCGGATCTTCACGGACCACTCGCGCAGCAACTCTGCGTCGGAAGCCGCCACCAGCGCTTCGGACGTCTGGGGGGCGGCGTCGTGCCGCTCGGCCCACTGTCGGAGGATCCCGATGAGTGTGTCGCGGGCGCTCACTGGGTCTTACCTCCCTCGGCTTCGTCGAGGATGAGCGCGGCGGCCTGTTTGGCGGACAGCAGTCCGTTCCGCTCGGACACGGCGCGGCGGATCCGCTCGGCCTCGGCCGTGTGGCCATGGGCGTCGAGCAGCTCGGCGGCGTGCGTGCCGTGCATGCCCCGCCGGGTCTTGGTGGCGTCGAGGATGAGGCGGACGGCTGGGTTGCCGTCGATCCGGGCCTGGTTCCATGCGGCGGAACGTCCTTGGTGCACCTGGGAGTTGCGGGCGCGGGTGCCGCCGTGGCTCGTGCACAGTTCGCCGGCCGCCGAGCCGCAGTCCGGGCAGGCGACGGCGAGCGGCGGCAGGTTCTCACGCTGCCAGTCGTTCGGGGTCAGGTCGGTCATCAGGAATCCTTCGGAGTGCAGTAGGGGGCGCCGGGGCAGGGGCCGAAGCCGTTGTGCTGCGAGCACTGGAGCTGTGACGGATTCGGGCCGCCGTCCTCGGCGGGGTCGATCAGTTCCGAGGCCCTGCGCATTCCGACCTCGTACTCCTCGCGCTCGTAACGGCCGAACGAGTCGCGACGGCTCCAGGAGTCGTCCGCGTATCTCTTGCGCCGGCGCGCGAGACGCCAGCGGTAGAGGGGGCTCGGCACACG
This sequence comes from Streptomyces sp. SM1, assembly GCF_002910825.1. GTDB lineage: Bacteria > Actinomycetota > Actinomycetes > Streptomycetales > Streptomycetaceae > Streptomyces > Streptomyces okerensis. The sequence goes on along the minus strand of NZ_NEUB01000768.1, from coordinate 28,834 downwards.
GTTGGACTTCCGCCGGTTGTGCCGGCGGCAGAGCATCTGGCCGTTCCACAGTTCAGTCGCCCCGCCGCGGCTCCAGGGGTGTATGTGATCGGCCTCAGTTCCCGGTGCCGGGCACCGGAACCAGAGGGGCGGCTTGTGCTCGCACCGGCCGTTGGCCTGGCGGATGAGCTGCTGCTTCTGGGGCCAGCTGAAGAGCCGGGTGGGATCACGCCAACGCCGCTTACGGCCAACGCCGATGGCGAGACACAGGACACCGAGCGCAGCGACGGCCAGGCAGGCGAGCAGCACAGTCGGATCTGGCTGCATAGCGCTCAGTGCAGGTCGTTGCCGAAGGAGATCAGCTCACGCCTGGTCACCCGGAACAGATCCTCGGAGTCGATGGCCGTGACGAGACTGACCTTGCCGAGGCAAAGGTTGGCCCTTCGGGGCTCACGATGCTCTGCGCCGGGGCGGGGCTCGGAGACGATGCGGTACTCGGGCATGGTCGAAGGCTGCTTTCTGTACAGGAACGCGTGAGCCGGACAGCGAACCGCCGAGGAGACTGGAGTGGCGCCTCGGCGGTTCAGATGGGGGCGTCCTCAGAAGTCGATGGAGTACTTCGGGGGACGGCGCAGGATCACCGCGGCGGCACGCAGGTCCTTCTCGTCGTCGGGCGACCTGTCGTCCTCGTCACGGAGGTCGGTGAGCGTGAAGGCACCATCCGGGAGCTGGTAGCCGTCCTCGGACGGGACGGCGTCGCGCATGCGGAACTGCAGCCCGATGCCGGTGTCCCAGTCGTTGATGGTCTGTAGGCTGTCGCTGTTGAACAGATCGACACGACCGTCGAAGACGTCGGTGTCGCCGTTCTTCCAGGTGATGTGGGCCTCGATCCGCGAGCCGGCGTGTTCGCTGCGCTTGATATTCAGGTCACCGATCACCTCGGCGAACGACTCTCCCAGGCGCAGCTCGAAGGCGATCGCCCGCAGGTGGTCGAAGTTGATGTCGTACTTCCGGGAGAAGTCGACGATCTCGGCCACTTGCTTCTCGGCTACTCCGGGCACCTGGTCGCGCAGGTAGGTGGCCACCGTCTCGGGCTCGGGGTAGGCGAAGCGCATGTGGTAGTGGAAGCGGCCGGGGCGGTTGAGCATGTAGTCGTTGACGCGGTGCAGCTCGTTGACCGACAGGACGTAGAGGCGCTTCGTCGTGCTCAGCCCGTCGAACAGACTCAGGAACTGGTTCTGCGACTCATCGTCCTCGTTGGAGAAGATCTTCTCGAACTCGTCGAAGACGACGACGACTTCGCCCAGCTCGTCGAGGAAGGCTGCCAGCCCCGGTGTGTCGTGGTGTACGAGCACGGTGGGCAGGTGGTGCTCCTCGCGCATCCGCTCGGCGAGCAGGCGGAGCATGAGGCTCTTACCCATGCCCTTGTCGCCGGAGAGGATGACGCCGAGCGAGCGGTCCATGGCGGAGTAGCCGGTGACGATCCTCCGTACACGGGAGGCGTGGCTGCCATAGACGGTCTCTCCGGCGCATGCCAGCGGCTCCGTCTGGCGCAGGCTGTAGCCGGTCGTCTGAGAGAAGGCGATCGTGTAGGTGGCCACGGGCAGGTCAGCGAAGGTCTGCACGGAGTCCCCGTAGAGGCGGAACTCCCCGCCGGAGGCGACGATCGTGGATGCGGGCATGAAGACTTCTCGCTTTCGCGGGAGTTGAGTGGATGGAGATGGCGGCGGACCAGCGGATCGGAAGCCCCCTGTTGTCCGAGGGCAATAGGGAGGTGCCCCAGGGAGTTGTGCAGCTCCGCGATGCCACCCTGGTGAGCGCCGAGTGCGACGACGACGAAACTCTGGGAGCGGCGGAACAAGCCGCCTCGCGTGAGGGTGTGTATTCCGCCGGAGAAGAAGCCGCGCCGACCGGGACCTTGCCGTCGTCGTCGAGGTGTGCCGACAGGCTGAGGATCTGGTCGCTCAGCCGCTGGACGGTGCCGTCGGTGAAGTAGTTCTTCATGAAGTAGGAGCGGTCGATCACGAGGTAGACGGCGGCGCGGTCGCCGAGGCCGCCGCTTTTGCGGAGGCTGCTGCGCGCCGCTCGTGTGACATGGCGGCGCGGGTCTTCTTGCGCTGGGCCCGTTGCGGGCGTGCGGGGCGGTGTTTGGCTCAGTGGGTCAGAAGCTCGTCGAGGAAGCTGTCGATATCGACGGTTTCAGACTCCCGGCCTGCGGGGATGACCTCGAAGGTCTTGGCGAGCCATGCCTTCACGGAAGCTGCCGGCCCTTCAAGGCAGGCGTATCCGCCGGGGGATTCCAGTTCGATGCTGAAGCAGCGGTTTCGGTGAGGACCGATCGGAGTGATCTTCACGTCCCCGATGCCAGCGGGTGTGATGAGGCCCTGGTCGAGCAGTTCCCGGGCGAACGTCCACCGGACCACCTCGTCGGGCGTGACGTCAAAGGAGAACTGCACCGCGTACGGGTCGGAGTCCGTGTAGTACAGCCGCACGGGGACGAAGACACGCGCGTCCGGGCCGGCCACGAGCGTCATGCGGATCTTCAGTTCCAGGCCGGGAAAGTCCATGGGTGGATTCCTGTTCTTCGGCGGGAAAGCGTGGTGGAGGCGGGAGGCAGGCCCGGCGCTGCTCAAACACCGCCGTTCCGCCTAGCTAGGTCGCTGTGCGGGAGGGGGACATGGCGGGTGCGGCTTGCTGCGCCTGGCGTTCTGCCAGGGCGTTGATGGCGAAGAGGACCTCGCCCTGGATGGCCCATTGGACGAGGTAGGTTTGTGCAATGCGGAAGACCGCAGGGGCGGGTGTCTCGCTCGTCGAGAACACCCGCCCCTGCGGCATGGGGTGGCGGCGGTTGGTCAGACGGCCGCAGTGACCGCAGAGCGATCTTCGGTGTTGCCGGGAGCAGCGCTGTCGTTGTCGTCCAAGAAGTCCGGATCGATGCCGAGGGCGCGAGCGGCGTTCCTCTTGTCGCGCTCGGTCAGAGCCGTCACGATCTGCTCGTAACTGCTCTGGATCGGCGGGTTCTTCACGGTGCCGTAGCCGAGTACGTACTGGCTCTTCATGGCACGGGTAAAGGCGACGTAGAACATCCGCTTGACGTCCTGGGTCATCTTCGTGTCCTCCCTGTAGAGGACGACAACGTTGTCGAATTCGAGACCCTTGGCACCGTGGATCGTCGAAACGACCAGGTCGGCCTTGGACTCGAGGTTCTTCCGCTTGCGCTCCTGGTTCTTCTGCTTGTTGATGTTCAGCTTCTGCTGGTTCCGCCGAATCTCGAAGGAGAGCAGGTTGTCGCGCAGCCGATCGAAGAACGCCACGTGCGTGAGCGTGCCCTGGTGGCAGAGCGTGACCCAGCCGTTGATGGTCGCGCTGTTCTCGATCCACCACTCGGAGATCGTGCGCAGGATCGCCTTCTCAACGTTGGCGTTGGCAGCGTTCTTTGTCAGCTTGCCCATGTTGTCCTTGATCCCCTGGGAGACCACGAACGCGGCGTTGGCCGGCGGTGCCTGCAGGACGTCGTTCCAGAAGAACTTGATGTACTTCGAGAAGATGTCCGTGGCGTAGACCCGATCGCTGACCAGAGAGGCGACGTGGCGGTCCGGGTAGCGCTTTTCGAGCACATCCTGGATCAAGGACACCTCGCGGCGCGAGTAGGCCAGGAAAGCCACCTGCTCGCCCCGGTCCAGGCACTTGTCCACGTAGTCGGGGATGACCGTGTTACGCACGATCGCCTGCAGGTCCTGGGTGACGAACCCGGTGAGTCTGGCCACCTCGCGGTACTCCAGGGTGACCTTCTCCTGGAACGAGTCGGCCGTAGGCATGGCGAGCGAGTTCGCCTGCAGCTGGATGTTGGCGAACTGGTTCGTCTCCAGGCCGCCGAGCACGACGTTCGCGAAGTCCAGGATCTCCTGGTTGCTCCGGTAGTTCGTCGTGAGCTTGAAAGTCGCGAAGACCCCCGAGCCCTCCAGCGTGTTGAGCGCGCGCGGGTTCGCTGAGCGGAACTCGTACAGCGTCTGCGAGGCATCGCCGACGATGAACAGGGACTGAGCGTGCTTGGTGATGTACTTCAGCACGTAGATGAACTCAAACACGCTGTTGTCCTGCACCTCGTCGATGATGAGGTACTTCGACTGCACGTGGGCCGGCTCGGCCATGTCGTCGATCTTCTGGTAGCAGATGATGATCTGCAGCTCCAGCGACGTCTGCTCGATGCGGTCGAGCAGGGCGATCACCTCGTCGAAGTGGCTCTCGACGAAGGTGTTCAGGGCCGTGAAGGCACCGGTCCTGTTCTGGTCGACCTCCAGCAGGCGGTGGCGGAACGTCGCCGCGAACTGGCTGTTCGGGTAGAAGATGTCGATCGAGTTGATGATGGTGTCGATGGCCGAGACCTTGTGCCTCGGGTGGTTCATCGAGTAGATGTCGATGATCATCTTGGCGATCGTCATCGAGCCGACGTCCGGGTTCTTCTCCGTGATGTTGTCGGCTGCGGCGTTGGTGAACGAGAGCACCGTGATGTCCGAGGCGGGGACGCCGCAGGCTTCGAGGTACTTAATCCGTTCGAGGATCACGGTCGACTTGCCGGTGCCGGCTCCCGCCTGCGTCATCACCAGCGGCTCGTGCGTGGTGAGCGCGTCGAGCTGCTGCTTGGACAGGTGGGGCGGCAGATTCGGAGGCGTGGCCGGCTGCGCAGGCACGATCAGCTGAGGCTTCATCTGCTCCAGGTGGTCGAGCGTGCGGTTCATCAGCAGGCTGAGGTTCTGCTTCGACAGCTTCGTGGCGATCCGGTCGGAGAAGGTCGCATCCAGCTGCTTGTGGATCTGGCGGTAGGCCTCCAGCGGGACGTTGTAGTTCTCCAGGTAGCGCAGCTGGACGGCGAGCATATTCAGCTGCTGCTCCGTCGGGCCCGCGGGCATGTCCTGGATGTAGCGGCAGACCTCGTCGGCAACCACCTCGGAGTCCCAGATCTGGGCCAGGCGCGTGATGCGCTCGTAGATCGAGTACTGGCGCATCCACTCGTCAAACTCATCGCCGAGATTGGAGGCCGTCAGGCCGGCGGATGTGAGCACGTCCTGGACGTAGCCACGGGCGTTCTCCAGCGGGCTGGTGTCCCACTGCAGGAAGACGGCGGCGTCGTGGTTGCCGTAGCCGGCCGAGCGCGAGACAGCGGTCGCGTACTCCGGGTCGGGCAGCCCATTCTTGAAGAAGTACAGCTCCATCCGGTACTGGATGACGAGGTCGCGCGTGGACTTGCCGCCGGACTTGTCCTCGTAGAACACGAGCGCCTGCGGGGTCATGTCGAAGGCGACGTCCCAGTCGTCGAATCGGCTGGACGCGGTGTCGACAGCGAAGCGGTCGTCGGCGTGCGGGCTCGGCAAGGTGAAGGACCCGCCGGCGTTCAGAGCGCGGCGCGTGATCGGCGCGAGCGGGATCGACGTCGTGGTGATGTCATGCTGCGTCGAGCTCTGCTTGACCTCGATATCGGTGGCCATGGCGTAGGCGGTGTTGGTGGCAGTGTTGATCGGCAGCAAGGACTCGTTGAGCAGGCCGATCTTCTTGCCGTTGCCGGTGAGCTTCGAGGAGAAGAACTTCGGGTCGACGGCCTTCTGAGCAACGGCATTGGCCGAGAGGTCGAGGTCATCAAGCAGGACAGGCATGTCGCTGCCTTTCTTGAGTGGATTGAGAGGCGGATTGATAGAAGGCATGAATCACGCCGCATAGCAATTCCGATAAGAGATTAACAGCAAGTCGAATGCTCGAAGGTGAGCGAAGAGCGCAGCGACAGGGCTGGGCCATGGGGGCGCAGGTACGAACACGGGCGGGGCTCTCGTCAGCCGACGAGCCCCGCCCGTGTTCCTCTCAACCCACCCGTCAGGGGCCGTTAGGCCCCTGAGTCCGGGGTATGTGGCGAAGCCACGCCCCGGACACCGCGCGCTACCCAGGCGCGCGGTCGTTCATCAGCGGCAACTCACCTCACGTCGAGGTCGACTCCGAGCGGCGCCGGTCGGTTCCATCGACGGCAGCATCGTCGGCATCGAGATCCCAGGGACAGGCCGTGACGAGGGATCCTGCGGGATCGACCTCGATCAGGCCAAGCATGAGGCCCAGTTCGCGGAGTTCATCGGTGCTCCGGACATGGGCGGTGAGGTTCGTTCGGGCCGCGGCGGAGAGCTCCATGGCTCGCTTTCGATGCTCTTGGAGCAGAGGTTTGGGGAGCATGGTGGACATGGCTGTCCCCTTTCTGAGCAATGAGGGCGTGGGGGCGAGGTACGTCGCTGGCGTGCTTCAGGAAGACGAACGGCAGCAGATAGTCCTGAGATTGGTGCGGGCTCAGCGGGCCGCGCAGCACCTCGGCGGCGCCCAGCAGGTGCCTCTCGAGCTGAGAGAGCGACAGTGGCATGACGGACGTCCTTTGCACGGCCCATGGGCAGTGGAATCAGTGGTGCCCGGCCGGGAGGCGGGGCGCCGAAGTCGTCTGGTGGGGAAGGGCGGTCCGGCCAGGTGCGGGCTGGCCCGAGCCGTCGCTGGCCCGTGGCCGCCCGATCAGCGTGTCGATCACATTGGCGGTCACGGCCAACGCGGTACTCCCGAGAGGGTTGTGGCGGGTACCCGGCCCGTCTGGGCCGGGGTTAGCGCACCACGTCACTACCGCGAGCGTGTCGCCGGTCGGACATCGCGTGCTCGACTCGCGTCCCTGACGGGTCACGCAGTCGGCAGCTGGACGGCGACGGTTCCGCCGGACACGGCCCGGGCGATGAGTTCGACCAGCATCTGGCGAACCACCTGTGAGTCCGCTGTCTCGGGGTTTTGGTGCCCGGCGGCCGAGGCAAGCAGCACCGTCAGCGCCTCGGCCGCGGCGAAGGAGTCGTCCGTCGCGCCGGGTGATGACGGACGAGCGGTGATCGCGTACTCCAGGTGCCCCAGGAGACCGGAGAGTATGCGGCGGCGGATCTCGGCGAACCGGCTGTCGTCCTCGGCCGCCCGCAGGTCGACCACCCGCAGGACCACCTCGTGCTCCCGCCAGAACGCGAAGAAGGCGTCCACCGTGCTCCCGGCCGCGTGACGCCCGCCGCCCCACCAACTGCCGATCTCCGCGTAGATCAGTCCGTCGCTTCCCTCCTGCGCCACGGGCCGAGCCAGCTCCAGGGCGGCCGCGTCGACGTCTGCGAAGTACTGATAGAAGGTCGCGGGCGAGGTACGCGCGCGACGGGCGACATCGATCACTCTCGTCGCGTGATAGCCGTGCTCGGCCAGCAACTCCTTGAGACAGAGCAGCAGTTGGCTGCGAGTCTTCAGACCGCGTGCCCCGATCGGGCGCCCTGCGGTGCTCCGGATCTCTTCGGTCATGTCACTTCCTGTTCGGTGGGGTGGCACCGGCCCGGCGCCTCGGAGCCGGGCCGGCGGCGGCCGCTGTCTGGTCCAGGCCCGGCCGCCCGACGCGGGAGCGTGTTCGCCCCCGCGATGCTGGTCAGGGCCGGGCCAGCGCCGCTGTGATGTCGTCGACGGACTTGACGCCGAGCGCTCCTGTTCCGGAACATCCGGAACAGGAGCGCTCGGTGCGATGTGGACGGCTGCTCAGTCATCCGAGGGGGATGCCGAGGCTGTGCCGCCGGTCTGGGCAGCGAGCAGGTAGTCCTCGATCCAGGTGCGAACTGCCTTGCGCGCCGGCCGCGCACCCTGGGAGTCCACGTAGGTGGTCTCTTCGATGGCGCGCAGCTCGTCGTCGGGCATCGACGCGGGAAGCGCCTGGGCCAGCCGCGGCTTGGCCTCGACGATCCGTTCACGCTGCCGCTCGTAGTCGGCGGCCATGATCTGTCGGTAGGTCTGCCGGTCGATGGGGTTGAACCCCACGACCAGTGAGAACCGGCCCAGCAGCTCGGCGTCGAAGAACTGCTCCAGTGCCTTGTTGAGGCTCTGGTTCGAGATGGTCTTCGGGTTGTTGCCGAAGCCGATCATCTTGCCGTCGAGCGAATCACGGGCGGCGTTGGTCGTGCAGATGACCAGGGCCTTGGAGAAGTCCAGGATCTTGCCATGGGCATTGCGGATGTAGCCTTCGTCGAATGCCGAGAGGAACAGGCGCTGCACGGCCTTGTCGGCCTTCTCGAACTCGTCGAGCAGGATCACCCGGTGGGGGTTGGACTCCAGCGTGTCGAACGGGAGCTCCTGGTTGGAGTCCGATCCGACATAGCCGGGAGGTGCGCCGATGATCTTCGACGTCGACCACTCGCTGTGGAATTCGGTCAGGTTGAGGATGATCGGCTCGGTGCCGGTCGTCTCCTCAGCGATGATCTTGACCGCCTCGGTCTTACCCACACCCGAGGCCCCGGCGAACAGCCACGTCGTGGGCGTCCTCGTCGGGAACAGGTCGAGCTCTTCGCGGGCCAGACGGTCCGTGAGCTTGGCGAGCACGTCGTCCTGGCCCTGCAGGCGGCTGGTGAGCGTGGCGCTCAGCGCGGCAACGTCGAGGTCCTTGCGCTGGGCGTTTCCGGTCATCAGGCGCTTGGCCACATCGAGCACACGGGTGCTCGTCAGCGGCACCTGCGGAATGGACCGCAAGGTCTGCGCGAGCGCCGTGTCGCCGGCGACCTCGGCCTGGACGATGAGCTTCTTCTGCTCCAGGACCCGGTCAGCCATCGCCCGGTCGAGCAGCGCGATGGCGTTGTCCGGACGGTGCTGGCCAGCCCGGGAGTTCGCTTCGGCGATCTGCACCACCGAGGCCAGGACGTCGTCGGAGACCCCGATCTGGTGACGGTAGTGCGCCATCAGGCCGGGCCGGACCGTGGTCATCACGGCCAGCGTCTGTTCCACGCTCAGCTCGTCGACGATGAGCCGGGTGAAGCGACGGGCGAAGGCCGGGTCCTCATCGAAGGCACGAGACTCCGTGCTGGTGGTCGCACCGATGACGGACATGTCGCCGCGGGCCAGGGCCGGCTTGAGGATCTGCGAGATCTTGCGGCCGACGGCGTCGCCATGGCTGCCGGACCCTCCGGTGATCTGGTGGATCTCGTCCATGAACAGGATGGCCTTGTTCTTGGGGTCCGAGGCGAACTCGACGATTGCCTTGACCTTCTCCTCCAGCGAGCCGACTATGCCGGTCCCGGCGATGATGTTGGTGATGGGCAGCTCGTAGATCGTGTAGTCCTTGAGCTGGTCGGGAATGAGGGCGTCGCCGAGCGCGATGCGCCGTGCAATGTCCTCGACGATCTTCGTCTTGCCGACGCCGGCGGAACCGACCAGCAGAGCGTTGGGCTTGGTCTTGCTGATGATGACCGAGAGGACCTGCCCGATGAGCGTGTCACGGAACATGGTCGGATCGGCGTTCTTGAACTTCTCGTTGTAGTCGACGAGGAGCTCCTTGACGTCATCGGCGCTGCCACCGCTGGACGGCAAGGCCGCGGACGGGAACTGCGGAGGGAAGCTGCCGCCACCGCCGTTGCCCTTGTCGTCGTCGGAGCCGCCGGGTGTGAAGTTGCTGAGACCCACCGGGTCCTCCTTCGGTGCGAGTCGCTCGGCGTGGTGGCGCGCTGGGTGGATGCGCCACGGTGTCCCGAGCAGGGATATGGATGAGTGAGAGGGAAAGTCAGGGGTCGCCAAGAGCGGTGCCAGCCAGGGGAGTTGGTTGCACGACACCGCTCTTGGCGGTTCTTGGGGCAGCAGGGTCAGACGACCATGCCGAGGAGCTTCTGCCGGATGCTCGGATCGATGTGCTGCATCGAGTCGGCGTAGCGTTTTGCCAGGTCAACCATGAACGACCAGTCCATGGCGGAGCACGGTGCGTAGTACAGGTTCTTCGGGTGGTCCTGGCGCGTGGACGGCGGCAGCCAGTCGAAGTCGGTGACCACGAGCGAGAGCCTGCGCTGGCGCACGCGGCTGGCGTTGATGTACCGCCAGATCTGGGTGTACTCCGTTCCGCCCGACACCTTCGGGATCCTGCGGAACTCCTTCCAGATCTGAGTCGTCGACTTGTTCTCCGTGCGCAGCATCACCTCCTGGGACAGGAAGTGGCTGAACGAGTTGAAGTACAGGTTGATGTTGAGCTTCTTGGCGATCCGGATGAGCATCATGACCGCCTCCTGGTAGTTCTCCTCGGAGATCGAACCGGAGGTGTCGATGTAGATGTGCAGGTCGGGCATGTACTGCACCGAGGTGATCCGGCCGGGCTTGTTGCAGTCGTCCGGGTCCCGACGGTTGGCCTTGAGGAAGGTCGCCTTCGTTGTGCGGAAGATGTTCTGTGACTTGTTGACCTTGCCCATCCGGCGCAGCACCCGGGTGATGTCCTTGAGCAGGTCGAGCTTGCTCGGCGGCTGCTTGCGGAACGCCACCTGGGCGCTACGGCTGCCAGGCTGGCCCGGTTGCTGCGTGGCTCCCAGGGCGGCGGCCCGGGCGGCGGCCCGTGGCAGCGACGTGAGCTTGGACAGCGACGTGTTCGAGACGACCTTCACCGGCGAGGCCAGCGACTGGTTGATGAGGTTCCACTCCCCCGTGATCTTCGCCGCGGTGGCCCGGGCATGGGCCTCGACGTTGACCAGGACGAGGGAGCGCGGGCAGAACAACTCCCCGATCGTGAACGGCAGGACGCCTGTGTCCAGGGCGGTGTTCTGCTGGCTGGCCTGGACCCGCTGCTGCTCGATGTAGTTCATGAGCATGTGCACGAGCACGCGGGCGAAGGAGTGCTCATCGTTGGCGTCAGAGTCGTCCTTGCGCACCAGCAGCGACTCGGTGAGCCCCTTCAGGGACAGGGCCGTGAAGTCGTTGAGCAGCTTGGTGGTGGCCAGCGGCAACGCACTGGCCATCGTCTGTGTCTGCTGGGACAGCCAGATCTTGAAGTCGTCGAAGGCCGCGGAGGACTGGAACCAGAACCCGAGGGTGTCGGGGTGGAAGGTGTAGGCGATCGAGGCGAAGAAGGCGCTCTCGTCGCCGGTCCCCGCCAGCAGAGCCTTCGCGGCCGGGAGGACATCAGCCTGCGCGGTGTAGAGCACCCGCGGGGAGGGCGCGGGCATCTTGTTCTGCTGTCCGGCCTGGACGGCGAAGAGCTCGGCGACCGGCAGCGGTGTGCCCTGGTCGAAGTTGATCAGGGTCTGCCCGAGCAGCTCCTTGACGGTCTGCTCGCTGGCCACGTTCAGCGTGTCGCCGAGGCAGCTCAGGACCAGATCCGGGATGTTCCCCGTCAGATCAGCGCCCTGGGCGTCGGTGATGCTCGCCGGGGCGTTGGGGTTCAACGGCTCCAGCAGCGGGTCGATGAGGGTCTGCTGGATCGCCGGCATCGGGTCGTAATCACCGGTGCACGAGATGGTGTGCAGTGCGTCGAGTACGGCCGGCTTCTGGTTCGTGACGGTGATCGTCATGGGTCGTGGTCTCCTTCTGAGGACAAGGCAGCGGCAGAACGCCGCCGGTGGTGGGGAGTTGCAGCAAGGACTGCACCGCAGTAGTCCCCACCACCGGTGAGCGAGCGATCAGAGGAAGGCCGAGAGGACCGGCTTGGCCTGGTTGACGATCGGAGCGTCGATCTCCATGAAGGCCTCGAGGTTCTGGCGGTCGATCTGCTGGCTGGTCACCATCTCGATGAGCGTGCGGGTGTGCTCCGGCTCGATCTGGGTGATGGCCTGGGCCAGCTGCTCGATGAGGCGCGCGTTGTCCTTGCTCTCCTTGAGCGCGTACAGCAGCGACCCGGACTTCTCGTTGTCGGTCAGCGTCGCGATGACCGCGGCCATGTCGGTCATGGTCGCTGCGGCCTTCAAGCTCTGGTAGCAGTTCGGCTTCGGGACGTTCACCCGGTTCTGCTGCACGCCGCCGACGTTGCTCGCCAGGTCCTGGGCGATGGTGGCCACGAGCTGCGTGGTGAACATGGTGTCCCCGACGTAGGCCTCGATGGCCTCGTTCAGCAGCGAGGTCTCGCGGTCGCCGATCTGGATCGGGGTGGCCAGATACTGCGCCAGCTGCTGCGGGTCGGCCGCGTTGAGCCACTTCGACAGGTTGTCGATGGTGCGCGGCGTGGTGAGCTGGTTCATCTCCTCGCCGCCGTCGAACAGATCGGCCATCGTGACGTTGCCGTTGTCGTCGTCGTCCTGGCCGTCGGCGACGATGGCCTCGGGCGTCGACTTCTGGAAGACGAGCCCGGGGGCTTGCGTGAGCACCGTCTTCACCCAGGGGTTCATGTTGTCGCCGAGGACGGACATGAGGGTGGCGGCGTCGGGCTCGACGTGAAAGATCGCGAAGCGGGACAGGCTTGCCTCGTCGAGCGAGGTGACGTTGCCCCTGTCGTTGCCGGCCACGACGATGCGGACGTTCTTGGGCAGGTCGACGTACCCCATGCGGCGCAGCGTGACCAGGGTCAGCGCGCCGGAGGTGACGTCGGAGGTGGTGCGGTTGATCTCGTCGAGGAAGAGGATCGGCCACTCGCGCGGGTTCTTCTCGGCGTAGTCGATGCACTCCTGGATCACCTGGTGCGGGTAAAAGACCTGCTTGTAGCTCTGCGTGCCGTCGTCCTTGGTGTACGGCACCAGGCGCGCACCGGTGAGGTCTGCTTTGTCGGCGAGCTGGTTGCACGGCAGCGTGAATGCCTGCGTGCCCATGGAGTAGGCCAGGTCCTCGACGAAGCTGGACTTGCCGATGCCGGGTTCGCCCATGAGAGCGGGCGTCGCGCCGACCTCAAGGGACTGCTTGATGAGGGTCGTCAGGGTGTCGTTGAACTTCATGTCGACGTCTTTTCTGTGCGTGGGCGAGGAAGAGAGAGAAAGCCAAGAGATGTCGGAGGACGGCGCTGCTGCTCTCGGCGCCGCCGAGGCTGCATAGGCCGTGAAGGGTCCTGTGGCGCGGGCCGCGCCGTCGGAGCCTGGCGGAGACCTGCACTCCCGCCATTGGTGGCGATGGAGCCCCGCTGCACATCGCCACCCGATCGCGCTCCGCGCGATCCAGCACTGTCCTCCACCTGTGCCCGGCCCCGCCGCAGCACCCGTCACCCACCCCACCCCCGTTGCCGGAGGCAGCAGATGAACCAGGAGCAGAAGCAGCAGCAGGAACAGAGCGTCAGTTGGTCGACGAGGAACGGGCCTCGCGGTCGGCCACGAGCGCAGCCGCCCGGTCGAGGAGGAAGGGCCGGCCGTTGCGCCGCTCGCGGTGCTTGGGGCGCGCAGGGATGACATCGACCGCCGCCTTGTAGAGCAACCACGCGGTGTCGCCCGTCGAGTACTCGACGCCGAGGGCGCTGTAGGCGCGCAGTTGCGTCCGCATCCAGCCGTAGAGCGAGGCGAGAACCGAGAATTCCCAGCGGGACATGTCGTGGTTGAAGTCGCCGGGATCCCGGAGCTGATGGCGTGCACTGGCCAGGGCCTGCTCGACGATCGCCTGCGAGTACGGGATGTCGGGCATGTCCTCGGTGGTGTCGACAGCTGATGCTGAAGCACCGGAGCTCTCGCTGGCGTTCACGGCCAGCTGCGCGTAGAGGTCCTCGATGGAGGCGAAGGCCGGCACATTAGTTGCTGTGTTGACGTGAGCGACGATGCGATCGGGCACCGGCTGGCGGGTGAAGGTCGACCAGTGGTCCAGGAGCAGCTCGTACCAGCCGTGTTCCTCACGCAGGACGCGCTTGCCGGCGGCTACAGGGAAGTCGTGGAAGTTCTTCGGCAGCGGCATGACGAGATGGAAGCCCTGGCCGGACATCGACAGCTCCGAGTAGAGGATGCCCGGCAGCCGCAGCAGGTCTGTGGCCACTCCTGGCGGGCAGTCGGCCTCGATGTCGAGGACGAGCAGCCCGTCAGTCTGGGCCTGGAGGTAGAAGGCGGTGTTCGCGGCGTTCGGTATCGCCGCGGTGAGTTCGTCGAGGGTGAGCAGGCAGGTCTCGTCCAGGGCGAAGGCTCCGCGTAGTGGGCTGGCGTGCTTGCAGCTGGACGTGCAGCCGGCGAGCAGGTGCCGTACGTCGATCGGGGCCTTGCGCTTCGGCGGCTTGGTGGGATTGTCGGGGGTCTCTTCCCCGATCTGTCCGGAGATGGTCCACCGACAGGCACTGGCGAGAGTGCGGATCGCGGGGTTGCCGTAGAACTGCGGGAACCAGGCATGGGGGTCGGCTGGAGTCATCGTGGGACGCACGCTTTCGGTCGGAGGCGTCAGGAGGGGAAGAGAAAGACAGGACCCCCGTACCGCACGGATGCGAGTACGGGGGTCTCATCGAGGGTCAGCGTGGATCAGCCCTGGTAGGTGATCCCCGCCTGCTGGGCCAGGCCGGAGCCGTTCCAGGGGTCGGTGGCCACGGGCGAGCCCACGGCCGAACCGGCGTCCTTGAGGGAGGCGTTCTCGGCCTCAAGGCGCGCGAGCTTCTGCTCCAGGGTCTCCTGCTGGGCAGGAGCCGCGGCCGGAGCAGGAGCCGCAGCGACGGGCGCAGCCACGGCGGTCGCCGGGGCCTGAGCCTGAACGGGAGCCTGCGCGGCCACGGCCACAGGTGCGGACGCCGGCTGGGGGGCCGGGAAGGACAGGCCGTCCTCGACCTCCGTCGCCACCGGGACGGCGGCGGCAGGGGCAGCGCTGGCAGGAGTGGCCTGAACGGGACGCGGCGTGCCGTTGAGCACGATGCCACGCGCAGCCAGCTCAGCCTGGTCGATGCCGCCGGCCTTGTAGTAGCGCGGCGCCTCGTGGACGATCACCTGCTCGAGGGCCAGGCCTCGGTTGTTGAAGTTCTTCGGCTTGTAGGTGCGCAGCACGAGCGTGACGTCGAGGCCCTGCGCGAGCTCCTGACCGGACTCGTCCTGGTCGTAGGTGCCGTCGCCCTTCGGAGAAGGGATCGCGATGACCGGCAGGGTGCTGCCCTTGGAGTCGATGGAGTAGTTGGGTCCGGTTTCGGGCCGCTTCGGGGAGTCGTAGCGGCGCTCGGAGACGAACTGCTCTTCGAGGGTGGGGTTGTTCGGATCGGCGAACTGGACCTCGGCGTGAATGATCGTCGCGGTGGTGTGCGGCTTGCCGATGGGGCTCATCCCGTTCTTCGTCTTGCGCTGGTCGCTGGCAACGAGCTCCGTGCCTTCGATGAGGCGGGCGAGTACGGCGAAGCCGAGCTTCCCGCGGATGAAGACGTTCTTGCCCTCGGTGATCTGGCTGGCGGAGATGGAGTAGTTGGCCATGGTGATGCGGTTCCTTCGTTCGGTCTGGCGGTCGGTGACTCAGGGGTCCATTGGGGGGCTATCGGACAGGATTCGGACTGCCATCCAATCCCTTATTCTATCAACTTCAGTTCGACTATGAGTAGAATGCCAATGTCGGACATGAATGATTGTGCGTGCTATTCACAGAGGAGTCGGGACAGGGATGACGGCTACGATTCAGAGGCCAGTGGGGACGACGTCGAAGCCGTCGGCGCAGACGAGAGCAGCTGCCGGGAGTCACGCCGGCCCGATGGGCTTCGGCAACGGACCCGTCATCGCCGCCAGCGTCATGGTGGGCGGAGCGGCGCTCTTCGCCGGATGGGGCCTGACGCAGCTCGCGACGTCCGACGGCGGCTTCATCCAGGCACTGCAGGGCAATCACGCCCCGGTCGAGGCACCGGTGAATCCCGGCGAGAAGAACGCCGGAGGCGGCAGCGCCCAGCAGCCGAGCGAGGGCGGCACGGGGAAGCAGGACGAGAACGGGGCGAGTCAGGATCCGACGCCGGGTCGCGGCGACGAGGACAAGCCCAACGGATCGGGTGCACCGGCCGAGGCGAAGCCCGCGCCGAAGGCGAAGCCGTACACCATCAAGCCAGGCGATACGCTCACCGCGATCTCGGGGACGACGGGGATGCCGATCGGCATCCTGGTCGAGACGAACAAGATCCAGAATCCGGATCTCATCTACGCGGGGGCCTCGCTGCTCATCCCGCCGGTGTGACGACCCGGCAGGGCGGCACTGCCGCGTACCGAGCCTGATTCGATGCCCTGACCGCCACGAGGCGGTCAGGGCATCGTCGTCTTCTCAGGGCGGAGGACTCTGCTTCCCGGCGGGCCTGCAGGTCCATCAGGCGCGTGCGCAGCTGGTGCAGCTGCTCGACCTCGTCGTTCATGGACCGGATGCCATCCGGCGCGTAGTCCTGCGGGTATTTGAGCTTGTACTCGCTGAGCAGCTCGATCTTCGCATCGACGAGATCGAGCGCTGTGCTCAGATCGAGGACGTCGTCCAGCGGGAGCCCGGAATCGGCGGAGGCGGTCCTGGGCTCTGCCGCCCAGTCGCTGCTCGAGGTCGGGGGGGGAAGGTTCTGGTCGACGATGTCGAAGACGAACTGCGTGGGCCTCGTAGAGCTCACCGCGAGGCGTCACCCGGGACCGGCGTTAGCCGGTCCACGGCATGTCTCCCCGCAAAGCACTCGGCCTGGGTTCGACACCCGGATCAGCTGTGCTGATGCCCTCCCCTGTTGCGAAACGCAGCACTCGTAACAGCGTCAGAGATCAGACGACCCCCGCCAGCCAGGCTGCCGGCGGGGGTCGTCTGAGGTACGAGGTCGTGGTCTCTCACGCCGCATCGGTGTCGTCGGACTCACCCCGGCCAAACAGGAATCCGCGGACATCACCGTTCTTCATCATGTCCTGCAGATGTGCCAGGAACACCGCACGCTGCGTGGCCCGGCGATCGGCCAAGGGGTCGTACTCGCGCAGTACCTTCAGGTTGACGACCCAGCCGTTCTCGCGAGAGATGGACTGGTCAAGCTGAGAGTCCGGAACGACGTCCATGCCGGTGAAATCGTGGTCGAACTCGGGCGCGATGCCGAGGTGTTGATTCGGCTCGTCGATGAAGAGCGTGTCGACGCCGACCTGCTGGCCGGCCTTGTCGAAAGCCACGAGGAACACACGGTCTGCCCTGGTGGTGTTGTCGACGTGGACCGCTGCAACGTTCGTGTCACCGATGAAGCTCGTCTGCTCGAACCGTTCGTACACGCGGGCACGAGCTTCATGGCACCACATGATGCGCCGGGCTTCATCGAAACCTTTGAACTCGTCAGAGTTGGACGCTTCGGGGTGGGGGTGGATCATCGGTGCGCTCCTTCATATGCGGTGGCTCCAACCACCTTTCAGCGCCCGCCTCCCGGTGCGTGCAGCGGTTCACCGCCGCGGGCTTTGTCGGCTTCCCCGTGGGCAGTTTCGGCTTGAGCCTCACTCGCCTCATGGTTGGCCGGGCTTGCATCGGCAACGCTAGGCATATGCGCGTGGCGATGCCATTTCGCCGGTGCACAAACTGGCCGTTGACACCTGTCGGTATTGCACCAGTCGGCTACATGCCGGCGCGGAAGTGCACCTTCCTCATGACAGGGGTGTCGGGGTTGCACACTTTCAGGCCGCACGCGTAGCTCGTCTATCACTTGGCAAACTTCCGCCCCACCCTGAACACCACGCCACGAACGGCAGGTTGGTCGATAGAGAGACATTTCCCGGTGGTCTCTTGCGGTGACGTGGAAGGTGATCTAACCCCATACTGACGAGCCGTTTTTCCTCGTGTCTTCCTTCGTCCCGCGAGGCGTTTGTGGTAGCCCTCCGATGTGATCGACCTTCCCTCCGAGCCAATGCTGGCGACTCCCGTCGAGACGTTTGCACTACCCTTGAACTGGTTTGCCGAACCGAAATGGGATGGCTTCCGGGCGTTCGCGGCACACGATGCTACCGGCCCTACGGCGCTGCGCTCGCGCACGGGCAGTGATCTATCCGCGGCCTTTCCGGAGATCACCTCAGCCCTTCGGCGGTTGCCCTTTTCCGTCGTCTTCGACGGCGAATTGGTCGTGTGGGAGGAGAACAGGCTCGCGTTCGGGCGGCTCACGCAGCGGTTGCACCGCCGGGGCGCCGTCGCTCAGCAGGCCGCGGCTGCCCAGCTGGCCCACTACGTCGTGTTCGACCTGCTCCACGTCGAGGGCCAGAGCCTGCGCGAACGCCCATACGTCGAGAGACGGCGGGCACTCGAGACCCTGTTCCAGCGGGAGGGGCTGGCTGCGCCGTGGACGTTGTGCCCGTCAACAAACGATGCCGAAGTGGCCCGAGGGTGGCTGGCCTGGTCCGTGGCCGGCGTGGAAGGCTGCGTGTTCAAGGACGGCGGCGAAAGCTATCGGCCAGGAGAACGCTCCTGGCGGAAGTTCCGGGTGCGCGACACCCTGGAGATGATCGTCGGTGCGGTCACCGGGGCGCCCCACCGTCCCCGGACACTGCTGCTCGGCAGGCACGACTTCGACGGACGACTGCAGTATGCGGGACGCACGAGCGCCTTGCCGGGAGTTCAGGCTCAGATCATGGGCGGTCTCTTGCGCCCGGTAGCGGATCACCCGTGGGCCGGGTGGTCTTTCTCCGCCGGCTGGGGATCACGGGAGAAACTGCAGGTGTCTCTGGTCGTTCCGGAGACCGTCGTCGAGATCAGCGTGGATGTCTCCCGGGACGCCCGCGGCCGTCTGCGCCACCCTGTGCGCTTTGTGCGGGTGCGTGCGGACATGGCCGTCGAAGACGTGCCGCCCCTCGACGAGCTGCGAAGGCCGACCACATGAGGAAGAAGAAGGAGGGGTCTCTCTCACGCCGAGTTCTGTGACGCCGAGGCGCTCAGCAGGCAACGACAGACAGCCCTTGCTGATCTGAGGGCAGATCAGGCTGGCCCGTGACGACATGAAGTGAGAACTGCAGATCGCGTACGCCCGCGAGGGTGGCGAGATCGCGCTGCATGTGGTTCTCCACGGCGCGCAGATGGGAACGCACTGTGACCTCGGAGAGACCGAGCGCGCGGGCTGCCGGCTCGACGTGCGCGTCGAAGGTGAGCCAGGCGAGCGCCGTGGACTGGAGGTCACGCCGGTCTGCCTGGACCGGTCTGACCAAGGTCTGTGCCCAGGCGTGTACCTGGGGAGTGTCCAACAGCCGCGCCAAGGAGGGCGGTTCCGCACCGGCCAGCCGCGGAGAGGCGGAACCCTCTCGTTGCGTGACCAGTTCCATGGCCAGGGCGACGGCTATGCGGTCGCTTATGGACGTGAAGTCCATGCGCAGGAGTTCGGCGGCTCGTGAGGCGCGGCGCATGACCGTGTTGCGGTGCAGGCGCAGCCGGCGGGCGGCCACCGTGTATGGGTAGGCGAGGGCGGCCGGAAGGGTTTCGCGCATGGACTCCCACTGCGTCTCGTCGCGCATCAGCGGGTGCAGCAGGCGGCGGGCCCAGTGTTGCGCTTCCGCCTGCGGCAGGAGACTGACGAGGTCGGAGCCGTGCACGGAGAGGGCCACGGAGTCAGGTTGGAAGGCGGCAAACCTCTGGGCGGTGATGGCCTCGTGAAGTGCGTCGGCGAGCAGGGCCATGGAGTAGACGCCGCTGCCCCCCAGAGACGACGGCGGCCCCAATGCGCCCACCAGGCGGGTGAGTTCGGCGGAGACATCCTCCCCGGAATCCTCGTCGGGGCGGATCGGCTGCACGATCAGTATCCGCCGGTCGTCTCTCGGGGCAGGCACGACGAGGGCATGCTGGCCGACAGATGTCCTGCAGCGGCGGACAGTCAGCTCCCGGCGTGACGGCTGGGTCTCCACAACGAAGACGCGGGCGGTTTCCGTTTCCAGAAGTCCGGGCGCCAAATTGGCCATGACACGCCGCGCCTTTTCAACCTCGCCGTCTAGAAGAAGCTCGAACGCTGCGCTGCGCGCCGCTTGGGAGGCACCGGAGGCTGCCCGGTATTCGCGGTGCGCCTGGTCCACGAGGCCCAGGAGTTTCGCCGCATGACGCAGCAACCGCAGATCCGCCTCGTCGAATGGGGTTCTGCGGGCCACCGCGAGTACGGTGTCCGCGGCCGAGGCCGGGGCGAGCGAGATGAGCTGGGTGTGGGGTCCGGAGAGCGTCTCGGGGAGAACTCCGTCGACGGACTGCCGGATGATGGCCTGAGCCAGCTGCTCTGCTGCCGTGGCCGGTGAGGCGGCGAGGACCCGCTCCGGTTCGCTGACCAGAACCTGGCAGTCGAGGACCCGGGCGAGCCAGTCCGCGATGCGCTGCATGGCCCTGGAATCGGCCAGCTGGGCCGGCAACTCCTGTAACAGCGAGCTGAGTTGGGCGGCACGACGCTCAGCGAACCTCAGGCGGGACTGCTGGATCTCCTCATGCACGCCTTCCCAGCACTCGGTGGGAGCAGACGTGATCAGCAGGGCGATGCCCAGCCCACTGGCCCGGTCCACGATGACCGGGGGGAACGGCTGGCGCGCCCCGGGAGCTGCACTGACGGCCAGACCTGCGCCGCCGTCCCGGCTTATCCGCTGCAGCAACAGATCGAGAACCGTGGTGATACGGCCACGCAGGCGGAAGGGAGAAATTCCGGTGATCAAGACGAGCGAGCCGTCAGGCAGAGCCGACGGGACACCGTCTTCCAGCAGCTGCTCCGGCGCCACCGTCACCACGCCGGTGATCTCCGCGGTCTGGGCACGCAGGGAACCGCTTGCTACGAATGTCAGTTCGAGTTCCGGCCGGTCAGTGGGCAGTGAGCCCAGAGTCAGCATGGTGCGCTCCTCGGGAGTGGGGACGAGGTCGTGAAGTGCCTCCGGTACCGGCTGGCCGGCACAGGCACTCAGTGATCACGACCTCATGGCTCCGCTTCCGTCGATTCGCATTACTGGTCCTGGAGGTGCGCTTTGACCCACCCGCGCGCCGGCAAGAAGAAGCGGGGGGCGTGGAGGTGCCGCCCGCTCGAGACGGCATCCCGCGGGAGGTACCGCGGGATGCGCGAGGCGCTCGGCCCGGCGCCATCTGCGGGCGCGGGCCAGTTGCGCCCGGCGGGGAGTCACGCGAGGGCACGGACGAGCCCCTCCCCCGGCGCTCACCCTCTCCCGTCGAGAGCAGTGGCGTTCACGAAGAGCACGCGCCATGGCTGACTCTCCCCGCACATCCCGGCCAACATGGTCACTGCTGTTGGATGCCAGCTCCATCCTCAACTCTTCCCCCTGCCGGTGCAGCGCCCGAACTGCGAGCGTGAGCCGCAGTTCGGCAAACACCAACGCCGCATCCACCGCCGTCGTGTCCAACTCTTCGGGCTACTGGGGACCCAGCACCCAGGAGATCATTCCCGCACTACAGTCGTTACGGTCAGTAATCAATCTGCTGCGCAGGGTTTCATTCACCCTATCGTGATCCTGCCTTGCGCCCCCGGCTATGTCAACTAAAATACACAGCACCGAACCCCGCCTGAGTGAGAGACCGATACATAGTGGTGTACAGCCTGCAGCAGGACGGCCCCCAGGCCCTGTCCGGCAATCCCTGCCTGTGCTGAGGCGCGGCCGCCGCCCTCTGGCGGAGAGACTTAGCGCGTTGATGGCCGCCCGCCGCGATGCCAAAGGCCGCGCGTTCTCGTCGCGCACGCTGTCTGCCGCCGTCGACGCACTGCCGGGCGAGCACCCGTCGGTGTCTCACGCCGCCATCGCCAAATTGGCCAAGGGTTCCCAGGACAACCCGACGGTGGGCACCATCCTGGCACTGTGCGAAGCTCTCGGCGGCGTCCCACCCGCACATCTTCTGCCGCACAACACCTATGGCGATCTCAAGGCCCTGGAGGCCTTCGAGGATCCTCAGGTACGCCGAGTTCTCGCACTGCTGAACGGCATGCCGCCCGACGAGGTGCAGAACCTCATCGCGGACCTTGAACAGCGTCGGGATGATCTCGGTCTAGAGCCGGTGCCGGACGACGAGGCGGACAAGTCGCCCGACAAGCCTCAACGACGCCGGAGTATGGACGACGCCGCACGCTATGCGGCAGATGCACTGGAGGGTTTGTAAGTGGTCGACGGCATAGTCTTCGGGACGTGCACCGCAGCCG
Organism: Streptomyces sp. SM1; assembly: GCF_002910825.1. Classification (GTDB taxonomy): domain Bacteria; phylum Actinomycetota; class Actinomycetes; order Streptomycetales; family Streptomycetaceae; genus Streptomyces; species Streptomyces okerensis. The sequence goes on along the minus strand of NZ_NEUB01000768.1, from coordinate 7,110 downwards.
GATTGGTGGTCACAGCGCTCTGCACACGGAGGGCCGTGGGCAATCCGCGGGTGTCCACCTGGGCGATCGCCCTCGCCTTCGGGGTGTGCACACTAGGCGTCCTGTGCGCCGTCCCCGCGGTGGCCGATGCGTTGCAGGACATCACGGGCCTGCACAACGTCGGCAAGCTGGTGGCTCACATCTGTGCGGTCCTGTGGTGTGCCTTCCTTCAGATCACGATGGTGGACCTCGCCTACCGGCCCGAGTACCTGAAGGCCGCGATGTTCCAGCGCGGCTTCGCCGCCGCGGTGGAACTGATGATCCTGGTGCCGCTCTTCCTGGCCACGAACCGGCCCGATGTCGAGTTCACGACCGAGTACGCCGACGACCCGAAGGTCGCCGCGTATCTGCTGATCTACCTCTCCTACGTCCTGGTCACCTGCGCTGAACTCGCATTCATGTGCGGCAGGACGGCACGCCGCAACTGGGGCATCAGACCGTGGAGCGGCGCCGGCTTCGCCTTGTCCTCCGTGTCGGCGGCCCTCGGCCTGGCGTACGCGTTCTCCAAGGGCTCGTACATCATCTTCTACACCCTCGACAATCCCTGGCCGCTGAAGGCCGAGGAGGTCGTGAGCCCCACGCTGAGCGGACTGGCGGTGCTGTTCCTCTTCTGCGGTCTGACGCTCCCCATGGTCGGTGCCCTGCGTGAGCGCCTGCGCGACAAGCAGGCACTGGCCGGAGACTAGCTGCCCCGCCCACGCCGGACAGGGCAGCGGCGTCGTCGACGAGTGCCTCGGTCAGGACGAGGACTCGGTGGCTGCGTAGCGCACCGGCAGTTCGAGGAGTCCTCTGGCGCGCAGCGAAGGTCGCCACCGCGGTTCGTTCCCGGTGAGCTCAAGATCCGCGAACCGCTCCAGGAGCGCGGCCAGGGCGATCTCTGTCTCGGCTCGTGCCAAGGGTGCGCCCAGGCAGTAGTGGATGCCGTGGCCGAGCGCCAGGTGGCCGCCGGCATCGCGGCCGAGGTCCAGGCGGTCCGGGTCCGGGAAGCGATCCGGGTCGCGGTTGGCGGCGGACAGGGACAGCAGTACCGTCTCGCCCGCCGGAATCCGGACGCCGCCGATCGTCACGTCCTCGATCGCGAAGCGCCGGATGGCAAGCAAGGCCGGGCCCTCGAAACGGGCGAACTCCTCGACGGCGGCAGGAATCCGGGACGGGTCCTGCCTCAGCAGCACCATCTGGTCCGGATGCTGCAACATGGCCAGGATCCCGTTGCCGATCAGCTGGACGGTGTTCTCATAGCCAGCGAAGAGGATGAGGAAGGACATCAGCTCGTCCTCGGTGAGCCGGTCGCCCTCCGTGTCCCGTACGGCGATCAGGTCGCAAAGGAGATCGTCGGCCGGCTCGCGCCGCTTGTGGGCCATGAGCTCTGTGAAGAAGCCCAGCATGGCCACGATGGCTTCCTTGGCTTCGTGGGGGCGGGCCGGATCCGGGGCGATCAGCGCTGTTGTCCAGGAGCGGAAGTCCCTGCGGTGGCTTGCCGGGACGCCGAGGAGATCGCAGATTACGGTGATCGGCAGCGGGGCCGCATAGGCGGTGATCAGGTCTGTGGTGCCGTCCGCGCCCAGAGCGTCCAGGAGTTGGTCGGCGGTGGCGCGGATCGGCGCGCGCAGCTGCTCGACCCGGCGCTGGGTGAAGGCCTTCCCGACGAGGCGACGCAGACGGGTGTGGTCGGGAGGATCCATATTCAGGAGGTTGGCGTCCAGAGCCGGAGGCAGGGACAGCCCCCGGTAATTGCCCTCACGCGCATGCGTCTTGTCCAGCGACAGCAGCGGATCGGCAAGGCCTGCGCGGACGTCGTCGAACCGGGTGACGAGCCAGGCAGGTTGCCCATCCGTTCCCGTGATGCGGTGTACCGGAGAGGCGGTCCGCAGCCCCTGGTATACGTCGTATGGGCGGGTGATCAAATCGTCCGCAAGATCCATGTGTCCACCCTAGCTAGGGGGCCGTTCCCCTACGCCAGTTTCCGGGCTCGGCATTTGGGGCGTCGACGGGCCTGGACTGTGATCTGCACGTGTGCTCCCTTTTGGTTCTGCTGGCGGATCGGGGTGTCGGTCAGCCCATGCGCTTGACGTTGAAGGTGTGCAGCCGATCGGCGGCCTCGACGTCCGTGGCGTACGTACCGAGGAACTGGTCACAGAAGCGGGCGTGCCATCGTCGCGTCGCGTGGCCCCCCCCAGGTGTGGGTGATCTGGAACCGGCCGTCGGCCGCCAGCAGCGCTACCCCATGTGGGACGCGGATGCTGTCGACCAGCAGGCTGCGGTTGCTCTTGATCACGACCTTGACGTGGTGGGCGTAGGTCTCGCGTGTGACTGTCCAGTGCGGGTCGTGGGGCGCATCGCTGTAGCGGTCCGCCATGCGCAGCACCTTCACGGCGGTCTCGACGCTGACCCGGTTCGGCGTGGGGTCAGTGCGGTAGCCGGTCGTCATCCGGACCGGGACGAGCGGCTTGTGCGGCTCGGGGGCGGGCTCCAGATCCCGCGGCCACGCCTGCCACCGCGAACCCATGCGGTCCTTGAGGATCACGGCCTTGATCTCGCCGTCCTCCAGGCGAACACCGTCGACTCGGTATGGGGTCCACTCGTCGCGCTGGTGCTTCCAGGTAACGCACCGGCCGTGGCGGGCAATCTCCGGGGCGTATTCCAACCACCGGTCCTGCCAGAACTCGACGATCCCCTGCTTGGTATCTCTGTGGTAGTACTTCGCCTCGAAGGCCAGGCGCTCCTCATGCGTCCAGACCGTTTCCACGAGCCGGTCGACGAACTCGACGACTCGCTTTGTGTCCGGAAGGTTGATCGGCATTCCGTCGTTGCGGCTGTACTTCTGGTATTTTTCGGCAGCAGGCCGCATGGGCTCAGACCTCCTGGAAGTGGTACCGGCCGGCGAACAGGTTGAAGTACTCGGGAATGTCGATCCACGTATCGCGGTAGGTGCGGCCAGCCCGCTCGCGGACCTCGGTATCGAGGGGCACGACGACGGAGCGGGACCACCAGATGGGCAGACAGCGGCTGTTCTCCACGAAGCGGACCTCCGCGCTCGGGATATCCCGCCCGTGCATTTCGCGGGCTGCGTCGCGCATCTCCTCGAAACGCGGAGACTGGACCCCGAATAGCTGCCTGCCTTCCACGTAGACGTAGAAGCGGCCGGTCGCGTGGGTCACGGTGTGGCTCACACCGATCTCGTAGACGTCGTACGAGTACCAGCCGGTCTCGTCCTTGTAGAACTCCATCCAGCCGAGCGGGTTCGGCATGGAGTAGTCGTGGCCCGTCTCCTGGTCGCGGAGTTTCCCGAATCCGTCCCTCAGGATGTAGACCGGCATGAGCTTGCCGGTCAGCCCCATACTCTGCATGCATTCGGACGCACCGAGCTTGACGACGACGGTGTCACCGGGCTGGACGTAGTGCTTTTCGGGCCTCTTGTAGACGTGCGGCATCTGGTTTCCCCTCCTGGACTTCTACTGCGGCTGACATTCGGAAGCCCGGGGCGCGGCGTTGCTGCTGCGTCCTGGGCTGCCGTTAGACTCAGACATCGATTGCTGTGCAGATGCCATCGGTGTGCACCACGAATGCCTGATGGAATGTGCGCCTCTGAACTCGCGTTCTTTCACGCTGTATTGGGGCTTGCCCTTACGCATGCGTGCACTCATGTGGCGCACGCAGTAAGCCGCGACCGGATCGGATTCCGCGCCGCCCCGCGCGGTTTCAGTTCACGTATCGGGTCGCTGTGTCGACCCATGCGGCCGGTTCGTCACCAGCCGGGGGCACGTACTGCTGGAGCATGAAAATCCACAGCGGCACGTGATCAGTTGTCGGGCACAACCTTGCCGTCCGGGTAGACGGTGTGCGGTCGGCCGGCATAGCCGTTCACCCATTGGAAGACCCGGCCGCGCCACTCGTAGGCTGGCTGTTCCTCCGGCAGCCAGCGCAGGAACGCCAGTGCCTCCGACTTGAACGCGTGCGGCTGTCCGGTCCACCCGGTCGCCCGAATCGAGAACGAGGATTTGTAGTTCTCCCACTCGCCGTGCGAGCCGACAGGACGGCGCTGCTGCTGCATGTGGTAGCTGGGATACCCATCCCGCGCGTCGGCCTCGCCCAACTTCCAGGCGAGCATGCGGTCTTCACCGTCGCCGAACGTGCCCTTGAGGTTCACGTATGCGGCCCCGGTCCACCATGTCTGACCGTTGTCGTCCACGAGACGGGCCTCACCACGCGGCATCGTCGGGCGCTCGTTGAGGATCAGGTACCGGGTGTTCCGCTCGGGCATGTGGCCGGACGCGTCGCATCGGTAGACCAGCTCCTGGCCCTCGACCTTGATGCTCATCCCGCGGTCGGCCCGAGTGATCGGCTTCTTTCCGTCCCACCCGTACGGTAGTTGGGCACGGGTCATTGAACTTTCCCCCTCAATTGAGCTTGTGATTGCATCCATGGCTGTACCGTCACGTGCCGCATCCGGTACTGGCCGCCGCTGGGCGTGCTCCGGACTCGTTCCTCGGTCACGTAGCTGGTGACCTTGCCCAGCACTCCGCCGGACCAGGTGGCGAACCGCTTACGGTCTTCGCCGGTGTAGCCGATCCATACGTCGGCCGTCTTCATCTGCTCCCGCTGCCAGGCGTCCGCGCAGGGGGAACAGCGCCGTTCGTCGGTCTTCGGGTCCCGGGCGTAGCCGGTACCGGGGCCGTCGCTCGGCATGGGCGGGTGCCCGCACTCCAGCAGGTGGGGCGTCGGGTGCTCGACCCGGGTGGTCAGTCGGGTGCCGTTCATCAGAGAGGTTGAACCGTCGTCGCGGACAATGGCGCCCGTACCGGTTCCGCTTCAAGATCTCCCGCACGCCGCCGGGTGGGTGTCACCTTCAACGCTGGTTCCCTGGGCGCGGCTGGGGCGAATGACGATGTCCGCCGCCGCCTCGTCGTCCACCTCCGTTATGACCTCGTCGGCGTCGCTGCCCGCGCGGGACTCGCCGGCCGCCTCGGTCTGCTCCTCGGCTACCTCGCAGCTGGTGGCGGTCACGGCGGTTCTCCGTCCTGCGGGTGTGGTGCTGGGTCTGAGTGGTGCTCCGGTGCTGCTGGGGCGGTTGGTCTGCGTTGCGGGTCAGGCGGCGGGCGCGATGGTCATGGTGGTCATGGCGAGGTCCGTTCTGGTGTCAGGCGCACCTGTTGCAGCTGGCGCAGGTGTCGGTGAGCAGGGGCAGCGAGGTCCGGGGGCGGCCAGCCAGCCTGGTTTCCTTGCGGGGCGGCTTGGAAAGGGCGTCCATGACGGACGCCTTCATGGCCTGGAACTCGGGGGTCTCGTCGGGGATGACCACGCCGCCCTTGGGCGCGCCAGGCTGGCGGGACAGGGCGATGAGTTCGTGCATGGAGATGTCGGGGCGGAAGGTGTCGCCGCGGACGGTCTCCACGTGGGCGATCAGCTCGGCGAGGCGCGGGCGGCGCTGTACGGAGATCAGCAGGTCCCGCTTGGAGCCGAGGATGCAGAAGGAGCAGGAGCAGCGGGAGGTACCTGCCCAGTCGCCTGCGCCGGGGTGGGAGTCGTACGTCCAGTGGTGCGGGAAGCCGGTCTCCGCGTGGAAGTCCTTGACCTGCTGCGTGGTCCAGTCCTTGGCCGGGCACCACTCGTCCAGGTGACGGACGCCGTTGGTCATGACGTTTCGGTAGGCGGGGCGGGCGGCGCGGTCGCGAGATTCGTCGCTGCGGAGTCCGAGCGACTTCAGGCGGCGAACGCGCCGGGTCAACTTGACCGCGTTGGGCTTGGTCGCCAGACCCAGCTTCACCTTCAAGCCGTTGATGATCGGGGTGAACGAGGCATCCTCGACCTGCTCCTTGAAGGCCTTCGTGCAGTACCTGGTGCCCAACCGGGGAAAACAGCCGTACGCGGCGATGTACGTCAGCAGGTCGTACGGCTCCGGATCGTCATCCAGAGTGAGCTTGGTGGCCTCGATGTGCCGCTCGGCTGGCACACCTGATGCGGCGCTCTGCTGGGCAGCGAGCTCGGACACGCTCGGGTAGTACTGGCCGCCGTACTCGACGCCGGGCCATTCCAGCGGGCCCAGGGTGGCGTGGAACGTCCACACGCGGTCGGCGACACCAGCCGCACGGGCAGCGTCCATCAGGACGCTCTGCATCAGCCAGCTGTCCTTGCCGCCGGACAGATTCCCAACGATCAGGTCGTAGTCCGCCAAATTCGGCAACTGGTCACGAGTGACTGTGTTGTCGGGCACGACCAGCGCGGTGGGCTCGATGTCGAACAGGGTGCTCACGGTGGGCCCTTCAGGCGTCAGGGTCGGTGATGGCGGCGGGGACCAGCTCGGTCGTCATGGCGAGTGCGTGCACCAGGACCGGGGTCCGGGAGCCGTCCCGGCGGGGCTCGGTGTGGGTGTGAAGGGTCCAGAGGGTGACGCCGTCGCCAGCCGCCTGGTGGGTGACGTGGCCGCCGAGTGCACGCAGCCAGGCGAGCAGCTCGTGCATGTCGGCGAAGATGTACGCGGTGTCTTCGCGGGCAGCGAGGCGCCCGGTGGGGAGGCTGTGGAGGTCGGCGGTGACCAGAGCGGCCTCGTCCGCGTCGCTGCTCTCGGCGCTCTCGCCGATTGCCTCCTCGGGGGTAGCGACGGCATCGGAGTCAGCGGGGGAGACAGGGAACGGGCTTGCCGTCGGCGTGCGCCCTGACAATGTCGCGGATGTCGTCGATAAACGGCTCGTCGTTGATCACGGACGGGTGGGCGATGCGTTCACCGTCGGGGGACACCACGATCCACGGCCACTCGCGGCCGTCCTCCTTCACGATCGTGTACACCTGCGCGCGCGTGGTCGCGTGCTACAGAAACCCCGTGATCCGCTTCACCGTGATACACCGCTTACCCGCCATGTCCGTGCGTCCATCCGTTTCGTTGTCGTGGTCTTGCTGTGTCCTGCTGTCGCTGTCGCTGTCGCCCGGAGGGAGGGCGGGGAAGTCCTCGATGCCCCGCGCTGCAAGTTCCCGGCACTCCCCGCACCGCCAGTCCAGCGGCCACACCCCCCGGCAGCACCGGCGCGGCGCGGTGCGCTCGGCCTCCCGTGCTGCCTCGCGGCGGGCCTCCCGGCG